>SKJJ01000061.1 GCA_007115975.1 Chitinispirillum sp.
ACCAGTAGAAAACATGTTTGGGTCTCTTTTTTTTACAAATTCTTTACATTTTTTCAAAACAGGGGTCAAAAGTGGCGTTTTTGAGCTGTTTTGAGCTACTGCACTGGATTGTGGTTCCAGAAGTTGGGGGTTCGAGTCCCCTCAGCCACCCCATTTTTAACTCCTTGTAAAATAAAGACTTACGAAACGTATCGGTTTGCATAAGGTAGCCTTGTTGGTCAATGGAAACCCGGCCTTTCGCATCTAAAATCCCACCCCTAACGCTGCGATCGCAAAAATCCATAAAATATCCCGTTCACAATATCCGCCTCTTCATAATGAGGCATATGCCCAGCACCCTCAATCGCGTGAAATTGTGTCTGTGGTATCAGCTCCAGTACCGTGGCACTTTCGCTTATCGGTATCACTTCATCCTCCTGTCCCCAGATAAGAAGAACCGGCAGAGCGGAATTTCCTGCTGTCCAATATGCCGACTCCAGATCCATGGACTGGAAATGTCGCGCTGCAGAGAAAACCGCAGGCGGAACACCTTTGTACCGCAACTGTTCTCTGGCCTTCTGCATCAGTGGCCGTACCCTTTCAATATGAGAAGCCTGTTCGGTGTCAGATGACAAAAGACGTCCCAGTCTCTCCTTAAGACGATTTATGCGTTGCTGCTGATTATCAGAGAAAAATGTGGGTGTTACCGGATCGATTAAAATGAGACTCCTGACACGCTTGGGGTGTTGATGGTTAAAAAGCATTGCCAGAGCGCCTCCCATTGAAAGTCCCATCAGATGAACCGGTTCTGTTACCCTGAGATGATCGAGAAGTTCGCCGATCTGTTCTATGTAAAGCTCTGGAGTATAATCCACTCGGGGGCGTGAAGAGAAACCTCTTCCGTAAAGATCATACCTGATGGTGCGTAAACCTGAATCTGCAAGGGCTGCAAAAGTGTTGTCGTATACTATGTTTGGAACAAAACTGCCGTGAATCATCAATACAATTTCTCCATAGTCCGGACCGGCTGTTTCGTAGTAGGTAGTGCCAACAGTCAGTTTGGCAGTACGGCCAGCTGCCGGAATGTGCTCGGGTATAGCGGTGTCGATAGTGGGTTTGCTTATCCATACGATCAGCGAGATAACCAAAAGGGCCGTGGCGGAAAATAGCAATAATCGAAGCAGATTTTTCATATTGTTGAGAACCTGTGTTTATGGTGAGTCATCGATTTGTTCGGTAAAGTAACACTTATCAAGATAAATAATGTAAAAACCGTGCGCCGGAAAAATCCAATCCCACCAGCGCAAACGGGTAAAAAAAGAGATCTGTATAGTGCTGAAAAACCATTGGCTAGTCGTAATGTTAGCCTCAGATCGTACTGTCGGTTAACGCTGCAGGATAAAACTACCCCGCTCCTTTACCCCCTCAACTGTGGTTTGGTATAGGTAGGATCCGCTTGTAAGGTCGGTTATCTGATGTTGTGAGTCTGGTGTTAGTACGACCTTTTGTACGAGCGTTCCGCGAAGATTGTAAATTTTAAGTTCTGTATTCTGATGTTGTGAATTAGTGGAGAAAATGATAGTTCCACCATCATGGTGTAATGTGAGTGATGCCGATAATTTTTTTCTGTCCGCATTTACTCTCCTCAAACCTTGCCCGTCATCTATACTGTCCCCCACGGAGACATTGGACAGTATGGCTGCATAATCAGTTAATGAATGAAAACCATAGTGAGAAATCGATTTGGCATATCCACGGTAGCGATACTCATCCCCCAGCTTATGCCCATTGACCCATACCGAATAGGTCATTGGTGATGCATCAAAATTCATTTGAAAGCTTACCCGTATAGCGTCTCTTGTTACCGCTATACCGTTTTCAACATCATACATCCTTTCTGTGTAATCGAGCGGTGATGCTATTCCGTCCTCTATTCGCAGTGCACCAAAAAGAGACCACTCACCTTCCGCCTCACCGGTTATTGATGGCCCAAGGTGTATGGTCGTCGCCCCGGTATCAAGCCAGGTAAGAGTCATATTCAGGTAAGAATCACTAGTGGTGATTGTGTCATTAAAGAAAACTCCCTGCCAGGTCTTTGAAGTAAGTCCGTCTGTTGAGTCGATAGCAATTATTCTGGTACTATTCTCAGATGTTAATCCTGCAGTGTCGGTCACCGTGTGGGTAAGGGTATAAACGCCGGGTTCGGCATATACGGTCGTTGCCTCAGAACTTTGCGCTGTGCTGCCGTTACCGAAATCCACGTTATGGCTAAGCCCTCTTCCCATGCTGTGAGTGGCATTGGTATGCAAGGTAAACGGAACCGTACCCGTATTTTGGGAAATCCAAAAGAGTGCCTGGGGCTTTGGGGAGAACTGATCTGCTGTAACCTCAAACGAGCCGTAACTTATGGATACATCTTTTGGTGGTGCCCAGATTGAACCACTGCCTCCAAAAAAAGTGGATAGGTAGAATACATCGATGTCCAGATCTGCTGCAGTTCTGAACATAAGACTCTCCGCCACAAGGGCCAGCTCACCGTCAAACCAGGAGTACACTGAGCCATCTTTACTACCGGGTGTATTCATGATTATGCGGGTGACCACCGTGTGCCACTCTCCGGGAAGAAAACGCTTTTGCGGTAGGTGATAATTCCATGGTAAATCAACACCCTCATTTTCTGGGAAGTACATGTACTGAACACTGTTGCCGTCTGAACGCCACATGATGCGAGCGCTCCAGCCGTTGGTGCCATCAGGAGTATTGCCGCCCGTAACGCAGGCCCCTCCGCACAAACCAGGCAGCTTTCCCCCCTTTACAAAATCAAACCCCTCCTGGAACATCACCGTATATGCCGCCCAGGCGGTATCCACGCCTTTTTGAAGTACGGCTTTTATCTGCAGCCCGTTCTCATGAGGACCAAAAGTATCGGCGGGGTAGAGCATCATAAGTGCTTTACTGGCTGAATCCGGGCCGTAAACTATCTCTCCTCTTCCCTGATCCATCCCATAATACCACTGGGCTTCGGGAAAGTCCTGCTCTGCCATCGCCATGGTGTATGGCCCTAAAGGGTGAGAGTTAAAATCAACAGAGAGCAGAGGGGCCGCAAACCCAGCTTCAACACAGAGAAAAATGGGAATCAGGAGTCTCTTTATCATGGTTACAATCTTTTCGCTAAAAGGTAAAAAAAGTACACTCCTAACTTATTATTCCATTATGCCGGATTTTTTTCAAGGATTGATCATTTGGTGAGGTTTTTCCAACCGCCTGGAGTGTATACCGTAGTGCAGCAAGATAATTTAGCACCACCCCAACCGTCAATCGTGAAATCTTTATAGGTACGATTCTATGTCGAACGATACATTCGGCGGCATTCTCGTTTTAAATTACACCTTTTTCCCGCCGGGGGGTGCCGGGTGTTAGATTTAAGCGCTGAGGGAGCGAAGGGGGAACCCAGAGATTACATCGTTCACTCTTGTCCCGCCCCTGTATGGTTTACTGGGATAGCGTCATGCTGTAGTTGTTGCTTGTTTTGTGTGTTGAGGAAATTCTACAACAAAACTGGTCCCTTTGCCCTCTTCTGTTATAACTCTCATGTGGCCGCTATGTGATGCTATGATATTCTTAACCATTGTGAGACCAATACCTGTACTGTTAACACCCTTTGTTGTGAAAAAGGGCTGAAAACATCTTTTACGCGTTTCGGGGGACATTCCGCATCCGTTATCGGTTACTACCAACCGGATCGTGTTGTCGGATCGTTCTGTGGTTACTTCGAGCAGGCCGCCCTGAGCCATTGCATCTGCAGCATTGAGAACAAGGGTCAAAATCATCTCGGCAATTTCATTTTTTGTACCAAGTATTTTCGCTTCATCACAGAGTTGAAAACTGACGGTGATAGAATTGGTGTCCGCACCTCTGCAGAGCCACTGTTTTTGGCACAATGCGACAGCCTCATGAATCAACTCGTTTACATCAACTTCCTGATGACTTTTTGATCGGTTTGAAAAACAGCAGAAATTCTGCATGCTGTGTACGAGTTCTGCTCCACGACTTGCGGCAGATTTCATGGCATTAAGTCTCTGCTGAACAGCTTTTTTATCCTCAAGCTCACTCTCATCACTTAACATCAGATCCGCATAGGTCATAATAGGAACAAGAAAATTGCTGAAATCGTGAGCTACTCCACTTGCCAGCTGGCCCAGAATATAGAGCCGTTCCTGTTTGATCGCCTCATTTTGGGTCTGCTGCAACTCGTCCAAAGCAGAGGCAAGGAGTTTGTTTTTCTCCCGCAGCTGATCGCTCTGCTTATTCACCTTCAACCGCAACAACCGATTCATTAAAAGAAAGATTGTCAATGCCAGTAAGATTGCAAAAATAGAAAAAAGAACAGTACGGCTGATAGATGTACGCGGTTGCTCACTGAGCCAGGGTGAAAGCGATTGGTAATAAGCTGAACCCCAATGGGTCATCATCTCCGAGACGTGCCGGTCTATTGCATGCAGCAGATCGGTGTTGTGCCCCTTTTTTGCTGCAAAATAACGTGTGCTGGGGTTGAGGGTAACAGAAGAGGCGATTAGGTTTTCCTGGGGCCTTTGGTAGTCATAGAACCGACCCAGTAACGCGACATCTGTAGTACCGGACCGGACGCTTTCAACAACGCTTTGGTGATCCGGAAAAACAATCTGTTGGAATGAGACAGCAAGTCGTTGTGCAAGCTCTTCTCTAAGTAAATGTTCCTGAACTGATCCTTGCAGAGTGGCGATCCGCTTACCCTCAAGTTCCCCAACCGAACTGATTAGATCTCCTTCTCGGTGAAAAACCCTCAGCCATGAAGAGAGAATCGCGAGCTGATTAAAATCCAACCGTTCTGTGCTGCTTTGCGAAAATTCCACATCTGGCATCAGATCAATACTGTCCGCTTCAAGTCGCCGCATACCCTCCTGCAAGTTTCCGGGAATGTACTGGAGTTTCCAGCCCTCTTTTTCTGCGACCCTTTTTATGATGTCAATGAATATCCCCTCGGGAACGCCACCGGTACCGGTGGATACCGTAGGCGGGTTATCGTAAACGCCTATGCGCACCGTTCGTAACGAGGCCGCTTCCGCAAGAGGTAAAAAAAAGCTCAATAGCAGAAAAGTGAAAATGTGCTTTGAAAAAAACATCTGTTTCCTTCTGTTTTAAGGCTGAATCGATTCGTTAAAGTTAAAAAATGGCCATACTTGCTGGTCTGATTTTTGGGATTAATTTGCTTAACTTTCATATTTGACAAAAGCCTCATTGTTGACTTTTCGGCGTTACACCGGATTTCATCAAACTTAATATAACTATACCGGTTGCCACATGGCAAAAAATTACCATCATCAACACTTGATTACTTAGCAAGAGGGAGTAACTTCTGGTGCCCCTTGTAGAAAAAAGCCAGATTCTTATGGTGTTTATCTGCTATCCAAATACAAAAGATCCATTTTTATTGGATACCTAAAAGTTAATGTGTTAACTTATAGGTATGAATAGGCGGTTTTTCAGTAGTCCACGTTATCCATTTTGAGAGAGGGAGGGTTTTATGTGGAGTGTAAAGTTTAAAAAGAGTGTGTGCTTCAACAGTCTGGTTGCGATGATAACAGTCGCTGTCATGTCCCCCCTGATCTCGGCATATTGCGCTAATCCCTATGAAATTGTCTCTTCATGGTTTGCGGAAACCGACAATCTCCTCAGACAAACAGCACAAGAGATCGCTCCAATTGGTAATCTCGGCGCCTCTGAAACTCTTCTCAACGAAAAAATTGCCAATCAGCCGGCATTTGAAGTTCTGCTGCGTACAAATTCAAAGGGGAAAGTAATCAGTGAAGTCACTCAGCAGGGAATCCAGCAGAGAAGCTTCAGAACCGTTGGCACCCAGAGGTGGCACAGAGGTACCGAAGCATCCCAGCAGACCTATTATGGAATGTTGCTAAGCGGTGGCTCTCTCTCCCTTTTCTGGGTCAGGCCCCTTGCCACCGCAAACAACCGATTCGGCGGAACACTGGTCGCAAGAGTAAATGTTGAAAAGGCTCTAAGAGAACTGGCCCAAAAGCACGGTGTCTCTTTTGCCGTGGAAAGGGAAGGAAATGAGATCTTTTCAAATCTTGATGTGCCGGGAGCTGAAAAAAGACCACTGCTGGTCCCTGGAATTGATGGGTTGGTGATGTCTTATGGAAAAACTTCTGCTGCTGCTTTACCTCAAGAGCACGACGCGGTGGGAGCAGAAGAAGCGGTTGTTGCTCAAACAGTGGGTGGAGCAGAGGGAGTGGGTGGAGCAGAGGGAGTGGGTGGAGCAGAGGGAGTGGGTGGAGCAGAGCAACCATCTGCTTTGAGCTGGTTGGAGAGTGAAAACGTACCAGTTGCTGCAGTGGGTGCTGTTGTTGCTGTGGGACTATTATTCATGGTTATTGCTCTGATAAAAGGAGCTAAAGGGAAACAAAAAAGACTTCTTGAATCAATAGAAAAAGGTGATGTTTAAATTCACCAGCTGATTGCGGTGCACAGCAGTACACCGCAATCTCCAGAAATTCAATTCCATTGACAATTCTTTAACCTGCTGGTAAAATTATATGAAACATCAATCTGCTTTGGTTACAATGGCAATGGAATCAGAAAAAAACAGTACAACTATTTGGTATAATGATCCGCTGCTTCTTTTGGTTGGTCAGGCATTTTTTGTCGGGCTTGCCTTTGGTCTGCTATACAATGTGGCCTATACAAAGCTGTTGATTACGTATGGCTCCGATGGACTGCGTACGGTCTATTTGCTTGTGGGCCTTACTGTACCTCTGTTTACGATCGCACTTAACTTCCTTGAAAAAAAAATCCGGCTTGCAGGGTATTCCGTATTTTTGATAGCTATTTTTGCCGCACTGTTTTTCATCTCTTTTTTCCTGATAGCACAACCTGGTCTTGAATGGACCGTCTATCCTCTGATGGTAGTCAATATAATGGGCAGCTTGTACTGCATGATGCTCAGGGGGGCGCAGGCTGCAGAAATTTTTAATGCAAGAACCATAAAGAAACAGTATCCGAGAATAACCGGAAGTGAAATTGTTGCAATTGTTAGTGCAGGTCTTCTGATCAGGCCACTCTCAGAGCTAACCGGTTCACTGGAACGGTTGATTCTGATAGGGGCAGCTTCACTGGTCATTGCACTTATAATAGTGCAGAGGCTCGTGACGGTGCACATTGTGCCGGTCCAATCCCAATACCACCTGAATAAACGTGAAAAAAATTATGGCAATCAGCTCAGCGGATTTTCAGAACTGATTAAAATTGTAAAAAAACGGTATACTCTGCTGGTGTTCTCCTATCAATTGGTCGCCTATACCATAACTCTGCTGGTGCAATACCTGTTCTATTCAGAGGCAAGAAATTTTTTCTCTGATGTGGAAAGAATGAGCGGGTTTATCGGTTTGGCCCGAGCTGCAATTACCGCCTTGAGCTTTATCTTTCTTACTTTTTTTGCAGGTAAACTGCTGTTGAAATTCGGTATGCCTCTTGGACTTGGAGGCAGCCCTGCAGGAGTTGCACTCTTATTGATCGGTGCACTGTTTGCAGCTCTTTTTCGACACTCTTCAGAGCACCTCTTGTTCATCATTATTATCATCACCCAGTTTGCAGACTATATGCTCTACTCCGGACTAACTAAAACTTCAGTGCAAAGTGCTTTTCAGCCATTGACAAACAGGGAGAGAGATACGGTGTACGTCTTGGCTCAGGGGGTAGGCATCCCTCTGAGCTACGCCGTTACTGCATTTTTGCTGATGGGTTTGAGCCGGTTTTCTGCAAATAATACTCTTTACATTGTCTACCTTACCCTTGCAGTAATCGTTGTTTGTCTGATTATTGTCTTTTTCCTCTACCGCTCTTACGGTGCGCAGCTAAAAAAGACACTGAGTAAAAAAAGTATTGGTGAACTTGATCTTAATATCCACGACGCCTCCACAATGAAAATTATCAATCGGTTTTTAGGCTCCGGCAACGCCCTTTCTGTTGCAACCGGACTTGACTTGCTTGAAAAGGCTGCACATCCTGATTACCCGCTTCAGCTGGAAAAGATCGCCTGGTACGGAACGGATGATTCGGTTCGTAAAGATGTTCTGGAAAGAATCGAGAATATCCTACCACCCTGGGGACGCAACGTCGCTCAAAGAGTCCTTGCACAAAAATGTTCCGACTCCCTGAAGGCTTCTGCGATACGCGTGCTCTGTGCTACCACTGATGAGCCGGTCTCTCTGGTTGCACCATATATCCACAGCGATTCTCCTGAAATTAAAAGTGCCGCTATCAGTGGCCTGTTTCTCTATGGGGGAATAAATGGCATTCTCAGAGCCGCACATGTATTCACTGCTATGGTTTCGAGTCAGTCTGCTCAAGAACGGATCGAGGCTGCTTTGATACTGCAAAGAACTGCTGTCAGAAACTTTTTCCACCCACTCCTTGACCTTATCTCTGATGAGGATGAAGGGGTGGTGATCGCAGCACTCAAAGCTGCCCAGACGGTGAAACATCCTGCACTTATTCCTGCAGTTGTTAAACTGATAGACCCTCCCTCAACCCGTAGCCACGCCTTGGCTGCATTTGCCTCTTTTGGTGCAGACGTAGAACCGATTTTAAACAGGTGTTTGGATCCCGGTACATCTGTGCCCCGTGACAGAGCGCTGAGAATAATCCGAACGTGTTCTAAAATCCCTGATAACGCAATGGGGGAGCTGCTGGTATCTTCTTTGGGAAAAAAACTCCATCCTGATATTGCCGCACAAGTCTACTCTGCACTTGCTTGCAGAGGGTTCAGGGCAAAAGACAGTATGAAAAAAACTGTGTGTATGCTGATTCTTTCCCATACAAACGATCTGGCTAGAATCGCTGTCGCCCGAAGCGAACTGCAGGAAAGTGAAAACAAAATCAGGCCACTGATCTCAGCGCTTGACGATCTCTACCTCAGAACATTACAAAATATCTTTACTCTTTGTTCACTTATTCATACCCCCGATTGGGTAATGGGTATTCAACACAAGATTATAGAAGGTACCGATAAGCAACGGGCACTGGGAAACGAACTCCTTGATGTCAGGCTGAATAAGGAAATAAAACAGCAGGTCATTGCAGTGGTTGAATTCTATACTAAAAGTGAAAACAGTATCAGAAAAATTGTGGAATTGTTTGATATTCCAACTCTTGAGCCTCATCACCGAATAAGACAATTGCAGACCGACAAAATACTGTGGCCGCAGTTGTGGCTTAAAACCTGTGCCGATCATGCCGCATGGGTTCTTGGCTTAGAGTCTAATCCACCGGAGGAAAATATGGTGACAATTATCGAACGGGTACTCTCTCTCAAATCTGCAGATATCTTCTCTGCCATCCCCGATGCCATTCTTGCCCAGATCGCTACGATTGCAGAGGATATAGACATTCCAGAGAATGAAACGTTTATTAAAAAAGGACAAATCGGTGATTGTATGTACATTATCGGAGACGGGCTGGTTTCTATTCATGATGGACCCCAAAAAATAGCAGAGTTGTCAGATGGAAAGGTGGTAGGGGAGATGGCTATTCTTGACCCTGAACCACGCTCCGCTTCCGCTACTGCTCTCAGAGATACACGTGTGCTGAAAATAGAAAAAGAATCTTTTGATTCGGTCATGGAGGACAATCCCCGTATAGCAAATGCGGTAATAAAGGTCTTGTGTCAAAGACTGCGATCAACTATAACCTGAAGCATGAAATATTTGTACTGCCGGTAGGGCGCTTCATCTGTTTGTAAGTTTATCGTTGGGTTTAGCCATAAGCAGATATGTGGTGGTGCGCCCCGTGCCTGGGGTCAACGGTTAACAGATATCGGTGAAAAATCCCGTTGTTATGCCGATGCAAAAAAAAGACCTTTTGATAAAAACTGTGCAGCTCTGAACCAAACCATACCTATTTTACTAAACGGCAGTGACCACGAATTTAACTAAAAAAAAGATTCTCTGGTAAACGTAACGACAAACTTTAGAATGTACAGGTAAACAGATGATAAAATCAGCTATTGCAATCTCAATGTTTTTCATTGCTCTCTCTGCAAACGATACTATAACCCCTACCGATTTTAATGCTGCCATCGGAACCTATTCCACCTCCCCAAAAGATACTGGTGAAGGTGCACAAGAGTGTTACAACGGTGATCCATCCCTGCCAGCTATACTGGAGTTCACTTATAGCAGTTCCAGACATACCCTTTTGGTGAATAATCTTTTGATAGAGGGGATGAGTAGTAAAAGTGTACTGGAGCTCTGTCATGGGAAAAACAAGTTTGATATTTACAGCGGTGGCTTAAGACCAAGACATATAAGAACTGATCTCCACTGTCTGTATGGTGGATACATCCACACGGCAACTATTAGAAGAGGGGAATTTGTAATTCTTTCAAAGGTGCCTCTTCCTGAAGAGGGGACAGAGTAACAGTCTCACTCTTCTGTTTTCTGTACACTCGATTTTGATCCGGACACAGAATGTGATTGTGACTTGCCCTGCGAACCACTCTTCTTGGCTCTTGCCAAAGTAGTTATCATATGTACCAGCCAGGCAATCACTACCGGTACAAGTGCTGCGGTGGCCATGGTGGGACCGCCGGGAAGATCAAGCAGAAATGATGTGGTCAAACCACCAAAAGCGGCCAGGGCTCCGGTAATAACGGCTGTTACGATTATGAGCGGAAAACTGCGAAAGAGAATAAGCGCTGCAGCCGGAGGGCCTACAAGCATACTGAATGCAAGCATCCCTCCCGCTGTGTTCATCACTATGGCAAGCCCAAAACCCAGCGACAGGAACATCAACGCATTCCACACATGAACTCTGATACCAAGGGTTGCAGACATTACCGGATCAAAACCGGTAATAACGATCTTGTTCCAGAACAGCTTGAAGATGGCTGCTACTGCTGTAGCTGCGATGATTGCATAAATGGCATCACTTCTCGATGTTCCCAGAATATCTCCTGTAAAAAAACGAAGAGCATGTCCGTCCGGAGCAGAGGAGAGTGCAAGCAGTACAATCGCTACCGAACTGCCGGCTGCAAAGGCAAGTCCTATCCAGCCGTCTGTAGGAAGATGACTGTTTTTTCCCACAAAGGAGAGGAGTGTTATTCCGATGATCCCTCCGGCTATAGCACCTAAAATAGGCGATACGGAGAGAAAAAACGCTGTGGCTACACCTGTTGCTACAATCTGCGGAAGGGCTGCGCCAAGAAAGACTATTCTGCGCAGATGTACAAATATTCCAAGAAACGCAAGTAACCCGCCGCCGAATATTCCAACAAGAAGAGCATTTTGCATGAACGTATATGAGTACATCTCGCCTATAACTTCGAACATTGTGAATTCCCCTTGATGTCTGATACTGGATAGATAACCGTGTGGCCGTCAACTTTACTCACTCTGAGGGGTTCCCGGTATATACGGGAGAGGTTCTCGGATGTAAGCAGGTCTTTGGAGTTTCCGCTGTGAAGCTCTCCGTGCTGAATGATGCCCAACCGGTGTGCCCTGTCCACCAGTGATGGTAAATCGTGGGTAACTATTATGACGGTCATCTGGTGAACTTCGTGAAGATGAGTTATTAATGAGAGAAACTTCTGTGACGCAACGAGATCCATTGCTGCTGTGGGCTCGTCCAAAAGCAGAACTTCCGGTTCCACAACCAGCGCCCGTGCAAGAAGTACCCGCTGCATCTCCCCACCCGACAATGTGTCAAGAGTCTGATTTGCCAGATGACTGATCTCGATCATCTCCATGGCACGCTCGGCTCTTATATGCTCACTCTTGTTACAGAAAAAACCGTTGCCAAGTGCATGGATTGTCGCCCTTAAAAGATCCCTGACCCGCATCGGCCAGATTGGATCCACCCGCTCCCGCTGCGGTACATAGCCCCGCCGGGGAACTGATGGCAGCCACCGTATCAAACCGGACCGGGGCTTCACCAGCCCCAGCATCGATTTGATAAGGGTCGATTTTCCGGAACCGTTTGGCCCTACCAGCCCGAAAAAATCGCCCTTTTCAACTACCAGATTTACATCACGCAATATCTCGTGGCGTCCGTAACCAAGATTTACATCCTTATACTCAAGTGTTGCCAAAATCAGTTGCCTCCGGAAGCTTTCTTTATAGCTTCTAAAATAATCCCTGCATTGGTTTCAAAAAGAGATACTATACAATCCGCTCCATCACAAGATCCCACTGTGGGGCACCCAACCACAAGATCAACACCTATTCCCTGTGCAACCTGTCTGCCCACACGCTGGTCATGCCAAGGCTCCATTATCACCGCCTTTACGCTCTCTGAATCATAATTGGATATCAGACGGGCAACGTGCCCTGCAGATGGTGCAAGACCTGGAAGGGGCTCAATGGCATCAATCACCTCTACTCCAAGCTTCTTAAGCAAATAGTCAAAATGCTTGTGATAGATGATAATGCCTGCTCCTCTGTAGGGTTCAAATTTTTGCACCCACTTCTGTGCAATTTCATTGCTCTGTTCTATATACCTCTCAAGATTCTTCTGGTACGTTTCCCGGTTGCTACCGTCTACACGTATCAGACCAGCTGCAATATTACGGGCTGCCTGCTGTGACAATACCGGATCAAGCGTGTAGTGTGGATTTCCCGATGGGTGTACATCGCCCTGATCCCGGCTTATGCTCTCGGGAATCTGAATTGCCTGAATGCTCACCGATGCATTCACGTACCCTTCACCACCCGGACGAACCTTGCGGTTACGGGTCTCACGCAGCACTTCCGGCACCCAGCCAACTTCAAGCTCAAAACCATTCTCCACAAAAAGATCACTACGTGATATACGCATTATCATTCCCGGTGTGGCATCTAGATAATGAGCATCCTGAATAGGGCGCGACAGTGAAGTCACATCAACAAGATCCCCCCCAACCGTCGAAACAAGTGAGGCCAGATCGGTTGTGGTGGTTGTCACCCTCACCTTGGCAAATGCTGCAGAAACAACAAGGCAAAGTAACAATGCCGCCATTTTTAAAGTATGTTTTCTCATTGTATTTCTCCTTTAAATCGAAAAGTATCTATTTCTGTTCCTAAACCTTTATCCCGCTATCCTGATCATCCCGGTCAGAAGCGGTGTGGCGGATGCCAACCAATGAAAAAAGTCCCCTGAAGCAGCACAAGATGTTCGGGGTCATCACCCGGCTCTATCACATACTGATACTGTGCTCTTATTCTGCTGAATTCAGTTGGTCGCCACTCACCATATACAGAGTGGGCCGTCAGCTTTTCGTTGTCGTGAAGGCTTCCGAAAAGAACATCGGTGAAGTCAAAACGGTAACCCATACCCCAGAAACGGTTGAAATTGTAGTGTGTGTAAAGATAGATCCCTTGGTCTGTCCCCGGATCAAAATCAGGTCTGGCAGCTCCTGCCCGAGTCGTGGTATTGGTATCATATATAAGGTGCTCGTCAAGCCGTTCGTAATCAATTCTCAGATATTCTCCTCCAATAGTCAGTCCTCTGTATGTCTGTCCACCCGGTGAAAAACGATATTTAACATCAGCCCCAACCATCTGATCGATTATGCCAAGCGTTCTTATCCTGTGAAGTTCTGCGTTTCTTACCCGGCTCCGCTCCCCGCGTGTTGTGAGGTAGGAACCACCTGCGAGGACTTCATGCTTTCCGTCTGCAGACTGAATGTAGGAGCTGAGCCTGCCCATAAGAGGAGTACCTTCCATTCTGCGCCCCACACTGTGACGGATATTCTGGTATGCCCCAACGGTCAGACTCAGTGTTGGGTTGATAAAAGGGGCCATTAATTCTAAATGTGCACCGTCTCCCTGAAGACCGTGATCAGTTGTCAGTCCTTCGAGAACATAGGGCTGATCGATCTGGGGAAAGTCGTGTTCGTGTATTCTGTTGAGATAGCCAAATGGTAAAAACTCCCGCCCAAACTGAAGTTTTGCATTCAGTGGAAGCATTGTTGAAATCCACCCCTCCTCAAGGTCAAATTCCCCCTCATGCCAGCTGATCGTGAGAAGGGCATCAAAAAACGGGTCCACCGGAGCTCCAATGTTTAACTCTATGGCACGGAGTTCAAATTCTGTATCAGCCATATCGCCGGATGGTACTTCCAGAATCATATCAAAACCGGCTCCGATATTAATGGGTGTCCCCGCAAGCCCTCCGGACTGACTGTAAACTGTAACTGAAAACGCAAAAACAGCAGTTATTATTGTCGCTGTTTTAATAAAAGCATTCTTGTTCATAAGCTTCTCCAAATCTGAATATGATTAAAAAAAATAACTAGATCGGTAGTACTTTTGTTATTCAGATTAGAGGCGGGGGAGCCCGGCATAATGGCAGGTTTACTGCTCTGCAATATACCATATCAGGAGAAACCAAAAGGAACTTTTTAACAGGCACTGAAGGTAACACATCATAAGAGTGATTTTGTTGGGTCTGTTTGTTCTTACTCTGCCACTGGCATGCTGAGCAGAGATAAACGATCTCTTTTTCTTCCCCTTTTTCCGGCTCATGCCCATGGGTGTGCTCTAATGACTGGCACCCCTCTTCCATCTCTTCCAGATTAAATGAGTGATGATGCTCGTGGCTGCACTCATGAAAAAAGGGAAAAGGAGAAGCAGCCGTCAAAAAAGAAAAAATGACGGTTACAAGAGTTGCTAAGGTCGTTTTTGCCCTGTGTTTCAACATTTCATACCATGAAGGAAAAGATTCTATTATTCTGATAAATGATAATGGTTTTCAACATCACAAACAATATAAATGCTCTGCAAGATTTGGTCAAATGAAAAATGCTATTTCATTCTGTAGCTCTATATATAGAGATGACACATTCATAGTATCCAGCCCAAAGGGACTTATTCCATATATTTTCGTCTAGGAGTGGGTTTTACCCCAATTCGGTCTTTGTCTTAGCAATTTTCGGGCCTAATGTTCACTGTTTTGGTTGGGATTTGTCCGCGGAAAGCACGGAAGACACTGAAATGGGAAAGGGATAAGGGGTAGATATTGGACAGGGATTTGTCCACGGAAGGCACTGAAATGGGAAGGGGAGAAGGGGTGGATATTGGATTGAGATTTGTCCGCGGAAAGCACGGAAAGCACGGAAATGGGAAAGGGAGAGAGGGATGGTTAAAACTCCTGCTTCAGCTTCTTAACTTCCGTGCTTTTCTGTGGCTTCCGTGGCTAAACTCCTACTCTTATGTCTTTCTCTGTTAATTTTGTTTCTGTTTCCGCAGTTCTCTGAAAAAAGAGGTCAATAATCCACCGCACTCCTGCGCCATAAGCCCTGATAATATTTTGGGGAAATTGCGGTAGGATGACTCAACGAGACCACGGTAAGCAAAGGTATCCACTGCTCCTGCACGTGGATCAGAAGCAGCATAGACCACCGACTCTATTCGTGATTGCACTATCGCTCCAAGGCACATCAGGCACGGTTCCAGTGTGACATAAAGGCTACATTCGTTGAGTCGCCAGGAGGAGAGTTTGTCGCTTGCAGCACCTATTGCAATAATTTCAGCGTGGGCAGTAACATCATTGAGCTGCTCCACTCTGTTGTATCCCTTGCCTATTATTACATTATCCTTTACCACCACAGCACCTACGGGGACCTCCCCTTCGTCGGCAGCTTTGAGTGCTTCCTGATATGCCTGATTCATAAAATAGTGTTGGTTCATAATCGAAATAAGTATAATACTTGTGTACCAATTGTTCCAAAACGTAATTTCTTTAGATTCCGGTAAAATATATTTGTCGTTCCGGTTAAAATGAAAGTTACACTATGTTTGAAGAATTATCCGGCAGATTTGATGCCATTTTTAATAAAGTCAGAGGTCGTGGCAAGCTCTCAGAAGAGAATATTGCCGAAGCTGTACGTGATGTGAAACGGGCGCTTCTTGAGGCTGATGTCAATTTTAAGGTAGTGAAAAAATTCAGTGCTTCTGTGCAGCAGAAGGCTCTGGGGGCCGAGGTGCTCAAGAGCATTACTCCCGGCCAGCAGTTTATTAAGCTGGTATATGATGAGCTAGCGGCACTGATGGGAGGTTCGGCACGCACTGTTAAGTTTCACAACAACAAGCTCAACAAAATCGTGATGGCAGGGTTGCAGGGATCGGGTAAGACTACCGCCTGCGCTAAACTTGCCCTCTATTTCAGAAAACAGGGTCACCGGCCTGTGCTGGCCGCCTGTGATACCTACAGAGCTGCGGCTATCGATCAGCTCGAAACATTGGGAAAGTCTCTGGGGATACCGGTCTACTCCGATCGTCAGGCCAAACCTGGAAAAATTGCCTCCGATGCGCTTGATTTCGCAAAAAGAGAGGATGCCTCACTGCTGATTGTCGATACTGCAGGAAGGCTTCACATAGATACCGACATGATGTCGGAGCTAAAGGAGATCTGTTCACTGGTAAAACCGGATGAGACCTTCTTTGTTGCCGATGCAATGACCGGACAGGATGCGGTAAATGTTGCTGCTGAATTTCATAAAGAGATTGCGTTCAGCGGAACGGTTCTTTCAAAAATGGATGGTGATGCCAGAGGTGGTGCCGCTCTCTCCATTCTCGATGTAACAGGGGTTCCGGTTCAGTTTATCGGTGTAAGTGAAAAACCCGATGGGCTGGAGCTTTTCCACCCTGAGAGAATGGCCTCAAGGATCCTTGGGATGGGGGATGTGGTCTCGCTGGTTGAAAAAGCTGAGCAGAGTGTTGATCTTGAGCAGAGTAGGAAATTAGAAAAAAAGATCAGAAAAAACGCTTTCACTCTTCAGGATTTCCTTGATCAGCTCAGACAGATTAAAAAGATGGGCTCTTTGAGTGAACTGTTGTCCATGATTCCCGGAATGGGTGCTCAGATCAAGGATGCACCGGTGGATGATGATGCTCTGGTTAAGATAGAGGCTATTATCTGTTCAATGACGAAAAAAGAGAGAAATAAACCGGTTATTATCGATGGAAGCAGAAGAAGAAGAATCGCTTCCGGAAGCGGTACTACTGTTCAGGATGTCAACAAACTGTTAAAGCAGTTTGATACTATGAAAACGATGATGAAAAAAATGAATAAGATTTCCGGTAAAAGGGGACAGGCGGCTGCATTAAGAAATCTGTCACCTTTCTGAAAATGAATAAATTAACTATCATTAATTAATCACTTAGTGCAAGGAGAGTATCTTGCCGGTTAAAATTCGTCTGTCCCGGGTGGGCAGAAAAAAATTAGCAAAATATCGTGTGGTGGCTGCTGACAGCAGAATGAGACGTGATGGTCGGTTTCTTGAAACTGTGGGTTACTACGATCCTCAGGCTCAGCCGAAGGTGTTCGATTTCAAAACAGAAAGGCTTGCGTACTGGCTGGGCCAGGGTGCGGTGCCTACCCTGACGGTGAAAAACCTGCTCAAGCAGGACCGCTTTGATGAGAAGATGGAAGGGCTTAAAAAAGGCCTTGCAGCAGAAGATCTCAATATCGAGCGAAAAACCGAGAGAACACGTAAGCCTAAAGCGAAAAAACAGAAAGATTCCTGAGAAACTCCTAGATAAGCCATTATGAGGCAGGAACTTATTGCTGTTGGTCATATCGGGCGGGCTGTTGGGCTAAAGGGTTTTGTTGCGGTATACCCCACAGGTACTACCTTTAATACTCTTAAGCCACCTGTTTCAGTCTATGTCGGGCACCGTGAGCAGCAGGTTGAGAAGATCGAAATTGAGCTGATTAAAGAGCAGCCAAAATGCTTGGTCGTTCAATTTTCCGGTATCTTGGATAGAGATGCTGCCGGGGAGTTGAACGGCAAAAACGTATATGTCAATAAAGAGCGACTGCCAATACTTCAGGAGGGTGAGTTTTATCACTTCCAGCTTGAAGGGCTTAAAGTGTTTGTTGACAAGAAAAACAGGTGTCTGGGTGAGGTTGTGGATGTTTTGTCATTGCCCACAACTGATGCCCTGGAAGTAAAACTTGAGAATGGGAACACTGTTCTTATTCCGTATAATGATCAGGCCGTTGTGTCCGTGGATCCCCAATTGGGCCGCGTTACAGTTAAGGGACCATTCATTGAGGAAATGCTCTAAACCATGTTCTTTGATATCTTGACTCTGTTTCCGGGAATGTTCGAGGGTGCTTTTTCCGACAGTATTATTAAAAGGGCTGTTGAGAAACAACTGATTTCAATAAATATCAGAAATATCCGCGACTTTTCGCACGACAAAAAACACAATAGTGTTGATGATTACCCCTATGGCGGGGATGCCGGGATGTTGTTGCGGCCAGAACCGATCACCAATTCTATTAAGGAGTCGAAAAAATCTCTGGTTGGGTGTAATCCTAAAGTTGTCTACCTTACACCATCTGGTGAGAGATTAAACCAGAATATCGTAAAGAGTTTTCTTGGTGAAAAATCTCTCATACTACTGTGTGGAAGATATAAAGGGGTTGACCAGAGGGTTATAGATCATTATGTAGACAGAGAGATATCCATAGGAGACTATGTGCTCTCCGGTGGAGAGGTGCCCGCAATGGTGCTGCTGGATGCCATAACAAGATTGATACCCGGTGTTTTGGGCAATCTTGATAGTGCTCAAGAAGACTCTTTCTATGGCGGTCTGCTCAGTCACCCTCAATACACCAGACCGGAATATTTTGAGGATATGAAAGTGCCGGATGTCCTGCTGAGTGGTAACCATGCTAAAATCAGACAGTGGCAGCAGCGCAAAGCGATGGAGATAACTCAGCAAAGAAGGCCAGATCTTTTAAATGAGGGCAATTAATACAAACTGATATAAATCAATAGTGGAGGTGTCGGGTGAATGACATTATCAAGGCAGTAGAGAAAAAACAGTTAACTGATCGTAAAGTGGAGTATAATCCCGGTGATACGGTTGCGATCTCGATTAAAATTCGCGAAGGGGATAAAGAGCGAATTCAGGTGTTTCAGGGAGTTGTTCTGCAGACAGCAGGTGCCGGGACAACTGCCACTGTTACCGTCAGAAAAAAATCATCAGGGAATGTGTACGTTGAAAGAATCTTCCCTGTTCATTCGCCACTGATCTCTGATATCAAATTGGTCAGGCGCGGCAAGGTGCGCAGAGCAAAGTTGTATTATCTGCGCGGACTTATCGGAAAGGCTACCAGAATAAAAGAAAAGAAATAATCTTTTCATAGAGTGGTAACTATTGTATTATATATGGGAAGGCTTTTAATTAGGTCTTCTCATTTTTTATTGTTATCACCACTATACCACCAATACTATGACTAATGTGTCCAACAACAGCTTAAAAACAAATGCTAGGCCCAATCAGGTTCGCCGCTATAATAAAGGTGATGTGGTTTTTGAGGAGAACTCTTTTGGACGTGAGCTATATATTATCCAGAGTGGTAAGGTCGCAGTGTATAAAGATTCCCCTGAAGGGCGTCTTGAGTTGGCGGTAATTCAAAAGGGCGGGGTAATCGGTGAGATGTCGCTGCTTGATAATCTCCCCCGCTCCGCAACGGTCATCGCAGTGGAGCCGACAGAGGCAATCGTGATTAATCAGCTTGCCTTCCAGCGCATACTTCAGCAGGTACCTCCATGGCTCAGCAGTATTATAAAAATTGTTGTCAGCAGGCTTCGTGACACCAACAGACGGATTGGCCTCTCAGCCCTCAGAGATAAAGAACGGGGCTTGATCTCTCTTATCCTTCTTCTGTTACCAGTTTATAAAAAAGAACTTCCGGCAGCGGTGGGGATCGATTACAATCTCATTGTGGCAGAGGCTTTCTTTGTCAGCAGGCTCAGGAAAAAAGAGTCGGTGCGTCTTCTTGAACAGTTTGAGAGGCGTGAAGTTATAAAGATTGATACTTCCAGGGGTGATAACGATAAAATGATCATTGTTGAGGATATGGAAATACTCCGGCTCTATGAGGAATACCTTAACCTTAAAAGTCACAACAGATCTTTTTATGAACTGGCAATTTCCGAAGACTCCATAGCGGTCTTCAGTAATATTGCATATGTCGCACAAAAATCCGGTACAACAACTGAAGATGGGGTGGCGCTGGATAAGTCTGAGCTGGTTTCTGATCTGGTCGAAACCACGCCGGAAAAACTGGAAAAATCTCTTCTTGACTTAAGAAGAAGAGGACTCATAAACATTATGCCCGGTGAAAATGACAGTACCATTATATTTGATAAAGAAGTGCTAAGCAGAATAAAGAAGATAAAGAAGATGCTGCCCTTTTTTACTATGGAGGTCTCTTGAACCAGCACCCTCAGGACAAAATAGGGGCCGGAAGGATCCATAAGGCTAACCAGGAGATGCACTTTAAACGAGGATCTTTAATCTTTATAGAAGGTGAACTTTCACGGGAAATGTATATAGTAAAAACCGGGAAAATCAGGGTGATTTGCCAGGAGGGGGAAGGGGTAAGGGAGTTGGGGATACTGGGACCGGGAAGTGTTATCGGAGAACTCTCCCTTCTAGACAGTCAACCTCGAACCGCCACTGCACAGGTTGTTGAGGATGCCGTGGCATCCGTTATTGATGAGGAGCTATTCAGGGCCACTATCGAAAAGGTGCCCTCATGGCTTGCCAATGTTATTCAGCTCATTGTGAAACGACTCAGAACCACTATGGAAAAAGCAAGTGATGACGTGGTCAAGGGAAGTATTTGCGGCGTAGTAAGAGTTCTGCTGCTTTTAGCTCAGACCACCGATGCTAAAATGGATGAAAAAAACGCTGTCCCCCTTCTCAAGCTCAAAGAAGCTGTTCATGAAACAGTTGGACTGGGGGGAGGGGGAATTGAGGAGATACTATTCCGTCTTATACTAAAAGAGATGGTCGTAATTCGAAAAGACAGCCAGCAGGTCGAACATATCCTGATAAACAACAGGCAGGTGCTGGAGCTGTACATGAACTACCACAGAGCTGTTTTAAGTAAAACAAAAATTATCGGTTCAAATTTCACCGAACAGACCTTTGCTCTTATGGAGACGATCCTTTGTGTATCAAAACGACTAAACAGTCAGCTCAAAGCCGATTCCATTGTCAAAATAACCACTGCTCAGGTTGAATTGGAACTTCAGCGACAAGGCCAGCGGTATATCGATCCGGAGGCACTTGAGCAGCTTGCCCGATCAAAGGTGATTATTGTCGAGAACTGTAAGGTTGGTACTGCCCACGGAAATCACTCCAAAACCATGCTCATCTTTAAGCCTCAACTTCTCGAAAAGTTAACCCTTTTGCAGGGATGGTTACCTGTTTTTAGAGCTGATATATGTTATTGAGACCACTCTCCTGGTATAACAAGCTCTCTGAGCCAAAAGCCAGAAAAACAGAGCACCTTTTTCTGTTGGAGGGGTTCAGGGGAGTTGAGCAGATGTTGAATAATCACCCTCACTCTGTGGATGAACTGCTGATAACAGAGAAATATCAGTGGCTTGCGCAGGAGTACAGAGTTCCCCATCGAATATTGCTGCCTCAACAGATAAAAAAGTTCTGCACATCAGTCACACCCCGTGAGGTGATTGCGGTGGTAAAAATTCCTGAAAACAGCTGTTCCTCGGTCATGCCAGTAGATCCCGGGGACAGAGTGCTTTTTCTGGACGGTGTTCAGGATCCGGGAAATGTTGGTACACTCATACGAACTGCCGCTGCACTTAATTATAGTGGCTGCATTCTCACCTCTAAATGCGCTGATCCCTTTTCACCAAAGTCTGTCCAGTCAACCGCGGGGGCGCTGCTCGGGCTATGGATCAGGCGCACACACGATTATAGTACACTGCTATGGGAGTTTAAAAATCGGGGGTACAAAATAGTCAGTGCCGCTGTTGAGGGCGCAAAGGCTATAGACTTTGCGGAATATCCCCGCCATATACTGGCTTTGGGAAGCGAAGGGACCGGATTAACGCAGAATGTTGTAGCCCTCTCAGATCAGGTGTTTCAGATTCCAATTGATGCAAAAGCGGTTGAATCGTTAAATGTTGCTGCCTGTGGGGCCATTTGTATGTTTATGGCAAGCAATAAACTCAGGATCAGTTAGCGTGAACAGTTGAAAGAGAGGTCCTGCCCTTGCCGGCAGTTTTTGACATATACATGGTTTCATCTGCCCGTTTGATAAGCATCTGTTCTGTATCATCGGGCAAAGTTTCTGCTATTCCAATGGAAAGGCTGGTTTTACCAAACTTAAATGCTGTAAACTGATTCTGTATACGGTCCGCAACCACTTTCGCCTGCTCTATAGTTGTGTCGGGAAGAATAAGGACAAATTCATCGCCACCATATCGGTAACCACTGTCAACATCTTTCCTGATGCAGTAATTGATAATTTTTCCCAATGAGCGCAAAACGTGGTCGCCCATCTGATGCCCCTCACTATCATTGAGCTCTTTGAAATAATCGATATCAATCATCATAAGAGAAAGGGTTCTGCCAGGATTACGCCGCAAACGGCTCATCTCCCGTTTCATCTGGTCGAAAAAATGGCGTGAATTGAAAAGATTTGTTAGGTTGTCGGTTATTGCCAGCTTTTTTAACAGCTGATTTTTATTTATCAGTTCTGCCTGAAGTCGCTTCTTTTCTGTAATATCCTTTGCTGATGCCACTATTCCTATTGTCTCTTGCCGCTCATTGGTCATCTTGGACATACTGATATCCACCAGAATTGTATTGCCGGATTTGGTCTTCATCGTTAGCTCTTCATTGATAACCTTGCACTCGTTTATGATCGTATCTATTAATTTGCGCTTGAAAGATATTGTGGCAAAAAGCAAATTGAGCGGTTTGCCGACGATCTCTTCCTGGGTATAGCCCAGATGTTTTTGTGCTCCTTTGTTGAATTTCATTATGTACCCGTCAGTATCAATCGAAAAAATTATGTCGGTTGAATCCTGAAGTATACTCTCAAAATACTGGGCCGTATTCTGTGTGCGCCTGATTATTCTATGCGCCTTTTCTGTATTTGATTTGTCGTACTTCATCTGTTTCCATATTGACGTGGAGAGAGCAAAGTTCCACAACAGAAGAAGAATAAAGGAGACGGTACATAGTAGGGGGTTGGGAATCGATAGCACAATAAACAGAAACACTGCATTGGGGATAGAGAACAGAGCGGTTATAAAAACTATGGAGTGTCGCAGGTTTTTCTTTTCTACCTTAAACCTCGCTAATTCGGTCAGCTTTTCAAATTCTGGTATGTACTGTATCACTGGCGTTGTATCCGATGTGTTCAGTTATTTAAGTACCCGCAATCCCAACCCTCACCAAAATTACGAAATTGAGCTCTGTTTCTTGTGGATGTATCTTTAATTGTCATAGTATCTATAATATAGCACAAAAAAACTGATTAGAAACTACAAATCGGATTTTTTTCAAACCTGCCACCCTCTCTTAATCCGTACACGGGAAAATGGAGAGTGCAGGCTCTTGTATCCAATACCCAATTCGCTCACAATTGCTGTAATGATCATTTTTCATAAATGGGCAGAAAAAATGACCCGCGACGTTCCGCAATTTATATTACTACTCTATACTTAAAATGCTCGGGCTCATTGCTCCCTGACCATTTCTTTTGATACGGGTAATAATGATGTAATGGAGAATTAGAGAAAGGAATTTATGCCCTGGTTTAAGAAGTCTAAATCAGAAAAATCCGCTCAAAATAAAATGCGGGATGATATATGGATCAAGTGCCAGTCCTGTGGAGCTCATATATTCAAGGAAGATTTTAACAACAACCACAAGGTGTGCCCTAAATGCAATTGGCATGGAAAAATGACTGCCTACGAACGCATCGGCCTGACACTGGACTCCGGTACTTTTAAAGAGATAAACGAATCCCTCAGCCCTGCCGACCCGCTCTCATTTGTTGATGCAAAGGGTAGCTACCAGGAAAAAGTGGCAAACGCTAAATCCAAAACGTTGCTCAATGAGTCGATTGTTACTGGCACGGGAAAGATAGACGGCATCGATGTCGCAATAGGGGTTATGGATTTCAGATTCCTTGGGGGAAGCCTTGGTTCGGGTACGGGTGAAAAAATCCTGCTCGCCGCAAATTATGCCTGCGAAAATCATATCCCCTACATCGTCTTTAGTGCCTCGGGAGGTGCAAGGATGCATGAGGGGATACTGTCGCTTATGCAGATGGCTAAAACGTGTGCTGCTGTAGCACGGCTTGATGAAAAGAAAATTCCATACATCTCTGTTTTAACCGATCCTACCACCGGAGGTGTCTCCGCTTCCTATGCAATGGTGGGTGATCTCAACCTCGCAGAACCTGGTGCTCTGGTTGGCTTCGCCGGACGACGAGTTATTGAACAGACCATAAAACAGAAGCTTCCTGATGATTTCCAGACATCAGAATTCGTTCAGCAGCATGGGTTTATTGATATGGTGATACATAGAAGGGATATGAAAAGTACTCTTCATAAGATTCTTTCATATTACAACAGATAAAGGGATTGCGCTAATGGAACGTGAGTTCGATTTTGAAAAGCCGATACTAGAGATACAAAAGGAAATTGAAAAACTAAAACTACTGCAGACCCAGGATAAGGGGGATTACCACCGCCAGATCGCTGAGCTTCAGAAAAAAAGTGAACTCAAAGGCAAAGAGATTTACGATAGTCTTTCTCCCTGGGAAATTGTACAGGTTGCAAGGCACCCCCAGCGACCCGTTCTGTATGACTACACCTCCTTGATTTTTGATGATTTCCTTGAACTCCACGGAGATCGCTGTTTTGGGGATGACCATGCGCTGATCGGTGGCTTTGCAATGCTTGACAAGCAAAAGGTTATGCTCATCGGGCACAGTAAAGGGAAAAATGTTGAGGAGAATGTTGCCCGTAATTTCGGCATGGCACGCCCTGAAGGGTATCGCAAAGCCCTGAGGCTTATGCGTCTGGCTCAAAAGTATAACATACCTATCATCACTTTTATCGATACACCCGGTGCCTACCCAGGGCTTGATGCTGAAGAGCGGGGGCAGGCTGAAGCGATTGCCAGAAATCTGGTCGAAATGGCACGCATAGAAGTGCCCATTGTATCGCTTGTCACCGGCGAGGGTGGAAGCGGTGGGGCTTTGGGTATCGGAGTGTCTGATATCATACTTATGCTCTCCAATGCCGTATACTCGGTCATTTCACCTGAAGGATGTGCATCTATTCTCTGGCGGGATGCCGCATATTCTCCCGAAGCTGCTAAAGCGCTCAGAATCACTGCCCCGGAACTGCTCAAAATGGGTGTAATCGACAGAGTCATTCCCGAACCGCCCTGTGGCGCTCACCGGGATCATGAGCAAACAGCTCTCGCGGTGAAAAATACTCTGTTAAAGTACCTAAAAAAACTGACTTCCATCTCCAGTAATAAACTTATCTCCAAACGGTTTCAGAAATTTTGTGCCATGGGAGAGTTCAATAAATAACATTTCGAGGATATAGCGATTATGCAGAAAAAATCAAAAGAAGATCTGTTACATAAAATACCGTTAAGAATCACTGATACTACACTGCGTGATGCTCACCAATCCCTGTGGGCTACCCGCATGAGAACTGATGACATGATTCGTATAATTGATGCACTGGATAATGTCGGGTACTATTCTCTGGAAATGTGGGGAGGAGCAACCTTTGATGTCTGTCTTAGGTTTTTGAGAGAAAATCCATGGGAACGCCTGAGGCTTATCAAGTCCAAAGCTAAAAATACACCACTGCAAATGCTGCTCAGAGGACAAAATCTGGTAGGGTACCGTAATTATGCCGATGATGTTGTGGATAGGTTTGTTGCTCTTGCATGTGATAACGGTATCGATATTTTCCGCCTCTTTGATGCCCTTAATGACACCCGTAATCTGGAAGCCGCTATTAAGGCGGTGAAAAAACATGGCGGACATGCACAGGGGACTCTTGCCTACACCATCTCTCCGGTGCACACCGTTGAACAGTATGTCAAGTACGCAAAGGAACAGGTGGCGTTGGGGATCGATTCACTCTGCATAAAAGATATGGCTGGTATCCTTTCGCCAATAGCTGCTGAGAAATTGGTGAAGGCGCTTGTTGAAAGTGTAAAAATCCCCATTCAGCTCCATTGCCACGCCTCAAGTGGTATGGCTGTTGCAACGTATGTTGAAGGCGTGAGAGCAGGTGCGGGTGCCATTGACTGTGCGGTCTCGGCTATGGCCGGATACTCCTCTCAGCCACCGGTTGAAACGATGCATGCCATATTCTCAGAAACCCACTATCATCCTGAACTCGATCTTGATGCTTTAGAGACAACTGCACAATACTTTGCCGATCTCGCTCCACAGCGCAGACTCTCAAATGAACCTATAAGTATCATTGATCCCGACATCCTTATCCACCAGATCCCTGGTGGTATGATTTCAAATTTTCGTTCACAACTGAAAATGCAGAATATGCTCGAAAAACTACCCGAAGTATTGCAAGAGGTTACCAAGGTAAGAAAAGAGCTGGGGTATCCACCACTGGTTACTCCTACCAGTCAGATCGTTGGAACTCAGGCGGTGATGAATGTAATCTCTGGCGGCTCCTACAAAATCGTTCCAAAAGAGGTGAAAGACTACGTGAAGGGGCTCTATGGCAAATCACCAGCTCCCATTTCTCAAGACATTATCACTACTATTTTGGGGGATGAAAAACCGATCACATCAAGACCTGCTGATACACTTGCCCCTATGCTTCCAAAGGCCACTCGCGGAGTGGAATCATCATACTTTGAAAATGAAGAAGATATTATCTCCTATGTAATTCTTCCTGAACCAGCTATGGAATATTTTAAACACCGTGCCCTTGCTCCTGATCAACGACCTGCCACTCCTGCGGATCTGGAACTGGAAAAGGCAAAGCAGGTGCACAGCAAAATTGAGGATGTGAGCAGCATGTCCGAGAATAACCGTGCCCAGCCTGTTGCCTCGGGGGATGGGGAGCTCTCCCTGCCAGATAATCTGGGGGGGGTTGTTGCAGAACTTACTCAGAAAATAAGTGGCCTTAAAATTGAAGAGGTGATATTCAGCAAAGGAGATGTCGCGTTGTCGGTACGGGCTGCAGGAGCAATTTCTCAGGCCTCTGCTGCACCTGCTCAAAAAACCACCGCTCCATCTGCTGTCATCACTAAAACTGAAACAGCTGCTCCTGCAGAGCCGCCTCCAAAACCACAATCCTACTCCTCTTCGGTCAAATCACCACTGGTGGGTACATTCTATTCTGCTCCTGGCCCTGGCAAACCTGCATACGTCAAAGAAGGCGATGTGGTGGAGAAAGGTGCCAAAGTCTGTATTATAGAGGCAATGAAACTGTTTAACGAAATATCTGCACCCTTTAAATGTAAAATCGTTAAAATCCTTTCAAAAGATGGTGACAGTGTGGAAAAAGATCAACCTCTGATTGCAATAGAGGAGGTTGAATAGTTCCGGTTCAGAGCTGATGTTGGGTGAAATCTCTCTCTTTTGAGAATCTGTTTGCAGGTTCGAAAGATGGGTTAAATTCAAGCTCAAAGTCTAACTCACTATCCTCAAACTCCGTTCACCTCCCCAAGCACCAGCGTGCTCAGGGGTGGCGACAGCTGCTATGGAGCATTCAGGTGATCGTGCTCCATAGCAGTTGTCTTTTTATCAAAAAAACAAGGGGCCCGCCCCCCTCAGTACAACCACTTCGCCCTCTCACCCTTACATTAAAAAACTTGCGAACAGCCAGATCTAGTCGACTGCGTTGTGACTTTTCTGTTGTGATGCCTGATAGTTAAGCCAGGTTTTTCCGATAAGAACTTTAACTGAAGAGTTACCTTCAACCAGGGGTATAATGTCAGAGTTCTCCTTTTTTGTATGGTCCAGAATTTTGCGAAAAAGAGTGGCAAGGTCCGAAAAAAACTGAGATTGCTCTTTTTCTTGAAGCAAACTGAACCTTTTTTGTGCATAATTGACTGTTGCTGAAATCTCGGCAATGAGCTGACGATGTTCCACTGTTAGAGAGGAGACCAAGCTGGTTATATGTGCTGAGGGGAAAACTCTCTGTACTGAAGGAAAAACTAGTTGCTCCTCGGAAAGAAAATGTTCTTCTGTCTCCTCCTGCAACACCAAAAGAAGATTGAGGCGGGAATCGCTGTCAGCAGAGCGGAAAATTTTCTCAAAATTTCTCGTTGTGGTCTCTATGCTTTCATGGTAGGCAAACAATGAATCCAGACGGTTTATCTTATCCTCTTTATTCATACACTACCATCCCCTATGAGTTTCAAAAAATAGTTCTGAATAGCCTGACCAAATGAGCCGCTAAGGTTGAATATGCCGTATAGTGTTAAAACGGGCCTGTTAAGCATAATTTTACTATTCTCAAAGAGTTTGTGGAAACAATTTCTGCATATCTTTTTTTGGGTGTATATACTATTCAGTTAAATAAAAGATGTAAGGGGGCTCCTAAGCATTGCAAAAAAGCCCCTCAAACCATACCTTTATGTCTGTTCATCGTTATGTCTTCTGCTAATCCACCACTATTACCGTATCAACACCCTTTGGTTATAACTGATTCCATCTAGTGTATAGCTGAGAATATACATGCCGCTGCTTATGGCACCGGTGTTTATAGAGAGTTGTTGATTATTGGGAGATATGTCTGCTGTCAGGGAGTGGATGACTCTTCCTGAAAAATTGATCAAAGATAGGGAGACCTCGGATCGCTGGGTAACATCAAAACTGAGCTGAAGACTACTATTTGCAGCAAGTATAGAAACAATAGCCGATTTCTCTGCTGCCGGGCCATGTACACGTATTGACGAGGACTGTCCGCTTTGTACTTTAATGATAAATCCCGCTCCTCCCACCGCCCAGCCAACAGTGTCGTTTATCATTGAGATAGATGAGAGCTGGATATAGTTGGATCTGGGGGGAGTTTCGCTTATCCAGCTCTGCCCGCCATTGGTGGTGTGGCGGATTACACCGTTGTCACCCACTGCCCAGCCGTGTGTTGGTGAAGTGAACGCTATATCGTGAATATCACCGGAAAATCCCATATCACGTATCTGCCAACTTGCACCACCATCGCTTGTCTCATACAGGTTCTCACCTCCGACCCATCCTCTGCTTTGGGAGACAAAATGCACCGCACGCATTCTGCCGCTGATAACTCCCTGGCCACTTCTCTGCCAGCTCTGACCACCATCGGTTGTCCTTGCCACAAATCCGCCACCTGCGGCAACCCAGCCATTCCTGGAATCGTAAAAGAAGATATCACCATGTTGAACATCCCCAACAGTGAGGGAGGGAAAGGTACGCATGGTAAAAGTTCTTCCCATGTCTGAAGTAAAAAGAAGTCTCAGTGGGTCGCCCGAACGCAGCTCCGGCAGAAACCAGATGTTGTTTCTGTCTATCGCATGGAGAGCGAAAAGCTGAGCCTGACGGTAATCGGTCTGGGACTGCCAGCCAAGAGCCGCATTGCCAGAGAAGAGCAGGTAAGAGCTTTGCGGATCGCACCAATGAGAGCCTAATCCCGCAGCCGCAACAGCAGAGCGATCGCCAAATACATGTAAATCTCTCACACGGCTGAAACGCCTTCCGAACCCCATACAGAATGTATCCCTTTCAAATACTTCTCTCCAGCTGTTGCCACCATCGGAAGTGTGGAGAACTATCTGATTTCCGTGTTCGAAATCTACATGGGTTCCCCCAACCCACCCACGGAGCTCATCGATGAAGTGAACGGCATCAAACCGGTACCGGTCACCGATCTGGTAGGAGGAGAAGGTCATAGCATTTTCAGATACATCGCTGCGCCAGGGACTTTCATTTATGCTGATAAACCCGTGCTCTCCGGCAAGTACTGCTCTACCGGATGTAAGATGAATGGCAAAGACCGCTTCACCGGTCTGGCGGTCTACCAGAAACCTGGTCCAGGTTTGTCCGCCGTTAAGGGTGCGGAAAACAGATGGCTGGCCGCCGGATATCCTTGGTCCTGCAGCATATCCTCTCTGGGAATCTATGAAATTAATGGCGTGAAGGTTTGTGGTGATGCTCTGCGATTGCCATGATCTGCCGCCATCTGAGGTGTTGAAAATGGTGTGGGCACCAGCCGAAGCAGATGGAGTTTTTACTCCCGTTACCCAGCCGTTGTTTGCATCGGTGAAGGAAACGGCGCTGAAGGTGATCTCGTGGCCAGGGGAGAACTGGTGAGTCCAGGTACGCCCTCCGTCACTTGTGGTATAGACCGCCCCCCTTAGAGCACCGGCCACCCTGCGACTGCCTGCAGCCCAGCCTCTGAGCGAGTTAACAAATATCACATCGCTGATCTCCTCGGCCTCAGAAGGAAAATTACCCTCCTGCCAGCTTGCACCGGCATTGGTGGTGTACCATATCTTTACCGCGTTGCCCGAAACCCCGCCTCGTCTTTTGCCACTAATCCAGCCTCTGTTGTGATCCAAAAAGTAGATGCTGGTAAGGTCATAACCCGTATCAAGTCTCCGCAGGAACCAGCTTGAACCGCTGTTGCCGGTGGAAATAACCGTGCCCTGGCTGCCAACCGCATGGCCCGTAGTGGTGCTGGTGAAATGGATGTCTGAAAAGGCAACATCCGATCCGGCATTCAGCTTGTTCCAGCTCCTGCCACCATCGCTTGTTCTGAATACTGAACCACTGTTGCTATTCTGCGCATGGTCCCAGCTGGGAGTCCCTGCCGCATAACCAATGTCGGCAGTGACAAAATAGAGGGCTCTGAAAGTGGAGTTTGACTCCCTGAACTGAAGCGTAGCCTGAAATGAGTAGGAACTTAATGCAAAAATGCAGATTACAATACCACCAAAACACGCTTTTTTCATGATGCTCTCCTTAACTTACCCACAAAAACAGAGTATGCCTTACACTTTGATAGCTAATGGTAGATTGTGATCTCAATTAGTATGCCAAGGCGGAGGTTTTGGGGTTAATGTATCGGTGAGTGCACCTGGCAAGTAGTGAGATTACGATTAAGAATTTGTACTGCCGGGAGGTCACCCACTTGTGGCCTGGGTTCGGCTACATTGAAACTTTACCTTCGGGGGAGCTTTCAGAAGTATTGTCACCTGGGAGAGGGGGGTAAGATTTCTGTTTGTGCCGTTACTCTTTTCCAAAAAAGAGTGTCAGAAAAAAAACAAAACCAGTGCCCATAAAAATACTGCTGAGCAAAACGCTCCAGGGGGGGGGCGGCAATACACCTGCATCGGAATCCTAGCTCTCGGGGCCAAGAAAATTCCGCACCTTCGGCGCTATTGTCCAGTACATCCAGCCGAAGCACAAGATGTGCGTAGATGACCACCGAAGGGTTCATTGCAGGACGCAATGAATCAAAAAGTGAAGCATTCCTATGCGCCCGTACTCCGCCCGCCTTCAGAAGCCATGCGGAGAGCAGGGAGTAGTCTGCTACGTAGCCCAGTAAGGAAAACCGGTGCCGTCCTGGGCAGGTGCCCAAATTCATACGCATATCTTTTTTCGCAAAAATGTTCCCGCATTGGCACAGAACTGATTTAATTTCTTACCCATGTTACAGGCTATTATTCAAACAGATGTAAACCTCTTTATCCTCCTTAACGCAATCCGTCACCCGGTCATGGATTGGTTTTTCTGGTTAGTATCCCAGCTCGGTAACTACTGGGTTGCTGTGCCTGCTGTTGCGGGGGGTGTACTTATAATGTCCTCTCGGAAAAACATCCTCTATAAAGCACTCTTTGTCCTGTTTGTTTTGACTGTAAATGGTATAATCACTGCGCAGATCAAATTACATGTCAACAGGCCTCGTCCGGTGCAATACTTCTGTACAACCTCCGGCATTCCAAAACAGCTTGGAATGCCGCTGAAGATCTTTCCTCCCGAAGAGCGCCTCGATTCCATTTCGGGCTCCCTGGCCGGAGAGGGCTTAAAGTATCAGTCATTCCCTTCCGGGCACACCTCTACTGCATTCGCTTGCGCCACAACCCTCATTTTGCTCCTGGGGATGAAGTACTGGGCTGCTTTTGCTGTAGCTTTTCTGGTCGCATACTCCAGAATCTATCTTGGGCTGCACTTTCCGCTGGACCTGATCGGTGGAATCGTTGTGGGAGTATTGACATCACTTGCACTCTATGGGGTGTGCAGAAAAGCCATGGAAGAATAAATTGTCACCGAGGTGAGAGGACATAGCCGTAAAGCAGTAAAAGGGGGGGGCTTTGAGTTCCCAAAGCCCCCCCCTCTAAAAAGCTGTTGCAGTATTACTCTTTTTTGTCTGATTTACTCATACAACCACTGCAATCTTCACTGCAGCCAGCGTTACCATCACCCCTAAGCATCCTGATGAAACCCCTTAGCACAGCCCCGGCAGCAACAATGATAATCAGTGCAACTAAGATATTCTGTATCATACATTTACCCCAATCCAAGCAGCTTTCCGAGCTGGAAAACCGCAAAGGAAACAACCCAGGCTAAACCCACCTGATAAAAGATAGAAAAAAGCGACCATTTTATACTCTTGAGCTCCCTTATCACAGTGACCAGTGCTACTATACAGGGAGTGTAAAGGAGCACAAAAATCATAAAACTGAAAGCTGCAAGCGGGGAGAAATTGGCCGCAATTTCTGATTGTAACCCCACATCATCCTCTGCGCTGTCATCACCGGTTGCGTACAAAACCCCAAGAGTGCTTACCACAATCTCCTTTGCCACAAACCCGGTTGCAAGTGCTACCGCTCCCTCCCACTTAAATCCAAGCGGTCTGACAGCCGGTTCGAGCGTTTTGCCCAGTCTTCCGATGTAGGTATATTCAATGAGCTCCTGTGATCGTCTGGCTTCAAGCTCTGCAATTGCGGCTTCTCTGTGCTCTTCAGGAAGAGAGCTGACTGCTGCACTGCTGATTTTTTCATCGTACAGATCGTTAACCTGATTGTTTACAGGGTATTTACCAAGAGCCCAAATTATGATCGAGAAAACGAGAATAACTCCGCCCATTTTTTTGATATAATGCTCTGCGCGCTGCCACATATGAATCATTACGCTCTTAAGAGTGGGTATTCTGTATGGCGGCAGCTCCATTACAAACGGAACATCCTCTCCCCTGAAAAGAGTTTTCTTAAATACCCAGGCCAGTGCGAAAAATGCAGCGGTGCCAAAAACGAAATGGAAAAGAAACACGATTGTCCCGGCATTGCGGGTAAAAAGTGCCCCTGCAAACAGGACATAAATTGGAAGCCTTGCCGAACAGCTGATAAGCGGAGCCAGCAGAATCGTTTTTGTGCGATCTGTTCGTGATTCCAGAGTGCGGGTGGCCATAATCGCCGGCACATTACACCCCATACCCATAAGCATGGGTATAAAACTTTTGCCATGTAATCCCACTTTATGCATCACCTTGTCCATAATAAAGGCGGCTCTGGCCATATAGCCGCTGTCCTCCATTATGGCAATTCCAAAGAACAGAATCATAATGTGGGGAAGAAAAACAGCCACACCACCGACCCCCTGTAAAATCCCATCAGAAATAAGCTCTCTGAGAACTCCTTCACTCATGTAATTGCCAACCAGGTGCCCAAGGGATTCAAACATCCCCTCTATGAAGGCTGCAGGGTACTCTCCCAGAAAAAAGGTGAGTTGGAACAGGCCCAGCATAAACAGAAGAAAAACCGGATACGCCCACACCGGGTGAGTCAGCACTTTATCGATATGATCCGAAATTTCCACTCTGTTTAATGTCGTCTTTTTTATAGTTTCACGAATCGCACCAGCAGTAAACCCATAGCGGGCTTCTGCTATAAGGCTGACGGTATCCTCGCCAAAAAGTGCTTCAATTTCAGAAATGAATTTTTCTGATTTTTTGATAAGCGCTTTACCGCCCTGGAGATTGTGTACCAGTTTCTGGATTTGGGGATCATTTTCCAGAAGCTTAAGTGCAGCCCAGCCCTTGGGAACTTTCAGCGTATCAAAAAGTGGCTCTTTACTCAGCTCATCAACTCTCGTAACAATCTCTGCAGGGAAATGGGAGAGTTTTTTGGTATAGCTTGTCTCTCTTTTATGGTAACTATCAGAGGCTGCCGCAATCAGCTCCTTAACATTGGTACCGCTTTTTCCTATTGTGGTAACTATGGGCAGATCAAGTAGCTCCGATAAAAGCTTGATATCTATTTCAATACCCTTGGCTTTTACCTCATCCCACATGTTAAATGCCAGTACCGGCCGTATTCCTATCTCAAGCATCTGCACTGTCAGGTAGAGATTTCGCTCTAAATTGGTCGAATCTATCACATTGATTACTACATCCGGTTTCTCCTCAAGAAGGAAATCTCGTGCAACCCGCTCATCCATCGATTCTGCAGATAATGAATAGATTCCGGGAAGATCAATTACCTTGATTTTCTCCCCATCGCACTCTGTTCTGCCCTCCTTTATCTCCACTGTCACCCCGCCCCAGTTACCCACATGCTGATGAGATCCGGTTATGGAGTTAAAAAGAGAAGTCTTTCCGCAGTTTGGATTTCCGGCTAATGCAAATACCGGTTGTTTTTTTTTGCTGAGTTTGTCTTCCGGGGTTGTTACCAAACCTTTGTTATCTGAATCTGACATTGCAAAAACCTCCTTTAAGTGTCCAGTTTGGCTGCCGGTTTGATTTGAAACCCTGATTTTTCCTGATCTGAAGAGAGCTCCTCAACACAGATCTTCTCAGCTTCGCTAACCCTTAAACTTATGTGTGTCCCGATTACCAATACCTCAAGGGGATCCTTTAATGGAGCATATCGGACAACTTTCAGCTTGGCTCCTCTCATAAATCCCATATCAAGAAGCCTTTTGCGCGTAACCCCTGATCCTTCAATTTTTTTGATTGTTACTGTATCATTCTCTTTACACTCGCTTAATCTTTTCATAGCTACCGTTCCTGCTCTATGGTTTTTATTGCTGTTTAGTTTTCAAGTTTTACCATTATCTGGCTGCTTAAATCTCTGTTAAGTGCTATGCGGCCACCTGCAGATGCAACCACAAGGCGTCCTGAGTGATTGGTTATTATCTCACCGGTATATCCGGGAATGATCCCAAGAGAATGGATTTTGTTGCGGAGGTTGTTATTGTCAGGACTTTTTTTGATGCTGAGAACTCTGAACTTTCCTCCACTGTGCACATTGGCAAGAGAAATCTGGGAACGCGATGATTTCTCGAAACAATTCTGACACAGCCCGTAGATTAGTAGCTTGTGGGTAAAAGCGTGAAAACCCTGTTTTTTACTCTCCTCAATTTGAAGCTGTTCTAACGCAGGCGATAGAAACTCTTTTATGCTGCCGCATTTAGTGCAGTAAAAATGGTCATGGTGTTCATCGAGGTGAAGGTGTTCGTATAATGTAACTTCATTGTCAAAGCTCTTTTTCAGTGCAAATCCATATTCAACCAGAAGGTCAAGTGCCTCCTGTATCACCGATTCATCGATTTCAAGGTTATGTTCCTGTATAAAATATCGCAGGTCTTGTCTTGAGATGTGCTTATCAGTGGAGAAGAAATACTCTATGAGGGACCTCAGCTGGTGGTTAACTCTTACGCCGCTTTGGGCAAGAAGAGAAAAACACTCCTGCTCGATATATTTGTGCTTTGTGTGATGGTTCATCTTGTGTTATCCTGCAAAGAACGTCCCAAGCAGACGGGTTTATCCAGATCTTGATAATCATTCTCAATATAGCAGTTTGATGGGTTGCTGTCAAGTACAAATAGTTTTTAGACAATAAGAGTGCGCAGAATATGATGGTTTAAAATCAGAGTGTCTGTTTGCCCCAAACCCCTGGAGTTCTCTTTTTTTGCTCTTCTGGAGAGGTGACTTGGCGATGCCCCCTTGATGTAGGGATGCATTGAATATCTTTTTAGCACCGGAGGTGCGGCAGTTAATGGCCTGGGGTAAGCCGGTCTTGCGGTGCAACCCCTGTCGGACGAAAACCTGAAGGGGCTTACCACCAGGCAGTACATATTCATTAAGTTAACAGCAATAAATACTAGAGTTGGGGTAAGGTTTTGAACCGCACCGGTTCTCCCGTGGCGGGATTCAAGAGCGCCTCTGCACCAACCTGTTTTTCAGACTGGCCCTGTTTTTATAGTAATCCCCCCGACCTGCAGAATGTATAATTAAGTATCAGTTTTCACCTGATTTGGAGATGGTACATGACTGCTCAGGTAATCGTTGCATCAATAACCCTTTTTGGCTTATTTATACTGTTTCTTGTTATCAGCAAGACTATGAACAATACTATAAATATGCTGGTTAAGCTGCAGTTTATCTTCCAGATGGAGTACGAGCTCAAAAGCGAGGCTCTTGAAATTAAACGACTCATGGACAGCCGTGCTGAAGAAGATCCTCAAAGTGAGAATATCGGGGGTAAGATGGATAGTCCTTTTTAAAAAAAGGTGATCAAAGAAGCGGCTTTTTAGCGCAAAAACAGAAAATTGTTTGTGAAAAGTGGATTACAAATGCACCAAATGAAATGCAAAAACGGAAAAATACTGGTCTTCTCTGCTCCTTCGGGTGCAGGAAAAACCACTCTCTTAAACTATCTCACTAAAAATATCCCCAATCTTGTCTACTCCATCTCTGCCACTACCCGGCCACCCCGGGAGGGGGAGGAAAATGGTGTCCACTATTTTTTCATGACCCAACAGGAGTTTAAGGACAATATCCGGGACAATAAATTTGCCGAGTGGGAGCTTGTACATGGCAATTACTACGGGACACCAAGGGAATTTATTGATTCGGTGATCAGCTCCTGCAAACACATTGTGATGGATATCGATGTGTTTGGTAAAAAGAAATTTGATCAGGCTTATCCCGAGGCGGTTGGTTTTCTTATTGTCCCCCCTTCCATGGAAGAGCTGGAGAAGCGGCTGCGGAGCAGAAATACCGATGATGAGAGGGTGATTTGCACGCGTATGAAAAATGCGGTAAAGGAGCTTGCGTTTGCCCGCACACAGGGACGCTATGAATTTCAAGTCGTAAATGATGATCTCATTAGAGCAAGTAACCATCTGCTTGAGCTTGTAAAAAAGGTTGTAAATGGGTGATTCCAAATTCCTGGAATGTGAAACAGAACTGAAATTCAGTTTTCCGCTCGATGGAAAGCAGCGTATTGTCGGGCGTGACAACTGTTCTGCGATGCAGCTTGAGGGGATGGGAATATCTGCTCAGCACGCCATTATCCACTGTGATCCCCAAAGACCATTTATTACCGACAACGACAGTACATTTGGTATCCGCCTTGATGGGATTGCTGTCCAGAGAGGGGATCTGTCAACGGGTATGGTGGTAACGGTGGGTCTGCAGGATTTTCATATCCGCATAAAGAATAACCAATTACGGTTTTCAGCCCTGCCGCCAAAATTCAAATCAAAATCGCCAGACCACTATGAAACGATTCTTATCGGTCGGGGCCCCGAGAATCAGATATGTCTTGCTCATCCCCTTGTTTCGAGGTGTCATGCATCCTTTACCAGAGGCCCTGATGGGCTGGTGATAACTGATAAGGGGAGCACCAATGGGACCTTTGTCAATGGTAAACCGGTCAGGGAATCCTCTGTACATAAGGGGGATACGGTTCATATCGGTCCCTTTAGGTTTACTGTTAATGATGGTTTTTTGCAGCGTTGTGATGAAAAAAACAGAATCCGAATAGAAGCAATAAACGTCAGTATCGCACTAAAGGGAACCAGTATACTAAGAGATATCACCGCGACAATAGAACCGGGGGCATTTGTTGCGCTTCTGGGTTCCTCCGGGGCTGGTAAGACAACGCTGAGCCGTGTCCTTACAGGGGAGATTATTCCACGGGGTGGCAAAGTGCTGATTAACGGTTTGCCGGTGGAGAAGCTGGGTGGAGCATTTGGAAGAGATGTCGGCTATGTCTCACAACACAATCTCCTCAGGCCCGAGCTAACCGTTTTCGAAACGTTCGTGGAGCAGGCACTCCTGAGGCTGCCCGGCGATGTTACCAAAGAGCAGAGGGGTATCAGGGTAGAAGAGGTCATAGAGCTTCTTGAACTCACTACAATAAAAAACAGAAGAGTGGGGGCTCTTTCGGGTGGTGAGGCCAAACGGGTCCATATCGGTGTGGAACTTCTCGCTTCACCGGCCATGGTGGTCCTTGATGAACCTCTTGCAGGGCTCGATCCCGGCCTTATCACACGCTTTATGAAGCTCTTCAGAAGAATCTGTGACAGGGGACAGACACTTCTTTTGACCACCCATACTCTTCAGCAAATTGATCTGTGCGACAGAATCGTATTTCTGCACAAAGGGAAAATGCTCTATGAAGGGGTCCCGGCACATCTTTGTGAAAATTTCGGGGTCTCTTCACTGGCTGAGGTGTACGAACGGACCGCTCAGGATGAAGCGGCGGTGAATGTTGTCGCTGCGGGACAGAAACAAAAAAGAGACTTGGTAGGGGCTGTTGGTCATGCAGAAAACGTAAAAACCACCTGGCACTATCAGTTTAGTTTGGGTGCAGCTACAAAGCACTATCTGATGCTGCTTAAACGGTATTGCAGGATACTGCTGAGGGACAGACGCAATCTTCTTGTCCTTCTGGCCCAGGCCCCCCTTATTACCCTTTTTCTTGGATGGGTATACCGAACCGAGATCTCCTTTTTTCCCATCGGTTTCTATTTCTGCCTTACCATCTCAGGCTTATGGATAGGGGGGATCAACTCGGTAAAGGAGTTTGCGCGTGAGTGGTATCTTATAAGACGGGAGCGAAGGGCCGGAATGGTCCTGGGGTCGTTCATTCTTGCAAAGCTCTCTGTTGAGCTTATACAGTCGGTTTTTCAGGCGCTGGTTTTTGCAGTGTCACTTGTTGTGCTGTTCAAAAATATCTCCTTCTCCTTCTCTCTTTTATTCCTGCTCTGTGTCACCATGTTTTGTGGTTCGCTTATCGGCCTTACAATCAGTGCTTTTTCCGCAACGGTGCCAAGAGCTATATCAGCATTGCCAATCGTACTTATTCCCCAGATCTTTTTCTCCGGTATACTCACCTCATTCGATAAGATGAGCGGCTGGGGCAGAGCGGCCTCTCATGTCACCTTTTCAAGGCCACTGTTCAGTGTTATGAAGCAGCACTTTATTCTTGAACTACCGCTTCTTGGAAAAAATGACTGGATTACTCTGTTTTATCTGTCCACCGGATTAATTATTTTAATGAGTGTTACTCTGCACGGAAGAACAAAAAGCAGAGCCCTGAGAATTTAAACAATCTATACGCAAAGACTATGATGTTAAAAAACAGATATACAGAAGAGATTCCTGAGAGCGTTGGCCACTACAAAATCATTGGTAAACTCGGCAAGGGCGGTATGGGGGATATCTACAAAGCTGTACAGGAGCCCCTTAACAGAGTTGTTGCCCTGAAAGTACTCGCGCCTCAATTGTCAAGAGATGAGGAGTTCTCCAAACGATTCGAAATTGAAGCAAAAGCTATCTCACTGCTTCAGCACCAGAATATTGTCAGTATATATGAGTACGGTGAGGAGGACGGGTACCGCTTCTTTGCCATGCAGTACGTTGATGGAACCGATTTGGGAAGACACATCGCAACTCATAAGGTGATGACTGTTGAGGAGATCATTGATACCGCAAAACAGATCTGCCGCGGGTTGCGTTATGCCCACAGTCACAATATCATACATCGTGATATCAAGCCACAAAATGTTCTGCTCGATAAAAAGGGCAATGTGAGGCTTAGTGATTTTGGTATTGCAAAGATCTATTCCGGTACGAATATCACTATGATTGGTTCCGCTGTCGGTACTCCTGAATACATGTCTCCTGAGCAGGCACAGGGCAAAAAACTTGATGCTCAGACTGATATCTACTCCCTGGGCATAGTTATCTATGAGATGCTTACCCGCAAACCCCCCTTTATGGCAAATAATTCCATGGCTGTTGCCTACAAACAGGTACATGACAACCCGGTTCCTCCATCCTTAAAGAGAAAAGACACACCAAAGCGTCTTGAACTAATCGTTCTTAAGGCTCTTAAAAAGGACAAAAGAGAGCGCTATGCCTCCGTTGAAGAGCTGCTTGACCATCTCGATTCGGTGGAAACTTCAGAGCAGGTAGATCGTCCAACTATCCAGATGAACGCATCTGCTGCTGAGGCTGAAAATGCCACTCAGCGACATTCACAAACAGAATTAAACCGTCGGATAACCGACCGCCGCTACGGTGACAGAAGATTTTACAACCCCTTTGAATCACAAACTTTTTTCAGCAAACGGTACTGGGGCGATATGGTAAAAACCCAGTGGGTTTCCTGGCTCATGCTTGCAGGCCTGGGCGCTGCATTTGTTTACCATCTGTTAAAACACCACTAACCTTTTTAGGGAGGTTTTCGGGTGCATACAAGAGAAAAAGGGAAGTTGGGTGAAGATTCTGCTGTGGAATATCTCCTTGATAGAGGATACTCTGTTGTCAGCCGTAACTATCAGACCAGGCAGGGTGAAATCGATATCGTTGCAAAGGATCTGGATAATACAATCGTATTTGTGGAAGTAAAAACTGCGCGCTCTCTGACAAGGGGAAACCCACTCTACCGGGTTACCCCCACAAAGCAGAAGAAGCTTGTTTATATGGCCAGAAAATTCATCCAACAGCATAAACTTCAGAACAGACCCTGCCGTTTTGATGTTGTCTCTATTGTAAATGGTACGGTGGATCATATACGCAATGCATTTTTTGCGATGTGACAGTTGTCCTGCGGGCTCTCTGGAGCCTCCCCCCCATGGACTGCGCTTCTTGGAAGGCACTGGACAATAGGAGATGTCCCCCCTTTCCCCAAGATCACCCCAAACAGGTCTTCAATGCTCCACCCAAGACGGGTTTGGGGTGACCCAGAATAGAAGCCTCTTCGGCCAGGAGCTCAGCCCTTCTCCACAGCCACTATTGCGGAGGACATTTTCTAGACCCAACCTATTAAACCTCCTTACGGGGTTTAACTGTGATCATACCCGAAAAATCACAACAAAACTGATTATATACACCCCATAGAGGGCCAGCAGTGCAAAACCTTTTTTCCGGGTAAGTTTGTAGCCGCTTTTAAGCATTATAAGCATTGCTCCCACAATAACAAACATGGAAGGGAACATAAAAAGAGCTTCGTTTCTTCCAAGTGTCAGGGGATTTGCAACAGCCGATACTCCTATTACAAGGCAGATGTTGAGGATGTCGGAGCCAAGAATGTTGCCGAGTGCTATTTCGCCATGCCCTCTGCGTGCAGCTACTATGCTGGTACTTATTTCAGGCAGTGATGTTCCCAGGGCAATGATGGTGAGTGCGATAAACGATTGTGGTATCTTCATCCAGTGGGCGATGGCCGTTGATGAGGTCACTACAGATTCACTGGATAAAATGATTCCAATGAGGGCTGCAACAAAAATAAGAAGAGAAATACCAAGGCTCTTGCCTGATTTGGTTTCGATCATCTTTTCACGTTCTTCAATCCCTGCGGTCTCCCTCTGGCTCATTTTTTTCTGCTTGGAGTAGAAAAAAACGATATACATTGCAAGGAGAGTCAGCAGAACTGCACCTTCCCAGCGATAGATCGTATACCCGTTGAGGACAAAAAGAAAGGTGAGTACCTGAGAAGTGATCAAAAACAGCGCTGTGAGCCTGAACAGTTTGGGCTCCACTGCAATTGCGCTAAAAGATATAATCCCGGCGAGTGCCAAAGCTATCCCTTCATTGCAGATCACCGAGCCCACAGCGTTACCGATCGCCATCTCCGGTTTTCCGCGCAGTGCTGCCACCAACGAAACGGTCAGCTCCGGCAGAGAGGTGGCAATTGATACCAGTACAATTCCAATTACCAGCTTTGGAATTTTAAAACGCTCTGCAAGCATCACTGCACTCTCAACAAAAAGATCCGCACTTTTCGCTAAAATTGCAAAGGCTACTATCAGGGTCCCCCAGGCAAGGAGGATGTTATTACTTATTGATGTATGAATAATCTCCAAAAGTGCGCACCGTTTCTCAGAAAGAATCTTTTTGGAAAGAATGTACTGATTTTTTCCATAGAATTATAAAATAAACAGTCCTCCATCAGATTGGGAAAATAAAACGGATGCCTGTGCATTTGCCCGATCCAAGTAGTACGCAGCACCTAACCTTTAACAGGGCGTTTGGGGGGGGGGCTTTAATAGTAGACTTTTTGGTGCTATCGCTCTTTAAAGTCGGTAGAGACAATGTGTTTGTAGCATAAATCAAACACCAATGTTGTTCCTCGTCCCGTTAGTAGGGGTGAAATGTCTTAATGCAGGAAGGTGGTCGATTCTGATTTAACTATGGATAGCAGAGGGAAAATTGGTTGTTGGGGAGTAATCGACTGGGAGTTCGAGTGAGACGCTCCTGGGTAGAGGTAAATCGGGTGCTGAAACCACTCCCGTTCATCTCTTTGGCGCACTTAATTGATCACCGTGGCAAAATATCCCTGCGATTCGGGTTATATTCTTATTATTTTATACATTCATTGCGAATAGTGCTTTTAGAATTTGGTGAGGGTAATAACTCTTTTTTTTAATCACCAGACCTTTTTTACATTATTTCAAAACAGGGCCGATACTATGAATTTTATTGAAGAGCTGCGTTGGCGGGGAATGATTCACGACATCACTCCGGGAACGGAAGAAAAACTTCTTGAGCGGGCTGCAAGCGGATATGTAGGGTTTGACCCCACAGGAGAATCGTTGCATATAGGACATCTGCTGCCAATAATGATATTGATGCACTTTCAGCGCTGTGGCCACAAACCCATTGCCCTTGTTGGGGGTGCCACCGGTATGATCGGTGATCCGTCCGGAAAATCTGAAGAACGGAATCTGCTCTCGGCTGAAGAGATTGAGTATAATCAGAAAAGTATTAAGGCTCAGCTTGAAAAATTTCTTGATTTTTCCGACAAGCAAAACAGAGCGGAAGTAGTAAACAACTACGATTGGTTTAAGGATATAGCCCTGCTCGATTTTCTGCGCGATGTGGGTAAGCATCTCACGGTTAATTATATGATGTCAAAGGATTCGGTGAAAAAAAGGTATGATCAGGGTATCTCATTCACCGAGTTCAGCTATCAGCTCCTGCAGGGGTATGACTTTTACTGGCTCTATACTAATAAGAATTGCCAGCTGCAGATGGGGGGCTCTGATCAGTGGGGGAATATCACTTCAGGAACAGAGCTTGTCAGAAGAAAGGCCGGTGGTGACTGCTATGCTCTCACCTGTCCGCTTCTGACAAGATCTGACGGAAAAAAATTTGGTAAATCAGAGGGCGGGGAGAGCGTTTGGCTTGATCCCCGGATGACCTCTCCGTATAAATTTTACCAGTACTGGCTTAACTGCACCGATGAGGATGCCGCAAAGTTGCTTAAAATCTTCACTCTGCTTCCAAAAGAGTACATCGGGGAACTCCAACAGAAACATGCGGAGGCTCCCCATGAGCGGATAATGCAAAAAGAGCTGGCCAAAGAGGTGACTGTTAGGGTACACTCTTTGCAGGATTACACTACGGCCCAGGGAGCTTCGGAGATCCTCTTTGGCAGAGGATCTGCAGAGGCGTTAAGGAGCTTGTCCGAAAAAGATTTTCTTTCAATTTTCGAAGGTGTGCCTCAGGCAAACATCAGTAAAACCGAACTTGAAAGCGGCATAAACATTCTCGATATGGTTTCAGAAAAAAGCGCGATGTTCGGATCAAAGGGCGAAGCAAAAAGGTTGATTGCTCAGGGTGGCCTCATGATCAACAAACAAAAAATAACCGACCAGAACCTTATGGTCGATGCATCTGCACTTGTTAATGATAAATACATTCTTCTTCAAAAAGGGAAAAAGAACTATTTTGTAATAAGTGTGGCCTGATTACGAAAACCGGATGGATTATCCGTTTTTGAGACTCTTTCTCCTCTCATAGTGGAGAATAGGGTCACACTTGCCGGGGAATTTCTCTGTCACCTTATCGAGGCAGCCGGTGTTGCTTAGCTTATCACAGCTCTTACAAACCTGTTCAAACCACTCATCACTTATTTGCGGTGGTTTTCCTGAGCTCTTATCACCGGTTGCTCCCAGGGTGTCGATCTTTTTTATTAACCCCTGTGCAACAACGGCAATCTGTTGAACCTGCTCCTGTGGTGCCTGTCGTGCAACAAGCTGTACGTATACTGAAAGTGCTTCCTTGATCAGCTCTTTTTCTTCGTTTGTTAATGACATGGGTAATCTCCTGTGGGTTTTATTGATAAAAATACTATTTTCTCTCTAAAGACAGTACTGTTTTGGTCGCTAATTACAACCGAAAGTGTATATGAATCTAATAGTTTTTATCTGCACAGGCAACATCTGCCGAAGTCCAATGGCCGAGGGCATACTATTGAAAACGGTGAGTGAAACCCAAAAAAACGATTGCAAAGTAAGCTCAATGGGAATACACGGCCTTGACAGCCAACCCGCTTCGAAAAACTCTGTTCTGGCCTGCAGTGAGAAAAATATCGATATATCGGCCCACCGGTCACGCCCTCTGATTCCAGGTGAATTAGTAAAAGCTGATTTGATCTTTACCATGGAGCTTGTACACAAAGATTTTTTGAAACTTTTTTTCCCGGCAGTAGCGGATAAAACCTTTCTGCTGGGTTCATGGCCCCAAAAAGAGACTAAAAAAGGAAATATCAAGGATCCAATCGGCAGGCCTTTAAAGGATTACCGAAAAGCCTTCGATCAGATTGAAAAACAGATCCAGAGAGTGTTTCCGTACGTTGTTCACTACCTGCCTTAGAGCGTAGTCGTTGTTGTATTAAGGTTTATATTTTCACCAGGATGGAAAATACTGTATCGGAATGTCATACCCGAGTTGTTTATAGGGCATCCATTCGGGAATTATAAATATAAAAACTAAGGATGTAGAATTTGGGCGCCTGCCGAGGACGGCACCGGTTCTCCTCCATGCTCGCTTTCGCTCGGTACCGTTTATAGCGTTGCGCATCGGAACGCTCCACTTTTTTGATGTACTGGACAATCGGAATTGTCCACATTCCGTCCCCCCCTGGCGCGTTTTGCTCAGTAGTGTTTTTTGTAGGCACTCGGTTTTTCATTTATCTGAAAATCTGAGATAAAGAGTAACGGTACAAAGCCAAATCTTACATCCCTCTCCTAACCCGGCACTCCCGCTGGTGGTCCCCCCGAACGTAAACTCACAATGTAGCCGAACCAAAGCCTCAAGGGGGAGACCTCCCGGCAGTACAAATTCTTATAATTTTTTTATTCTGGGCGCCTGCCGAAGACGGCACCGGTTCTCCTCCATGCTCGCTTCACTCGGTGCCACGTTTATAACGCTGCGAGGACTCCGCGTTTGGAGGGCACTGGACAATCGGAATTGTCCACATTCCGTCCCCCCTGGCGCG
>SKJJ01000015.1 GCA_007115975.1 Chitinispirillum sp.
CAATGAAAAATCAAGAGCACGTACCGAACTTTGTTATCACCTGTATAAAAAAGAACTCATTCCGCTTTCAGTTATTGCCCGCTATCTGAAAATAACTGCCAGCCCGGTATCAAGGATGATAAAGATCGGTGAGTGCTTAGATAAGGAACTGAATTGCTGTAATTTAAAGTAAAACCCATTCCCCTGTAAACACATTTCACTTGTCCCAGTCCAAAACATGCATACAATCACCGCCAAATTGACAAAAAGTACTTTTCTGGCAAAATGTTTTGCGATCAGGGAAATTCGGATCTCTTTTTGCGTACCAATGATACTTCTGGTGTTCTTTTTAATCAAAAAATTCCCTTGAAGCTATCCTCATGCTGTACTGAACCAAGGGGATCTAAGCTGAGTTTCGCGGTATATTATATAAGTCATTGATTTTAAACACTTGGTTTCGATATGCCCTACATAGTTGCTTTTTGTTTGATATCAAGAACTGTACGCGATTTAAGTAAAATATGGGAATCGATTCCTAATTTAATGGTAAGTGCTAAAGTCAGGCTAATTGATGTATAGATAGATCTCTCACGTTTTAAACCTTTTGAGACACTCTTTTGAAAACAAATAATCACCAGATTACACATTAGGTAAATAGAAAAGAACAGTTTTACTTTTAACAACTACTTGTGCAAAAACCTTTAAATAGCGTTGTTTTATTGTATGCATTGGGATCGAAGGCCAACTTTGCTTTCTTAAGTGCTCATGTTCTGAATTCATGCAGCAGTAGATAAGCCATACTGTGCAGCGATACTATGAAGATACTCGCGGTGAACTGATGAGAGGAGGTCTGATCAGAGCGAAGTACATTTTTATGATCTTTTGACAAGTTTTCTGCCTGGCAACATCCACAATTCATTTTTAACAGAGATAACTGCCTGTGCGTCTTTAACACCCGTCACTATGTGGCATGCATCTTCACTTTGACCATTACCTTTTGCTCTTACAATTACCCCGCTCTTTTTACTCTAGCCATTAGCTCCACAATCAAAATCTGTATATTATCTAAACTCCTCGTCTACACGATATCCTTTTTGCAATGGAAATGATTTTTACAGAGAGGGGCAAACTACTTGCCTTTTTAGCCACACAGGACAAACTCAATATTCGGAAAAGACTAACATTAACTCACAAGGTACTCGTTGCCAAATGCAAATACCACCTGGAAAGGATTCCCTTTGCCCTCTGCTTCGAATCTCTTTAACTACCCGGCATAGAATTCTACTGACATCTTTTCCACTTGTGCGTTTACACGGCCCGACATCTGCGGTGACGAACCAACCCGTTTTGCCGTTAAATGTGTTTAAAGGACAAAAACAGCAACAGTCATCAAATACATTACATAGTCTTAGCTGTTTGTCTCCATGTATAGGTTCACAGGCATCATCCAAATAGTTTTTCATGCTTCTTGTTCAACGAAGTAATCAGTTTACAATAAGGCTTCGCCTGAATTAATAATTCCTGCTCAGACTATCGTCCATCTCCTCTGATCGAAACACTCCCTGAAGTTCACCACCGCAGCTTTTGTTACAGTAACTCTGGCTTATTTGACATCTACCCGTGCAGACCGATGCCGAGCGCCACACCCTCATCTATTAAAAAGCCCCATGGCACACAGACGGACTGCTTCTTTATATTTACCTAAAAAAATCCAAAAAGACAGTCCGCCCCCAAGGGCACCACAGAAAAAAAACTAAAGTTCAAGCCTTTAATACCGAATATAATAACAGTACCCTTAAACAATGGAAGGAGTACGGCATGGATGCTATAAGGAATGTTTCCTCATCAATTCAAGCGGTAAATGCTATTCTTGAGATGACCAACAGCGAAGTGATCGAGGCTGCTGAAAAGCACGTAAAAGTTGCTGTTGAACTGGCGGTGGGCTGCGAGGTTGGAAAAGGACAATTGATAGATTTAGTGGCCTGACCCTATATTCAGTCTGATCCGAGCAGTTTTTTTGCCTCTCTGACAATCTTAAATATGTCGCTTTTTGAGATGAGCAGATCTGCACCGGCACGGCGCGCTGACTCAGTGTACTACTCAGGTTCGTACCCGCTTACTATGAGGATTTTTGTTTCTGGTAGCCCACCCCTTACTCTTTTGGTAAATTCGATACCATCCATTCCCGGTAAAGAGTGGTCAACGATTATCAAATCAGGCCTTTTCCCTTTTAAAAAAGCAACAGCGTTTTCTGCACTCTCTGAAAGATGCATAATCCGCATATCTCTCATTCTGCCAAAAACAGTCTTGTAAAGAACCCTCATTCCCTCGTGGTCATCCACTATCATTATCTCTTTCATCCCAGGTCCAATACCTTGAAATAAAGGGTGGGTGGTTGTCTCAATAAATCTGAAGGACCGCAAATCAAGGGCCACAGAAGTAAAATTATAAATATTTGGTCCGCACCATGAAGGTGGTATGATTTTTGATCATTATACCACTGCTGATGAGATTTTAATTTTTGGAGTATAACCGTTTTTAAAGGAGGGCACGATGAAGAAAGATGGCACTGTGCTGATACTTGTCACGATGTGCATTTTGATGGCAAAAGCCGTTGAGGGAGAGACTGTAGGAATACCTTTTTCAATTTCTGAGGCATTCAGTGTTGGTGCACGTATACATATTTCTGATCACTACGCCATCCAACCCTCCGTTGGGTTCTTTATCGGAGAAGGCGTCTCCTCAACGCTGGCCCTTGGTATCGGCAACCTCTTTTATCTCTTTGAAAACCGAAGCATCGATCACTACCTGGGGGGTGATCTCTTCTATTTGTTTGCTGAACCTCAGAACTCCCTGGAAATTGCCGGCTACTATGGTCTTCAATATCCAATTGCAGATGTTCTTCACATTTTTGCCGAATTGGGAGTTTTTCTCAATATCCAACCAGCTATTGCACTATCAACATTTAAAACCGGTATTGGCGTTGTTTTTTACCCCTACTGAGGACAAAAACCAACTCCATAGCCATGCTCGTCTGCTCTACACAATCGGAGTTTGTCTTCTGTTTTTTTATTGGCACATAACGGTTTAAGGTTTGGGCCATTATTTAGTAAATAGAGATAACAAAACCACCTTGTACCATCGGCTATAATGAGAATCGTTTTTCGGGGAAGGAAACGTAAACAAGGTGCTGCCAAGCGTGTATGATACCGAAAATTGACAATTTCGAAGAGAAAAAGGTACTCCAAACGATCAATTCAGAATGGATCCGGTATAGAGCATCAGGTGAGATTTATACCTCTTTACCGAATGAGTGGACCCGTCTGTGTTCGGAAAGGTGAATGTATCGCATACTGTCCCCAAACCAGAACTTACCCGGCAATCTTCATCCCGCCTTTACAAAAACCTGAATTGCCTGTAACAGTACCAAACCAACTGGGGTCATGGTACATAACAGCATTAAAGGGACCAGAGAAAAGTACTTACGTTTAACTTTACAAGATCATTGATGTGTACTGTCGCTTTATTGCCTGTTGGATGGTTGAATACAGGGAAACTGAAGCATTAACAAAAGAGTTCATAAATTACACATGTAAAAAAAGGTGATTTGACCAAATCATCCTACATTACATATCAACAAAGGTAGTTCAGTAACATCAGGAGCGGTTCGGCAACTGCTTGATGATCGGGGTGTAACCAAAACACTCTCCAGACCTCATGTGTCAAATGATAACCCATACTCAGAATCAGCTTGTAAACCTCTAAAGTACCGCCCTGATTTTCCAGAATGTTCTCGTCCTATTGAGGATGCTGTCAACACCGGTTCAATATTTCCCATTTTCACCGGATAATCATTTCCCATTATCCTTTGCAGAAGATAGCGGATTATTGGGCATTAGCCCCAGTTTAGTCCGGTTTTTTATTCTGTAGCTTTCTCCTTTCATGATGACCACCTCGGCATGGTGAAGCAAACGGTCCAGGGTAGCCGTTGCGATAGCGTTTTCTCCCATAAGTTCGCCCCATTGCCCAAAGGTCTTGTTAGTTGTTAGTATTATCGACGCCTTCTCGTATCGAGACGCCACGAGGTTGAAGAACAGGGTTGATTCTTCTTTGGTGAATGACTCATACCCTATCTCATCGACAGCCAAGAGATGCGGTTTGCAAAAAGATGCCAACTTTCGCTTCAGACGGTTCTGCCGCTTGGCCTTCACCAGCTCCTCGATAATCTCCTGGGCTGACATATAGTAAGCTGTATAACCCTGGCAGCAGGCCTTGTAGACAAGAGCCGAAAGGATATGGGTTTTGCCCAAGCCAGAAGGCCCCATGAGCACGACATTCTCATGCCGCTCGACAAAGGCGAGGCTGCTCAGTTCTGCGAGCTTTTTACTTGTAATGCCTTCCACCTCTTCGATTTTGAACTCCTCGAGATTCTTGATTGCAGGTAGTCTCGATAGCTTCAGGCGCGTTTTCGCTGCGCGCTGACGCCGTTGGGTAAGCTCGTGATCGAACAGTTCACAAAGGGTCTCGACAAGCGGTCGTTCCTCACGGGAATGCTCGTGAAGGAAGGAGTCGATGTAATTGGATGCAAATCCGAGATTGAGCTCTTGAAGATTAGTGCGCAGTATCTCAAGTGTGACTGAGCTCATAGCAACGCCTCCTGACCAACTTCCACCATGCAGCCAAAGAGATTATCATAGATGCCCGGATCCACCGTTTCAGTTTCCTGCTGAGCGCGCCTGCGCTTCTCGAACACCTGCTTGCGGATGCGTTCTTCAAGCTCGCACCCCTTCTGCTATGCGTCGAGGTGCTCTTTGCGGTCTTGCGGGTCATCAATCGTTTTCTTCATCCCGGCAGTAGCAAGCGTCAAAGTCCTTACAAACTTGCCGTCTAGCTTCAGTGTCAGCTTCTGGGTTGCCGGCATGCTGTAGCGGTTAGTCTGGCATGTCACTTTTCCTTCTCGGCTAACCGCAAGCGGCTCAGGCAGCCGGTATTCAAAATTCTGCTCAGGGACGAGCTTAAACTTGGAAGTTTCATCCGCAAATCTTTCCATGCGGGTCTGCCTAAACTCCCGGATCACTCTTCTGTCGAATCGCTCCATCCACAGCCCGACCAGTTCGTTTAGGCGGGCTGTCGGCACAACCGTAAGATCACTGCCAACAGAGGGCAGGAAGCTTGTTCGGATGTATCGCACCTCCCTTTCGACTTTGCCTTTAGTCTTGAGGCGGTAAGCTCGGCAGCGGCGGGGGATAAATCCGTAATGTGCGGCAAAAGCCGCCATTTTCGTGTTCACTTCCCATCTGCCGTTGCCCACGCTGTAGACGTAAGCCGTTTTCATGTTGTCGAAAAGCAGTTCTGCCGGAACACCGCCGAAATGCCTGAACGCATTGATCA
>SKJJ01000129.1 GCA_007115975.1 Chitinispirillum sp.
TGGGTACAGTATTTCAGATTCAGAGTGCTCAACAACTTTATGACACCACACTCTTTGTTGATCCGTTGGTTGTACCTCTGGATAAATTTGATGCAGGTTTTGGACGTCCAACACTGGGACACATTGTAGATGATATTGTCTGGTACACCTACTCAGATTCCGTTTCCCGCAGGTATGATCGTGAAACCGAGCAGTGGATTATCTGTCAATCAAGTCCGATGCTGGGTGGAAACACCTCTGTTTCTGCAACAAAAATCGATGACGGTAACGCCGGTGGACTCTTAACTACCAGTGTGGTACTTGGTGATGCAATTCAATACCCCTATGCCGGGTTGGGCATTGTGCTTGCCGCCAATTACAGCAGCCTTGAAATGGATCTCTCCTCCATGACAGCCTTTAGTTTCGAGGCGCAGGGAACGGGTGTTTTACGAGTGCGTTTTGAATCCAATATGCTTGAAGATGTTGGTGGTAACAGGCACTATACCTATCTTTTGGAACTTGAAGACTCCTGGCAGACCGTACAGATCACACCCGAATCTTTACAACTGCTGCCCTATGATGCCGGCATTGCACACGACTACCCCTGGTCGGTTACTTCCAGCTCCATCAATCGCATAGAGTTTGAATTTCTGCACGAGGAAAACACCATAGGTGACACGCTGCATTTCGAGTGTGACAACATGGTCTTTCACGGGGTGAGGCTTGAGGAGTTTGTTGAGATTCGTTGAATTTCCCTCGGTGTCGCGGTCGGCCTCGGCCGCGGAATCGATTTCCCCTTCCCCAAAACCACACTTTTTCAAAAGACGATTCCGATTCCGACTCCGCGGCCGAGGGGGAGCTCAATGATTTTCATGCTGTTTTTTCAGCACAGGGTAGGAAACCCTGTGCTGGGAGGACGTAAACCCGCTTGGGCTAAGGATGGGCGGGGGTGGGATGGTCAGAGTGGTGGAGCTCATCCCCAATCTTGCATGACGATTCCATATCGCAAAAATCCTTACCCCGAAGGGGTTGCGTACTATCGAGCCTCACGGATTCCTTTCTGGAGCGTTCTTTGGGGGTTTTCTGCTCTTCCCTGTTTGTGGTTCTCTAAAGACTTTTTGCCATGCTCTCAGCCCTGGCCCAGGGTAAAAAAGAACGTAGCCCCCTTACCGACCTCTCCTTTGGCACGCACTTTTCCGCCATGCCGGTTGATAATTCTGGCCACTGTTGCCAGTCCGACTCCTGTGCCGGAAAATTCCTTTTCTGAATGAAGCCTGTTGAATGGGATGAAGAGTCTATTGGCAAAGCGCATGTCAAAGCCCGCGCCGTTGTCACGAACAAAGTATACTGTTGTGCCGTTTTCCGTTGTGCAGCCGAACTCTATACAGGGAGAAGCTGTTTTCATTGTATATTTCCAGGCGTTGTTAATAAGATTTGTCAGTGCTATCCCAAGCAGCCGTTTGTCTCCGTGTACCTTAATATTTTTCCCGATTTTACTCTTGACTTTTCTTTCAGGTTGTGCTTTTTTCAAATCGTCAACAACTGTTTCTGCAATTGCCCCCAGATCTACTTCTTCGATTTTAAGATCGCTTTTAGATATCTTTGAGAGCTTGAGGATATCATCTATGAGCAGGCGCATCTTTTTTCCGTTAGACAGTATTTGGTGGAGCATCTCTTTTCCACTTTCATCCAGATTTGCAGCATACTCTTCCTCAAGCAGGGTGGCATAGCTCGTCATTATCATGAGGGGGTTCCTAAGATCGTGTGTTACGGAGTACGAGTATGACTCCAGCTCCCTGTTGCTGTGCTTGAGTTCTGTTGCATGGTGGTGAAGCTGTGCGAGCGCGTTTCGAAGCTGCTCTTCGAGACGCTTACGTTTGAGAGCAAGAGCTGCCTGACCGACAAGCGACTCGATCAGCTTCCTGTTGCGGAATTCCATGTTCGTATGAGCCAATAGGACAATAGTCCCGATGAGATCCCGCTGGAGTGAACAGGGAATGGCGAAAACAGCCCCGATTGAAAGTTTTTCTGATATTGTATCACAGAGCTGCTTCGGGAGCTGATTGAAAGCTACCTCACAAATACCACCCTCTACTCTGTTAAGTCCACCCGGTTCCATCTTCTTGCGAACCTCTTCCGGGAATCTCAACTCCAGACCGACTGGGTCCCGTCCTATCAGCTTTATAATGGCCTCTCTTTCCTCTGGTGTTGAGGCAATTTCCCGAACTGTCACCCTGGGACCCAGTTCATCAAATTCGCTGATAATGACAATCGCGCCGTCGGCCAGAGAGTAGATTTTTTCAGCAATATATTCGTAAAGTTCCGGAAGCTCAAGGGTCTGGAGCATTTTCAATGCTGTTGATGAGAGGAAATTCAGACCACCAGCATACTCACGCAATGAACGCTCAGCATTCTTGCGTTCAGAAATGTCGCGTATGACGGCAGCAACTCCTGTGATGTTTCCATGGTCGTCTTTTATTTCTGAGATTACGGATTCACCCCAGAATTTCCGTCCCGTGTGTGTGATATGAGTTTTCTCACCTTTCCAAACCCCTGTATTCTTTATTGCATCCGCATATTGCTGTAATTGTTCAGGGCTTTGCCACTCGAAGCTGAAAAATGTTCCCAAAGTGCAGCCTTGTACAGGTTCTGACGGTTCGATATCGTAGTGATGATATGCAGCACGGTTCATGTATCTGATTCTGTTGTCGTTGTCGATCAGCACCACGGCATCCTGCACCTGTTCCAGAACGTGTGCCAGGTTGCGTAGCTGGTCTTCTATCTGTTTTTTTTCTGTGATGTCTCTGCAGGTAAGTATGGCATTGATAAGAGTGCCGTTTTCATAGAAAATTGGTGCTCCGTTAAAACTGCCCGTAAAGCTCTTTCGATTTGCTTTTTGTATAACCTTAAGTTCCATATTGAGGACTTGCTGCTGCCGGAGCGCTAAAGAGAGTGGCCAGTTTTCGCATGAAACCCGCAGTCCATTCATATCGTACACTTCGTCCAGCGAATCGATCTCCTCAATTGTTGATGGCAGTGCTGCGTCCTGAGGAACCTGGAGTATCTCTCTGAATGCTTTATTGATATAGGTCAGTTTTCCGTCTGCATTGGCAATCAGCAGGCCATCATTCATCTGGTCAAGAATCGATTCGATACGTATTGTGTCCCGTTGGGCATCCGCCCGTAATTTTACCAGAAGTCTGTTTTTTTCTCCAAGATCATTCAGGAGGACTGAACGTTTTACAATAGAAAGAGTCAAAATCCAGAATATTATCACTGATGCACCCCGCAAAATAAGGATATTGATGAGAGGAATGGTACCTTCAAGAATAAAGGTACCCAGGAGAATTCCTATTGAACTTACTGTTGCAATCAGGTAAAAATGTTTCGAAGGACTCTGAATCGGCAGTATCAATATGGCAATGAAATAGAGCAGTGCATTCCCATAGCCGGATGGGAGCAGCATGTCTAAAATAAAAGAGAAAATAATTACAGCAACTGGAGCAACCATGGTAATAGATTAAGCCATAAGTATGCCATTAAGAAAGCTCCGGGGCTTTTGTTATTTAGATAGGTTAACCCCACTCTAAAGCATGTCCTGAAATAAGAGCGCCCAGGGTAAGAAACCCTGGGCTTGGTGGTACGACCGCTTCGGGGTAAGGAGCGTTAAAACTCTTAACGCTTCTAAAACCTACAAACCGAATAATAAGCCAAAGAAACCGCTTCTCAAAGACTAAGACTTATCCCCAAAGCTACGGTCAGAAAGTGAAGCCAGTTGCTGACAAAGCCATCTCCCGGGCCATCGGTGTCAGAAGTACCTTCTGCTCCCCGATGTGGGGGGACGGAATGTGGACAATTCCGATGCGCAGCGCTATAAACGTGGCACCGAGTGAAGCGAGCATGGAGGAGAACCGGTGCCGTCTTCGGCAGGCGCCCAAATTCTTATTCAATCCATTCCAATTTTATTTCAAAAAGTCTATTCACAACCCATTATACCATGACAAAAAAATAATTTTGTTTAACAATAGCAACTTTCCCAATCAACCCATAGCCATAAAAATTCCCAGCAGAAGAAGAATCACCCCACCACTGAACCTTAGCAGATGCGCGGCCTTTTGGGCAAAGGTGGGTGAGAACGATTTAAAGGTCTTTTCACGTGCCTTAATTACAAAATACCCCACCGTTGTCACTGTTATTGCCGCCCCTATTGCCATACCGACTATGGATATTATCCCCATAAAATACACACCATACGATATGGAAAAGACCAGAACAAACCAGGCCAGTGGGCATGGCACAACACCCGAAAGTACCGCCAATGAATAGAAGGAGAGGTTCTGGAATTTTTTCTGCATCTTTTCCCCTGAAAACAGGGAAATTTTATTGCGCAGAAAATAACTGGCTATAAGTACGACACCGGTGACAATGACAAAAACTCCTCCTACGCGCCGCGAGTTCTCTGCCATCTCTCTTTGAGATCCCATGCTGAGATTGTTTATAACAAGGTACAAAAACAGACTGAGTACGAATGCCATACCTATGTGAGTAAGTGAAACGATGATCCCTGCCAGCGCAGCGTCCCTGCCTCTGCGTTTCTCCTCAGAGGTGAGAAAGTAGGTGCCCAAAATAAGTTTTCCATGTCCCGGACCAGCCGTGTGCAAAAGAGAGTAACCAAGTGAGATGAGAAAGATCAAAAAGACCTTTGTCAGTGAAAAATTTTCACTGAGATCACTCAATGTTTGGGAAAGTTTATTGTTTATAGTTCTCTGCCATAGTACTATTGGATACCAGAAAGGGGGCTCGACCGGAGCATGCTGCCTGGTCACTTCTGCAGTCGCTTCTGTTTGAGAACTTGTCGATGGACTCAGAAAAGGGTTGTTCTGCTGCTGGGCTTGCAGAGGATAAGAGCTCAAAAAGAGTATACTTAACAGAACAAGATGTACAATTTGCAGACCGGCACACATTACTTTTCTCATTATACCCCACCCTGTAGCGATAAAACAAAGAACACCCTACTGCACTAAAAATATACTATTACTCAACTCATTTTGGTAAATCGGGGAGAACCTTGGCCGGACCAATGCGACCTCGTTCTGACAACAGTTAAGCACTACCGGTACTCCACATTTTCCTTAAAAGCTAGCGTTTGGGATCAGACTCCCCCTCTTCGATCTAAAAACAGCCTTATTCCTGATAACTTGTATAAAACATCCAATAACAATTATCTTTTCTACTTAAGAGATCGTTTCTGCAATGGAGTTTTTGTTCATGCGCATAGTGAAATTTCTATTTCTGATTTCCCTTCTTCCCTCAATAATTTTCGCCCATGCCCATGTATTCATCGACTATGAGGTACACGTAACATTTGATGACAACGGGCTGGAGGGGATATCTATCAACTGGGCTTTTGACCGTATGTTTTCTGCTTTTATTAAAAACGAGTATAACACCGACAATACCAATGAGTTGAGTGAGGAACAGCAGCGCAACATAAAAGCTGGGGCCTTTGACAATCTTAAAGGTGACAGGTACTTTGCTAATATTCTCGTGAACGGAAAAAATATCGCTATTCCCGAGCCTAAACAGTTCAGTGCCCGATTACACGACAACGCAGCTCAATACGCCTTCTTTTTTCCCCTTGCCATCGAGGCCACAACAGAAAACAAGGAGGTGGAGATCTATTTCTATGACCCGGAAATATTTGTGGCCTACACCCTTGATGAGAGTGACTTAAGCATCGATAACAAAGCAGAAAATAAAATTCAAGCATCCATAGAGCTCAGACGGCAACGATACATAAGCAGGGCAATAATCAATTTCTCCAGAAAATAAGGGGAGTGGGGAGTGGGTCATCCTCCTTTCCACTCTAAAAAACTCTTCTTTATCTTTCCAAAGCCCTCATTTATATTGAATTATACCTACAATCGTGCTAAACTTTTCTACTGTAGTAAATTGTTATCTCACTGATGAAATAATCTAAGCGATTTGCCGGCAAACGACACTTTCGGCCTAAAAGAAACCAATGATGATAGGAGAACCATGAATACCACAAAACCTGCACTGATCTACAATCTTTTTCCTCGTCTCTTTGAAACAATCGATGACTGGACTGCTCATGTTGACACCATCGAATCCATGAACTTCAATGCCATCTATATCAACCCATTCCATGCAGTAGGAGGTTCAAACAGTCTCTATGCAGTACAGGATTATTACAAACTCAACTCGCAGTTTCTCCCCAACCAAGCAGATGTTGAGGATTTTAAGCCTCTGGAGAGATTCACTGCAGAGTGCAAACGCAAGGGGATGAAGGTTCACATGGACCTGGTCATAAACCACACTGCAAATGAGTCCCCCCTTATTACCGAACACCCGCAGTGGTTTAAAAGGGATCAAAACGGCACGATTGTACACCCCTTCGCTATCGATCCGGCCAACCCCTCAGATATAACGGTATGGGGAGATCTGTCTGAAATTGATTATGAAAACAACCCCGATATGGACAAGCTTATTGAGTATTGGGACAGGATGATTGCTTTTTACCAAAACAAGGGTTTTGACGGGTTTCGGTGTGATGCTGCCTACAAAATTCCTGCCTCAGTATGGCAGAGGCTGATAACTGCGGCAAAAAAGAGGAATCCTGACGCTGAATTTTTGGCTGAAACACTTGGATGTACACTCGATCAGACCCAGGCTCTGGATAATTGTGGTTTTGATTACCTCTTCAACTCATCCAAATGGTGGAATTTTGAAAGCTCATGGTGCATCGATCAGCACTGCCAGTTCAGGCATATCGCCCCATCTGTGTCGTTTCCGGAATCCCACGACACCTGCCGTCTCACAAATGAACAACCGGGCAGTTTCAATATGCACAAAAACCGCTATCTTCTCTCTGCACTGTTTTCAAAGGGCCTTCTTATGACCTCCGGCTACGAATACGGTTCCACTAAAGATATCAATGTCGTGCACTCCACTCCCGAAGAGTTTAAATCAAGACAGTGGAATATGGAACAGTGGATAGGTTCTGTAAACTCGTTCAAACTCAGGTCCCCTGTTCTGTGTGAGGAGGGCAGATGGAGAGCGATATCCAGCTACGACTGGGATCTGCTTTTTCTCATAAAAGAGAGTGAAAAGGGTGAGCAGAGTATGGGTGTGGTGATAAACAAGGACTGGCATAACAACAGGACAGTGCGTAGGGATGAGATACCAACACATTTTTCCGGTTACGGCAATATCATAAAGCCTTTCAATGATCCGGAAAAGACCATTCTGCCTGCTGATACACTTAACCTGGAGCAGTCTGAAATCGCCCTGTTTTTTTAACGGGGCAGGTTTTTTCACTTTATACGAATGAATAACAGAAGTTTGTTTCAGGTAGATGCAGGAGCTTTTATTGACTGATATAAATAAGGGGTCTGTCACAATAGACCACATGATCAAAAGTGAACGGGAACTAGCCGTTTACCTGGAGCACTTACATAAAAGAGGAATTAAAGAGATCTGCCTGGACCTTGAAGGAGATCAGGGCTCCTTTCGGTACGCTTACTCAATCTCCATCCTTCAAATTTTTGACGGAGAGCAGTCGGCAATAGTGGATGTACTGAAGGTCGGTAATATAAAAGTCCTGCGAGATCTACTCACCTGTAAAGATATTGTCAAGATCATGTTCGCCTGCAACAATGATATTTTTATGACCCAAAATGTATTGGGGTGTACAATTTCACCGGTACGGGATATCGCTGCGGGCCAGAAAATTTTAGGTATCCCAATCAATCTGAGTCACTATATCAATATGGAGAAAAGCCAAAAGGACTCTTTTCAGAGGGCAAATTGGCTCAGAAGACCGATACACCCCGAACTACTTCGCTATGCTATCAATGACGTACTCTTGCTTTTTAAAATCGAGAACGAAATTGGTTCACAGTTGGAAAAATTGGGATTGTATGACCGGTATATTGCAGAGTCACAGGCTCCGGGAATGAAAAACTATATCATAAACCAACAGAGACAATACAGTGCCAAATTTCCCGGCTATTCCAGATTACAACCGGAGCAAAAGAGGCTGGCTGCAACAGTGTGGATTTTCCGGGAGCTTCTGGGGGAGCACTTCAACAGCCCTGTGGGGTATCTGTTATCAAAAAAGGCAATGAAGCTGCTCATTCAGCAACCGGACCGGGTAGTGGCATCTCTTGAACAGGAACTCAACCGCCACAGAAGAGCGGAGAAGAGGATCAGCAGAGCCTTTATAGAGAAGCTGTACAACGAGGCTCTGCGCTCTGATAATTTGCCAGGGTAGTCCCACCCCTCACTCAACACCCCTCACTCAACACCCAAGGGATCAATCCACGTTAAATGGTATAAAGAACGTTCTGTTTTCTCTGCGGACTAACAGTAGTACAGAATTGTCGATCTTCAGGTTGTCTGCGAGTGTCTGAAAGTCCTTTTTTGAGTTAATGGTAATTGGGGCAGCGCCGCTCACCCTTGCCTCTGTAACGACATCACCGGCAACCAGCTCGGCCCTTCTGTCAACCACATTCTCCTCCACCCGCACCACTACAGCGCCATTGACATTATCTGGCAGGTCATAGCGAGAACGCATTTCATCAGAAATATCGGATACGACTATTCCCGTTCTGTTTTTCCTGATTCGTTTTGACTGCTGTTTCAGGGGACTATCCTGCCCTGCGACAGATGCAGGGCTTTGGGTGTCATCACTTCTTTGGGACACGGTCATTCTGATCACTTTTTGTTGCCCATCTCTGATAAGCTGGATGACAATAATTTTTCCCGGGGTGGTATGTGCTATGGTGTTACGGAGCTGATTTGAATTATCCATATTTTTTTTATTTATGGACATGATCACATCCCCTCTCTGGATTCCCGCTCGGTGAGCTGGCTCACCCCTGAAGACATCCGAAACCAGGACTCCCCCATCGTGGCCCACCCCCAGAGCCTGCCTCGAAACGGTTGTAAGGTCCTGAATGGCGATCCCTATCCACCCCCTGATAACTCTTCCCTCATAAATGATGTCTTCCATCACTTTTTTTGCCATATTGACGGGAATGGCAAATCCGATACCGATAAATCCGCCGGTTTTAGAGTAGATGAGGGTGTTGATACCCACCAGCTCACCGTATATATTAACAAGAGCTCCACCGCTGTTACCCGGATTTATTGCAGCATCAGTCTGAATAAAGTTTTGATACAGCGATGCATCCCCCACATTTCTTCCCAGTGCAGAAACTATCCCCATTGTAACTGATGAGGTGAGAGAGAAGGGGTTTCCCACCGCAACAACCAGATCCCCCGATTCCACCAGATCGGAATTGGAAAGAAAAGCAACCGGCAGATCGGGTGGGATCTCTGCGCTGATTTTCAAAACTGCAATATCGGTAAGGGAGTCGAATCCGATAACGTCAGCTTTAAGAGTACGGTTGTTTGACATCCGTATTTCGACTTCTGTAGCTCCTGTGATGACATGATAATTGGTGAGCACATAACCATCCTTTGAAACAATCACACCACTTCCAAGCCCCTCCTGCCTTCGCTCTCTTGATTCGGGAGGAGGAGGGGGGTGACGGTTTTGGTTTCCGTGGGGACCAAAGAAAAAATCATCATCATCATCATCGAGATTAGGGCGGTGACTGCCAAAAGGGTTACGGTGAAAGAGAACCGTATCGATTTTTGTGGGTATGACAGAGACCACAAACGGGACAACCTCCCTGGCGATATCAACAAACACCTTGTTTAAGCTGCTCATTTGGTCTCTGTTTTCAATGGAAGGAGGCGTTGAGGCCCCAAACACCACACTCCCTCGCTTGGGACGGGGATACTCCTGCTGCTGATCTGCAAAGCTGCAGTTTATGGCCAACAGAAGAGAAAATACCAGAATATACCAGGGTTTGCGCATACCTCGCTTTACCTTTTTCATATAACCACTCTCCTTCCGGTGTCTTTAGCTTCTGATATTTAACAGTCAAGAAGCATGCCATAGTGCGACGGTGCATATCTGGCATAGTGCTTGCCTCTGGTTAAAGAAGGTTAGCCTGCAAACAAGCGTTGCCACCGTAAGGAGAGAAGAGTATGAGATCGGTTTTTGCCCTGTTTTCTGAATTTGACAAAGCCAAAGGTGTTGTCAGCTCACTCTTAAACAGAGACATCAGTATAAAAGAGATAAATGCAGTTGTTCAGAATGCCAAAGCCAGACTGAACCTTGACATAAAGCATCCAGAGCTAAAGGCAGAAGTCTCCTTATACCCTGGAAAAACCTCTTTAGAGGGACTTGAGCGGCTACTGACAGGTATACGCCCGGTTAATACACAGGACACCGGAACCATTCTTGCAGCCGGAGTGGCAGGGTCAATTCTTGGAAAAGCAGCACAAATCTCTGCGGACAAAAACACCAACAGCCTTCAGAGAGCACTTGTAAGCTTTGGCTTTCCTCAACGTACAGCTGCTCTTTACAGAGAAAATATAGCAACGGGACAAATCATGCTGTGGATCCGATCACCCGACCGACGGGTACCGGAAATAGTAAACGTAATTAACGATTACGAAGGTCACGATATTATCACAATTCAATAGAGACAGATTCCCCCTCACCCTGATCAATAGATTTCAATTTTCTGTAAACCAGTCTCATTTTCAACCGGGTGGGCAGTATCCAGTGCCATAAAAAAGCAAACAGCAACACCGCCAGCAAAAAGCTGCTCACCGAAGCAATTGCAGCATTTGAAACAAATTCCCGCACCATTCCTATACTGCGTAAATGATATGAAGTGAGTATGCCATAGAAAGCTCCGCCGAAAACGGTGCAAAATGCTATGGCTGAAACAAACAGTGCTCTTTTGCCCCCGGGAAAGTGGTGACCCCACACACACCTCTCCCTCTGAGCTCCTTTGTACCAACTCCAGTACCAGTGCATAAGTGCCAACACCCCAATTGCAGAAAACAGGTACTGAAGAAAAAAATAGACCCTTACCGGATTTCCAAAAAGGTAAAACAGCGGCAGATCAAACCAGGAGATATAAGTTGTTAAAAAGCTGCCCGAATGAGTAAGTGCATCAAAGACAATGTGAGAAACTGCCCCCACAAGAAGAGACATCACGATGTTAAAAAACCTTGAAAGTGGCAAAAAGGTAAACTCCCTGGCCACCGGCAGCAACTTTTCACGGTGTTTTTTTGGAAGAACCGATATGAGCGGAAACTTTAAAACCTTATGGAATAAAAGCAGGGACAATAACCCCACTGGGATGCAAAACAGAAACAGACCCAAAGGGGTGTGAGCTATAAGCCTTTGGGTCGAAAGACGTAAGAAAAACTCAAAGTCAGGGATAATGCTCCCCACGATCAACGGTGAAAGCAGTAATCCTAATTTTCGAAAAGGCACCGCAACGACTGGATGAGCAACAGTAAGGGGCATACGTTTTTACATATCCTTTCTTAAAATGAGATTAGCAATTCGAAGGGGATTTGTTATTATTGGAGGGTATTGCTCTTCTTTTTTTTTGAAAAGTTTGTCGCGCTACAGCGGGAGTTGTTTTAGGAGTTTGTAGAAGGAATAATTATTTGGGCGCAACCCTCGAAGACTCAGGTCGGTTCTCCTCCGGGCTCGCTGCGCTCGGTACGTCGTTTATATCCCGACTTTACGTCGGGATGTTGAGCGCACTGGACAATAGGAATTGTCCCCCCTCCGTCCCCCCTTGCGCTCTTACCCAAGCGGCCGTTTATATGCACAGCATTTTATTTCAGTGTAATATTTACACACGGTACTCCGGTTGAATGTTTAAGCTACTGAGCAAGACGCGCCAGGGGGGACGGAATGTGGCGTCTTCGCCAGTACATCCTAAAAGTGGAGCATTCCGATGCGCAACGCTATAAACGGTACCGAGCGCAGCGAGCATGGAGGAGAACCGGTGCCGTCTTCGGCAGGCGCCCAGATTCTTACTCATATTTTATATTTAAAGATGCGAAATACTGCTGGTTAGATGCAAGTGGTTTGAGCATGCCATCACAGACAGATATGCTTCCGCAATTTTATCTTAAAAGCTCCGGTAACCCTGTTTCCAATTTCACCTTGAGCTCAGCCACACTCCCCGAATATCCCTGATCACAGAGTGTGGTACAAAACTCCTCATGGTCTCGTCCCCTGCGATAATCGGGTTCCCTTGGCGGATGCCTCAGGTAGCGGCCTATCAAAGAGATATCGGAATTTACCATAAGACTTGATTGATAGTAAAACAGCATCGGGTCTCTTCCCATATAGAGAGAGCTTCCGAGCACTTTTTTTTCACCAATAGCCAGATCACTTATACCACTGGTTGTAACCCCCTTAGCGCCAGCACTATCCAAGGTGGTTATGAAAGCTGCATGAACAGAGTTGAAAATAGCAAGTGCGGTCTGCTCTTTTTTTCTGGTACCAACAATAATGGAAACAATCATTCCCGGAGCGAGTACCACCGTCCCCCCTCCCCCTCTTCGCTGCGTTATACGGACACCATCAGAATCACACCTCTGTACATATATCTCATCGCGTACAACCCTGCATGAGGGGCCATGTACGATTTCCACATCCCTTTGCTCATAGATGTAAACAAAGGGCAGAGGATTGACAGCCCCGAACATAAACAGCGCATCATTTTTTCGCAGGTCACCTCTGAATTCAGGAATTTTACTCATTTTTTCCTGTCACGCCGCTGCACAAAACGGGATGAAGCAAGCAGTCCGATAAAGGAGAGAAACGGAAACAGCTTACCGATCAAAGGTCTTCTGATTACAATCGCCCGTGAGGGACACATCTCATGACAGCAGAAACATCTGATACACTCTTTGTAATCATATACAGGTGGAGATTTTCTCTGATTTTTCCCCCAGTTAACCGCTTTTGGATCAACCGGACACACCTGAACACACCTGCCGCACCTCGTACACTTTTCTTGCAAAATAACAGGTTTTGGGATAACCTGTGCCTTGAGGGATTTAAGGAATCTGCTGCGGGGCATTGGCTCCACCGGTTTTCTGACCACGTCAAATTCTTTGTCAATAAATTTCTGGATCTCTGCACCTACAATTTCTATCTCCTCCTCAAGGTAGGTACCAAGACCAGCCTCTTTACCCGCAATAGAGGTGGAGATGTATTGCGGATTGAGATCAATGAGCCTTGCAGCAACGGCATCGAGCGCAACCGGATCGGTTGACAGGATAATAAGCCCCATCTTTTTGGGATCACCGCTTTGGGGACCATTGCCCTCCATGGCGTACACCGCGTCCATTATGTAAAGTCTTGGAGACACCAGACTGCACACATCAACAACAAGTCTTGAGAATTCAGCAATGTCGGGGAATCTGGCATGGTAATCGCCCTTTACACCGCCCGGAACACAACCATACTGATTTTTTACTGCACCGGTGAGTCTTGTCAAACCGTGGGTTTTGAGTTTGGGGATGCTTATCACCCCGTCGGATTCGATTACCCCGTTTGCGATTACAAGGTTTTTGCTCGACACCCCTTTGGGGTGCGATACCGGTTTACCATTATCGAAATCCGCAGGCTCAATCCCCTCTTGCTGTGCAACATCAAAATGCCCTGACCTCTTAAGAGCCTTGAGTGAAGCCTGAATTCCACCCGGGGAATCACCATATTTAAGAAAAGCACCGGTTTTTTTGAACACCCGGCCAACAGCTCTGAACACAGCCGGATGAGTAACAACACAGCGCTGGGGATCGGTTCCCCAGAGTATGTTTGGTTTCAACAGTATGTTTTCATCCGGTGAAGCGAACCGGGCTGCTCCACCCAGAAGATCCACCCCCCGCTGCACAGCATCATCAACACAGCTTTGATCGTAGCAGTCGCACTCTACCAGCGCGACAACAGACTTTTCCATTTATCTCCCCGAAATTTATAATTGCTAAATAAAATAATACCTGCAGACCGGAAAAAGAGGCCTGCTGGTGGATTTATGCGGGGGATACTGTTTGTTGTTTGTGTTTGCACTCAAGATGCCTGCACTGAAGGCAGTCGAAGTGAGCTCCTGTTCGACGGGAGTGCTGGTTCTCCGGAGTCGAATGATGAGCGTAAGAATACTACAGCTTAACTTTACTTACAGATAGTTTCTTAACGTAACCCCAATCGGATTTGGAAGACTCCTGAAGAGGGACACTACCGACGACACCTCAACCCCCCAGTCTACACATCGTATTTCCTGGCAAGACCGTCATCTATAACGTACATACAGACCTCCTTAGCCCCCTGTTGGGTATAGCCGAATTTTCTTCTGAGATTTCTGATAAGGTACCGGACATCATCCCGTATACGCTTATCATAAGTCTTGAAATCTTTAGTATCATAATCCTTTATTGCTCTTCTGAAATTTTCATTATCCAAAAAAGGGTCAAGGGCATGTTTTTTAAGATTCTGGACATATCGCTCATTAAGATCCAAAAAGAGTTTGGTCTCTTTAATGGATTTATTATTGAGCATCAGATCCTGAGTGAGGGTTTTTGATGTATACTCTCTCTGCGCCTCCTCCCTGAATGTCCATCTTCTCGATGCACCGGCATCAGCCCCAATAAGGCGGCCTTCTATATTCTGGAAGAATTCTTCCGTTATTTTCAAACGTTCTCCAGTGTAGGTGCATATCTCCGTTGCCGGTGGTTCAAAATTAATTGCAAAGATATAATTAAGAATATCATTGGCCATCTGCTGTTCATTATAATAGTAAAGAGATTCTTTTACTTCCTGAAGTACTGTATAGTTGTACAATCGAAGCAGGGAATCAAGAAATCCTGTTGGAATAGAGCGCATCAGCTCCCTGTTTTTCTTGAGAAAATAGTCAACCAGCATAGACATATTTATCAGCTTACCCTGTCTTGAGTAAGTAGAGATGAAGTCATTAAAAACCTTTATAGAGTCTCGTCCGGAGATGCCACTTACTCCCTCACGGTCGGCTTCTGCAATAATTTTCCTTCTGCGGTCGGCAGTAAGTTCTCTTCGGTCATCCTCACTGAGCCACTCGGGTATTATGCCGGAGTAGATCTCCATTTTGAGCAGCTGAAGATTCTCATCGCAATAGATACCGTATTTTTTGGGGTCTCCGATCCATTCAAGCAGTGCTTCGGAGCGACTATTCATGCGTGAAGAGATAATAACCCGTGCGAAGTTGTTTAGAATTCTGGGCAAAAAGAGCTCTTCCACATGAGTTCCGAATGTCTGGCGATAAATTTTTACCTCGGTTGTTAAATCCAGCACATACGGAATGTTTATATATTCTATTCTGTCACTGAAAGATCTGAACTCCTTTACATTATTTTGATCTTCGGGGTTCATAATCGCCAGCAGCAGTGAATTCACATTCTCTTCAACATCATCAACCTTGTGCACACCTTCACTTATTATATTATGCAGTTCGATAAGTCTTTCACGGTTGTGAGACTTTATGTCCATCAGCGCATACACCCCGTTGTTTGTTTTCGCATGACGTGAATAGAGATAGTGTACATCCGAAGAATCCTTTAGCAACATCGATAACCTGCGCTGGACTGATGGGTTATAAATGATACTGTTTTGGGGCAATGGATCACCGGGGTTGAACACACTGACCCCTTCACCTATGCTGCGGTTGAACCGGTAGTGCCTTGCATAAAGCATATTGTGTACTATTTTCGGGTTTTTAAATTTGTTCAACAGAGCTCTGTATAGACTGCTGCAGAATGTGCAAGGCGTATCCTTGAAGACCCAGTGATACTCTTTCGATGACAACAGGTTGTCAAGAAAAGGTGACTCACTGAAAATCTCTCTGAACAATATCTCCCGGTAGTTTTTTGGGACAATCAAAACAGGGTGATCATGACTTGGACAGGGTATCTCCACGATTCCATCAGACCCACTCATGACAAGCCGCTCATTGAGCTGATTTACAGCACTTTTTTTATCTGCGCCAAGAAGTATAGCCAGTTGCTCAAGTACAGGTTCCTGATGCATTGTTTCACCAAAGAGGGCCGAATCCAGCCTCCATGTGATCTCATACCTCATCCCCTCCTTTGAATTGGCATAGTATTCAAGCCTTCTGAGCAGGTTGTTTAAAAATGTACTTTTCCCGCATCCGGGGGGACCGTTAAAGATGTAGATTTTATTCTGCTGTGCCCCTCTTGCCATACTCTCCACAAGAGAGACTAATCTGTTTGAAAATATTCTGTCCGCGAAAAATGGTCTGTCGGTATCTGTTTCAAACAATCTGCTGCAATCATATCTTACATAGTTAATAGATTGGGGGTCTTTGGGATACTCATCTATTCCGGGGCCAATATGTTCCAGCATCATATCATGAAAGACCTGAAATACATTACGAAGTACGATCCGTGGTTTCAGTGACATCTCTCTGAGGAACTCCTCAAATGTAAGGGCTGGCTCAGGACTTCGGTCAGTCATCCGTCTGTTCAGGTTGTTTAATGCGGTGTTTACATAATCCATACTCAGGCAAGTACCTTCCGTGATAGTTTATTATCTTTCATGGTGTAAAGAACTCTCTGCCACTGCAACTCGTTTTTTGCATCACCGTCATCGCCTTTTCCGGGGAACCTGCGCGAAACTCCGTTTTTTTCAACTTCACTTGTTTCAAGCTGTACCGTAGCTCCCCACAGGTACTCCAGACCAATCATGACATTTGAGATATACTCATTAACAAGTGGTTTACCCTCAAAACGGTGATTCAGATAGAGCACATTATTTGCATTTCTCTGGGTATCGACAAATATATCGGGTGGATGATACAGCTGGTCTTTAATCATATCTTTGTACTCCCCGGCATTTCTGCTTTTGACATAATATTCCCATACCATCCGTTCCTGATTGATTCTTTTTCCGGTAACAAAGAGGTGGTGTTTATTTACAAAATCCTGATCTATGTAATTTTCAATAAACAGAAAATCACTGCTATTTTTGCGCACTTCAAAGATTCGTTCAATTCCCCTATTCTCGTTTTGGTCAAATGAGTCACGCTCCTTTGTACCCAAAAGCATTTCATAGGCTTTTGAATATCTCCCCTTATCTCCCATACTCTCGATATATTGGAACACCCTGATTCCAAGAGCATAGGGATTTAGGCCAACTCTTGGCAGTGAGGCGATCCCGGCATGAAGCCTCGCAAAGTCAGCTTCGTGACCAATGATTCTGTCATCGGATAAAAACAGTTTTTCATGCCAGTAACTGGCCCACCCTTCATTCATGATTTTTGTTCGAATCTGGGGCTGAAAAAAGAGGGATGTTTTTCTTGCTATTTCTATGATGGTTTTCATCCACCTGTTTTTATCTTTGTTGAGGAATTCGGAATTTTTCATTATATACTGAATCAGATCAAGCTTTGTTTCCACAGGTTTTGATGTATATCTTTCGAAAAGTGAACAGAATTCGGGATATTTTGTGTTTACATCCAAAAAAAAACGCTGTTCTCCATTATCTCCAATCTCCTTTATATAACCGTTGTAGCGCTCTATCTCTTTTACATATTCTGTAAGAGGAATACCCTTCTCTTTTTGCAGAAAAATATCGAAATAGTAGTCTAACCTACTCAGGCGCTGTCCAGGAGTCACACCATCATATTTTGCGAGTTCAGTATGATAATCAGCCATATTATCAATAGCCCTTGCAAACTCAATGATATAATCCACCCAGTGTCCCTTTTCTGAGCGCAGATTAGTAATAATACGCTTGTCAGAAAGTGCCTGGCCTGTAAAGTCCAAATCCCATGTATTTTGGAACAGTATGTTGTTTTGAAAAAAGTCTATATGTCCCAGTACATGGTAAAAAATCATGACATTCATCCAGTCGGGATTATTATCGTTGTAAAAAGAGATTGCCGGCCTGGTATTTATAACCGTCTCATAGGGATTGTTTGGATAGAGCTCATAGCGTCCCTTTTCCTTTAACACCTCAACGTCATGAACCCAGTAATCGTAAAGGGTGGGTATCATATACTTTGGGGTCAGCTCTATGAGGTCACGGTTAGTAACGATATATTCGAGGGTTTCTTTATCAAAAGTTAAACCCGCATCATAAGCCCGCTCCTTGCAGCCCTCCATTATGCCTTTTGTTTTCTGATCGACTAATTCCATCTATTTCATAACCTCTTGTGAAATAAGTTCTCTGATTCCCCGGATAAGCCTGGTCTCATCAGCACTCTCCTGTACAATATCCATCCGAAGATAATCGTTGCACTCTTCCAAGAGCCCCGAGTCTTCGATATATTTCTGGACTTCAGTTTTCTGTCCGGCACTATAAGTATGCTCGGCAATGGTAATACCAACTCTGCTTGCATACCCCAAAATCTTTTTCAATTCAGGCAGAGCCTTCTCTCCAATGGTATCCCAGTCATCTCCATCGGTACCCTGAAAAACAAACACGTTATAGTCTTTTGCCAGATTCTCCTTTTCAACGATTTCGTTTACCAGAGAGTATGCTGCGGATACCTGTGTACCACCAGCCACCTTGGAGTTATAGTAGGAGTGAAAATCAGCAACTTCCTTGGCTTCAGTATCGTGCACAATAAAGCGGGTCTCCACTCTTTTTGCATACTGATAAAGAAGCCAGGAGTAGATAAGTACATGCTGAGCTACTACCAGCTCGGTACATTTTCCGGCCATAGACCCTGAATAGTCCCTCACAAAAAAGACCACCGCCTGGGATTCATACTCCTTTTCTCTTGAGAGGATTCTGTATATTCTGTCTCTTGGCGACACCAAAAATTGGGTCGTGTCGATAGCATGCACTTCACTCAGTCTGTCAAGACCAATATTTGTCTCGAGGACTTTTCTCAACGTCGCTTTTTTATCCAAAACCTGCCCGAACCCCCTGTTAATGTCGGTTATTTCATAGGTATACTTTGCCAGGGCCTTTTTTGTTCCCCTGTCTTTAAGGTTGGGTAACTCAAACTGCTCGGTCAGTATTCTGCCAAGATCATAGGCACTGGATTCCATCTCGTGCGATCCGCCTCCACCCTGCCCAGCACCAGTGCCCTCTCCCTGCTCGGGGCGCACCGGCTGCTCGCCTATCACCTCTCCATCCTGCCCCTCACCTGCACCTCCGGCCTGCTCCTGCTGTGTTTCACTGACCGTATCGTGAAGAAATTTCTCCTCCACCGTTGTGGGAACGATGACCACAGAGTCTCCTGCACTTCGCCCGGGCTTAAACAGCTTCCCCACTCTTATTTTCCTTGGAAACCCATCCTTTTCCCTTCTCCTGTCACGCTCCAGCAGCTCATCAATGGTAGTCATCCCGAACCTAACCGAAAAGTCCGGCATACCATGTGACTGAATTACATTTCCATCATGAGAGGAGTAGATTCCCGGCATGGAATGCGAGGCATCACTGCGGTGAAGCGGAGTATGGTCAGCATTCTTACACTCTTCATACCTTCTTGCTTCTCTTTTGAGCTGTTCATAGGTTTGCTGTTTTGACAATTCATTCTGCTTCATTTATCTCCTCAGCTCTCATCTTCCTGGGTGCAGAAATACTCTATGGTTTTCTGTGCACAGGTGTTACAGTAATTGAGTTTATTGAACATTGTGCGAACCATTCGGTCGTAGAGCTTCTGATTTTCCTCATTGGTTCTGTTTGCAAGGGCTCCGACCAGACTTCCGGCCCCGGCGATATCGCTCTTGAGTCTTACATCTGTGACAGCCTTTACAAGCTCAAGATTATCCATAAAATCGTATTCCGGATCAAGGGAGATCTTCTGACCATAAATTTTGCGGATCGATGTCCTGAAGGTATCTCGCTGCTCTCTTGTCTTAAGGCCAAGACGCTCATCAACACTGGTAATATATCGTTCGTCTATTTTCAGTGCCTTGAGTTCTCCATTCTGCGGGTCCTTATATTTCCACATCTTGTCCGGCCCCAGATTCTCTGCATCTATTCCGATAATCATATTTACATAGTTCATTACATCTTTACGAATTGCATGGGGCTCATCCATATAGGCATTAAACATCTCAGTCATTATTCGTTCCCTGTACATACTCTTTGCGATCTTTAGATCCTCCAGATATTTTTTCCGGTCGTTGGGATCGGTTACATAGTCCAGCACCACTCTCTCAAGAGCCTTGAAAATATCATAGGCAAACATGCACCTGCCCTCGTTGGTTTCAGAACTTTCTATAAGCAGCTGCACCGCTCTTCCGAGGTTTCTCTGTCCAAGCCCCTTTTGCCCGTATCGCTTTTCTATTGATGTATCCTGATTCAGAGTGTCAATAACTTCTGCCAGCGTCTTGATACTCTTCTCACCCGCCACATCCCCAGCCGAAAGCTTAAGCATCTCAACAGGAGTTAGTTTTTCAGAGTGAGGAAGACGTGACAAAACCACTCCAACACTTGCTGCATAATTGAGATTCGGGTCCTGGTGAAGCACTTCGTTACTCAGTGTTGTTCTGGTTTCCGAGCCGATAGAATACTGAGTGAGGCTGTTCTGCAGCCGGTAGTTGGTATTGTGCGACACATAGCATATTCTGCACCTGTCAACAATTGGTGCCTCCTCCTTTTCGGAAAGAAAGTGATTGAACTCTGCATTGTTGGATGTGGCGATAATCAACGAATCTATCGGCCACTTATACCCGTCAACTTCAATGGTTCTATTCTGTATAACCCCGAGGTACACCTGCACCAGATCCTTCTTATTTTTAAAAATCTCATCACTGAAATGGATACCGCCGCCTGCAACTCTTGCCAATGCACCCCGACGGAGATCGAATTTATAGGGGTTATTGGTGTCGGTTACATGGAGCAGCCTCTGTATAGATTCTTCACCAAGCAGATCTACGGCAGAGGAGGTCATTTTATCTTTTGCGGGATATTTACCGGTGACAGTACCGAGGCTTTCGGACATAGGAACCGGTACCACTTCCACAAAAGAGAGCATCTCATCCTCTTTTTCGTTAGTAAATTCACGGATCTGATCCCAAATATAGCCGCTACATGCTCCCAGAGGTCGGTAATTATTGTACACACTCTCTACCAGTTTCTGGGTGAAACCAGTTTTTGAAGCGAGGTATTCTTTGGATTTTTCCATAGAAGACATAAAATTCATTGCAAGCACCATTGGATCTTCATAGGTCTGCGATTCCACGGTCTTTATCTTTCCGTAATCACCAAGCTTGTCCAGATCAACAAATCTGAATGTGTACTTTCTGTTTTTTTCTTCCGAAAGAAACTCTCTGTAACGACTGCACAGAAACTCGACAAAGAATGTTTTTCCGTTTCCCGGCTCTCCAACAAGAACAAAGGCCATCTCGGATGATGATCCCCCCTCTGCAGCATCTTTGACATACGATACAAAGCTATTCACCTCATCGTACATTCCTATTACATGCTTTTTCCCATTGCGGAAAATGGGAAAATCATAGGTGGTTTTTCCGTTTACAACGACCTTGGTTATCGGGTCCTGAAGAATCATCCGAGCCACGCCCTGAAACGCATTTTCGAATACCCGTTCATTTTTCTTTATGGCTGCAAGGTGATACAGCAGACTCTTAAGGTTTTTTGAACCCATCACTCCTCCTAATTTAATCTGTAAACCTACTTGGTATCAGTGGTGTTTGTATCCGCAAGGGATCGTTTTTTATTGCACGAAAACTGCGTCATTCAGGATTTTATGAGACCGTATGATTCCAAAGACGCACAGCCGCCCAAAGGTTTACATATACACTCATTATCACTCGGTAACCTTGAACAAAGCAGCGGGCAGACGGTGCAAAATCTCTTGGACCTGAGTTTGCACTACGACGCCAGGGGGGTGTTTATTTTATTGGATTGAGGAGAGTACTTCTAACCGCCACTACCGTGCAGGGGGCTGAGGTCAACTTAAAAGTTACCATACGATACCATGTTCCGCTCACACTGAGCGCTCCTGTCCTCGGGAGCAGTCAAAGTGTTCCCACCCAAAAAGCAGGAACAGTTCGATACGGCCAATCGGCATCACCGTTGCAAGTGTGAGCGGAGCATAAGCATAAACTTTATTGTCACAACCTACCGGGTGTGGATGAGAAGTGGCGCCTAGGTTAAAAACCATGGTGAGCTTGGGAAATCGGCTCAGAGCATATCCCAGATCAGCAGTTTTCAGCAATCATGTATAGGAGCTTTTCCGACTCTTTCCATCCCAAACAGGGATCGGTGATCGATTTTCCGAAAACATCTTCATTGGGTTTCTGTGAGCCATCCTCGATATAGCTTTCGATCATAAGTCCGCTTATTAGCTTTTTCAGCAGCGGTGAATAGTGCCTGCTTCGCAAAACCTCATGTGCTATACGGGGCTGTTCCAAATATTTTTTTCCACTGTTATCATGGTTGGTATCAATAAAGATTGCCGCATTTTTCAGATTGCGCTTTTCATAGACATTGGCGGCGTAGATGAGATCTTCATGATGGTAATTTGGAATAACCTGTCCGTAGTGGTCAACAGCTCCTCTGAGGATAAGATGGGCATAAGGGTTTCCATCAGTGCTGACCTCCCAACCATTGTAGGAGAAGTTGTGGGGGATCTGAGCGGCAAACACAGAGTTAAGAGCGACCTTGAGATCCCCGCTGGTGGGGTTTTTCATCCCCACTGGAATGTCAAGTCCGCTTGCAGTAAGGCGATGCTGCTGGTTTTCCACCGATCGGGCTCCGATTGCCACATAACACACAAGATCATCAAGGTAGGGATGATTATTAGGGTAGAGCATCTCATCAGCAGAAGACAATCCGCTCTCAGAGATAGCCCTGATATGCATTTTTCGTATTGCCGCAATGCCTTGTGCCAGGTTTGGACTTTTGAGATGATCGGGTTGATGAGCCATACCCTTGTATCCTTCACCGGTAGTGCGTGGCTTATTGGTATACAGGCGGGGAATGATCATCACCTTCTCTTTCACCTTCTCCTGAACCGATGCAAGTTTTGCAACATATTCACAAACCGCCTCTTCATCATGGGCCGAACAGGGGCCTATTACCACCACAAAGCGGTCGTCCTTTTTCTCCAATACAGCACGAAGTTGCGCATCACGTTCTTTCTTTATTGTTTCCAGTTCCTTACTTACCGGAACCACTGACTTTATCTCTTCAGCTGAAGGTAATGTTCTGATCTTATTGAAACCCATCCCTGTAACTCCTTGAAATATTCTGAAAATAGTTGTCACCTTAAATATAATGAACTATAGAAAATACCACTGTCTTACTGATCAGACAAGACAGAATTTCCTTTTTAGGATCTCCCGGGACCATTTACTTTTTTCCGGAAATGGAGAGAATCTCCCCACTGATCGAAACCCACTTCACGTCCAACAGAACGAATTCTTCTCTCAAGACAACCTCTGCACTGCTCTCTGTTCTCATCCACACAGGGTTTATCCTCATACAGAAGATAATCCTTGCGGACCTCCAGAGGTGTTAGCTGGGGCATAATAACATTGGCGCCAAAATCAAGTCCAAGCTCTCTGCCATTCTCTTTTATGGTCTGAAGTGCAGTAGTGGCAGCAATGTTGACGTCCTTTAGCACCAACCGGCACAGTGCAATCATCAAAAGTGACCGTGTGAGAATCTCATCTCTCTGGGCTTCAACGCTTACCTTGTACTGTTTCATCTCTGTGTCTGAATGGACGATATAGGGCCCCATCCCCACCATGTCAATGTCTCTGTCACGGAAAAAGAGCAGGTCATCAACCAGATGCTCCAGAGTCTGCCCCGGAAGACCAATCATAACCCCGGTTCCCACCTGAAAACCTATCTGCTTAAGAATTTCAAGGCACCTTACCCTTGACTCAAGCGTCTGCTGCGGAGGATGAATCGACCTGAACAGCTGAGGATTTGTGGTTTCGACCCTCAGAAGATAGCGATGTGCACCAGCCGCAAATAATCGCCGGTAGACTTCTGGTTCCTGCTCTCCTATGCAAAGGGTAATACCAAGTCCGTCGGGAAGTTTCGGTGAAACGGTACACTCTTTGATTTTTTTTACGACCCTCTCTACAAGGTCGGTAAACGTGCGGTCCGTTCGTTCCCCCGATTGAAGCACCAGAGAGCCGTATCCCTGCTCTGCGCACCACTGAGCAGCTTCCAGAATATCCTGTTCACTGAGGGTATACCTGTTTACGCCATGATTGCTCTTTCGAATTCCGCAATAGTAGCAGTCTGATATGCACACATTGGAAAATTCAACAAGCCCCCTGTAAAACACTTTATTACCGCAGTTTTCCAGAAGAGTCCTGTTTGCAGCTGACCGAATGAGTTCTATCTGCTCAGGATCCCTTACCGCTATAAGCCGAAGAATACTTTCACGGTCCAGAACATCTTTTTGGAGAATTGTATCGATACTACTCATCTGTTTCCTCTCGCAGTTTTGCTTCAAGCGCCCCTTTTTCCATCTCTTCAAGTCCATCCCACCCGTATATTATGTAGCCCCGATGGGGATCAAGCTGAATTTTGTGGGATGATCCAACCGGCAGATCAAAACTGGTCTTTTTTGACTCGGGCACAAATCCCCATCGTTTGCCGTTTATTCTCGAGAGGATAATAGTGGTACCGAATTCTTTTTCAAGTTCAGTTATTTTACGGTGTACAGTGCTCAGAATGCCCCCCTGGATTTGGTGTCTAAAAATAGAGATCCCTCTCCCCTTCTGCTGTCCTGCGGTAATAGTCCATGAACATCTCAAATACTTTCGGATTGGTACACTTCACCTCTTCAATCTCGTTTTTGATAATCTGCTCACCAACGCTTTTAGTCTCCTCAGATGCAAAATCATCCAGCCACTCTCTGTAGGTTATCACAGCATTAAGCTTGCAAAATTTCCCTTCTGCCCCTGTCCGAAGCAGATCCATTATACACTGTCCGGTTCTTCCGCAACGATACCCGGCAGTGCAGAAGGAAGTTATGTGACCCATCAAGGCAAGCTCTCTTACCACCTCATCAAGACTGCGCGTGTCCCCCAGAATAAACTGCTGACGATTCGCCACCTGTTCAGGTCCATCGTAGGAGTTGTATGCCCCAAGACCGATCTTACTTGACGCATCGGTCTGAGTTACACCACAGGGGATCAGTGACTTGCGCATCTGTGCATTCTCTCTTGCAGTGAGAATCATTCCGGTGTATGGTACTGCGAGCCGAATCATAGTGACAATCTTTCGAAAGTCCTCATCACTGACTCTGTGTGCGCTGCTTTGATTAAAGGGCGTGTTATCAGCCGGTTCAAGGCGTGGGAAAGAGATGGTATGTGGCCCGATCCCAAATTTTGTTTCCAGCTCGATTGCGTGGTACAGAAGTGCCATCACCTCGAATTTCCACTCGTAAAGTCCAAACAGCGCACCAATTCCCACATCATCGATACCCGCTTCCAGTGCCCGGTGCATACAGTAAAGACGCCAGCGATAATCACCCTTCAATGTATTAGAAGGGTGAACCGTTGAGTAGGTTTTTTTGTGATAGGTTTCCTGAAACACCTGATAGGTCCCGATTCCGATCTGATTAAGCCGCGAAAGATATTCGATGGGCAGAGGCGCTGCGTTTACATTTACACGCCTGATGGAAGAGTAGCCGTTTTTGACCTTTGCCTTCACACCGTATATCGCTTCCATTGTTTCTGCCATGTAATCGACATCACTTTGGGGATGCTCACCGTATACAATAATAAGCCGCTTGTGTCCGATTGTACCGGCAAGCACTTCGATCTCCCTTTTCACCTCATCAATACTGAGAATGCCCCTTGTCACTGATTGGTTGTCCGATCGTAACCCGCAATAAAGACAGTTGTTAACACAAGATGTGCTCAGGTAAAGCGGTGCAAAGGTCACAATTCTGTTGTCATACACCTTCTGTTTTATGAGCCCTGCTGCTTCCTCCATCTCTTTCCACAACTGCGGATCTTCTACATTAAGCAGCGTTGCAGCCTCCTGCGGACTCAGGGTCTCAACAGCCATGGACTTTGCAATGATATCCCTGACTTTTTGGGGATCAGGATTTACATTATCCCTTATCTGAGATTCAATAAGGACATCATTTATAAAGTCGCTGCCATCGGCATTGAGATACTTATCAATCTGATCTCTGCGGATTCGCTCCTCTTTCCAGGACTTCTTTTTGGTACCCATTTTTTCTCCTGTTTTTTATTTAAATTTTTGACTATACTAACTCAAGTTTGAAAGTTGGAAAAGTGAGTGCTTTATCGCCCGTTTTTTTTAAAAGTCGATCCCGATCCAGCGGCCGAGTGGGGAGTGGAGTGAGAGCCCTTCTCCTTTTTCATCGGCGTCGCGGTCAGCCTCGGCCTCGCAGTCGATTACTCCCCATGAAATATCTTCTAACAGCTATACATACTATTTAACCAGGACCTTAAATTTTTTGTAACGATCATACTCTTTCCCGTTCTGCATTATATGCAAACAGAGCGGCCGGAAAAGGCTCTAATACCCTTTTAATCACCCCCTGCAGATGAGAAATAGCAACTCCGTAGTTGGTAACCGGCACATCTTTTGTTTCAGCCTTCGATACTCTTGAAAGCATCTCTCTTCTGGTTATCATACACCCGCCACAATGAATGACAAGTGAGTAGTTATGGAGATCTTCCGGATAGTCCCGTCCGCTGCATACATCTATGGCGATGTCGGCTCCGGTGAACTGCCGAAGCCAGCGGGGAATCTTTACCCTGCCGATATCATCCTCAGCAGCGTGATGAGTACAGGATTCGGCAACAAGCACACGGTCTCCCTTCTTAAGCCGCTCTATTGCAGCAGCACCTTTTGCCGCTCCAACCAGATCACCCTTAAGTCGGGCAAAAAGAATCGAAAAGGTCGTACAGGGTACATCCTTTGGGGTATCAGCAACCATCTTCTGCACTACCTGTGAATCACACACCACCAGATCAGGCTTTCCCGATAACAGCGACAAAGCAGAAAGGTACTCACGTTCCTTTACAACCATTACAGCCGCATCACTGTCAAGAGCATCACGGATAGTCTGTACCTGCGGCAAAATAAGTCTGCCCTTAGGGGCCTGAAGATCTATCGGGACGATGAGTACCGCAAGCCCCCCCGGTGGTACCAGATCACCAATAATTGCAGGTGGTCTGAAGTGCTCCTCCGGCAGAGATTCGATAAGTGTGCTTTTGAAATTTGTTACATACTCCTCCCGCTTTTGCATCTCAACACTTGAACAGAGGACAATCTCTGCACCAGCCTCTTTTACCTTTTGACAAAACATTTCGGTGGGGTGGCCAAGATCGATTTTATTGCACACGACAATAACCGCAAGAGACCTCTTTTTTGCTTGCTGACATATCATCTCCTCATACTCTTCCCAAACCCCATCGGCAGTAATCAGTACAAAAACATCCGCTCTGTCAAAAACAAGTGATGCTCTTTTTATCCTCTCTGCCGAGAGAACAGAAACATCATCCACTCCTGCAGTATCCAAAAAAACAACCGGCCCCACCGGCAGAAGTTCCATCGGTTTTTCAACCACATCAGTGGTGGTTCCCGGTACCGGTGAGGTAATTGCAACATCCTGCCCGGCAACCATATTTAAAAAACTTGACTTACCCACATTGGTCCGTCCAAAAATCCCTATCTGCAGCCTCATGGATTTAGGCGTTGTCTGCATTTGTTGCTCCCTTTTTTCTTACAAACCCCAAAGCCATTACCTTCTCCGGTGAGAGGGTATCGTTTACAGCATCCTCGCCGAGCTGTTCCTTTAAAAATCCGACACAATCATCGCGGCCACTTGCGGAAAACATTCGGGAAAGCCTCTCGGCTTCGCTGTAACCGATTGCAGGCAAAAATGCAGTTACTACCGATGTACTGCTGTGGAGATTTTTTGCACACACTGAAGGACAAGCCTCAATCGCCGTCACAGAGTCTTTCAAAAGACGATCTATGTCAATAAGGAGAAGCGATGATTGGACAAGTGAATAAGCGGCAAGTGGCAGAAACTCATTTATTTGCAAGCTGCCGTGTGCTGCACACTCGGCTACTATCTGGTGATTGGCCCTTACCTTCATTGAAACAGAAATTGCCGCCTCTGCCACTACAGGATTAACTTTTCCGGGCATAACAGATGAACCGGTCTGGACCGGAGGAAGCCTTATCTCCTTGAGCAGATTGAGAAGGCGAAGATCACCTGCAATTTTCGCTATGTTTGCGGCATGTGCACACAAAATTCCCGACACCTCTACCAGTGCATCGATATTTGCGGTCTGATCCACCATATTATCACCTCTTGTCAAACCGTATCCGCTCAGTTCCCTCAAATGCTCTATAACCCCAAAGATGTACTCTCGTGGTGCGGTAAGACCGGTTCCCACAGCAGTGCCGCCGATATTGACTATCCTCAGGCGTTCCTCACATTTGAAAGTGCGCCATCGGTCTCTTGCTATGGCTTCTGAATAGGCGGAGAACTGTGCACCAAGTGTCATTGGAACGGCATCCTGAAGCTCCGTGCGGCCGATGGTCACAATCGAAGCAAACTCTTTTTCCTTTTGCTGCAATGCTCCCTGAAGTGAAGCTGCGGCAGCACTGAGTTCACGCATGGCAGTAATAAGTGTTACCTTTACCGCTGTGGGATACACATCATTTGTTGACTGGTGTAAGTTCACATGTTCAACAGGGTGACAATTCCAGTACTCCCCTTTATTGTGCCCCAGTATCTCCATCGCCCGGTTTGCTATTACCTCATTAATATTCATATTAACGGAGGTTCCCGCACCTCCCTGTAAACCAGTGACCGGGAACTGATCCTTTAAAGCCCCTGCAATTATCTCATCAGCGGCGGCAATGATTGCATCTGCCAACTCCTGCTCTATAAAGCCCAGCTTTTTATTACCTATACAACAGGCCTTTTTCACCAACGCCAAGCTCTTAACAATCTCATACCCCGGGTCATTTTTACCAAAAGGGAAATTTTCCAGGGCCCTCTGTGTATGGATACCCCAGTAGCAGTCTGAGCGGACTTCCCTTTCACCCAAAAAATCTTTTTCTGTTCTGTACTTTGCCACTTTAATCATCCCTTGCTTAGCGCCGACTTTACCGTTACCCCTTGGAGAGAACCTAGTTTTCCGGTTAAGACTCCGATCTGATCGGTAGTGCAATCAACCACCAGTGTTATTACACTGCAGCTCTTTTTTTCATAGGGAAGCCCTGTTCTGGCAACAATTATCGATGCACATTCAGAAAGGATGTTATTGACACTTTGTGCCGAAGCCTCTCTTTGCTCAACAATAATTCCGACAAACCCCAGTCTTTTTTCCATGATATCCCCTGCTATAAAAAAATCCTGCACCGTACCATTTTCAGGTACAGAACAGGATTATCGTCTTTGAAAAAGCTATCTTCATTTTTCTCCCCCTTGGTTTCAGGTTTTTCCCCTCACCTCAGGTTATGTTTTTTTTAGACAAGCACTGTAATTAAATGTAGCCTACCAACGATACTCCGGACGCGGAGTGTAGGAGGTATGCAACAGTTCGTGCGATTTTTTACTCAACGGACTGCCGAGATATTCAGCATAAAGCCTCTGTATCTGAGGGTTTTCATGAGAACATCTATTGCCGGCCTTTAGGTCATCGGTGTAAAGACCGGCAGCACGAGCCTTGCGCTTTTCATCATCTGCACCATAGGGCTGACCTCCACCACCAACACATCCACCTCTACAAGCCATCACCTCAATAAAGTGATACGGTGGTTCCTGACCCTTTTCAGCGGCACTCTTTACCTTATCGAGTACCGACGCGATATTCACCATCCCGTGGGCAATAGCGATTCTTACCTCGGTGCCCTCAACATCAATCTTTGCTTCCTTTACACCTTCCAAACCCCGGGCTTCGGTAAAGTTTACATCCTGAAGATCTTTTTTGGTAACCAGGTGATAGGCGGTACGTAGCGCAGCCTCCATTACTCCACCGGTAGCACCAAAGATAGTGGCGGCTCCGCTATAGTCACCAAGAATGGAATCGGCCTCCTCATCGGGCAGATTATTGAAATCGATACCTGCAGATTTTATCATTCTGCTGAGTTCACGGGTAGTGAGGGAGACATCGATATCTTTCTGTCCGCTGGAGAACATCTCCTCAGAGCGGGCAATCTCAAACTTCTTCGCAGTACAGGGCATAATTGAGACCATGAATATTTTTTCAGGATCGATACCCATCTTCTCTGCATAGTATGTCTTCGAGAGTGACCCGAGCATGGACTGCGGTGATTTTGCCGTGGAGAAGTACGGTATCATCTCAGGATAATATTTCTCCAGATAATCAACCCACGCCGGACAACAGGTAGTAATCAGCGGAATGGGCCCGCTGCCAGTGGTAAACCTCTCAACAAACTCAGACCCCTCTTCCATAATGGTAAGGTCTGCAGCAAAGTTGGTATCAAAAATAGCCTTGAATCCAAGCATTTTTAAAGCAGCATACAGTTTTCCGGTTTCAAGTTTTCCTGAAGGCTGTCCGAACGCCTCCCCAATGGCAACCCTTACAGCCGGGGCAATCTGGACAACCGGATACATGTCCTCTTTGCGAAGAGCCTGCCAGACAATGTGCTCTTCGGACTTTTCTGTTATAGCACCAACGGGACAGTGCGCACTGCACTGACCACACTTGATACAGGGGCTGTCATTAAGATTAACATCACCTGAAGGTGCAATACGTGTTCCTTCACCCCTTCCTAAAAACTCCAGTGCCCAAACTCCCTGCATGTCCTGGCACACCTTTGCACAGCGTCCGCACAACACGCACTTCTCGGGATTGAGAACAAGTGATGATGTTGACATGTCACCAGGCAGATCCCTTAATCTCTGAGGATAGGTCATCTTCCGGATACCGAATTCAGCAGCAAGACGCTGAAGTTCACAGTTCTGATTACGCAAACAGGTAAGGCACTCATTGGGGTGAGTGGAGAGGATAAGCTCTATAACCGATCTTCTTACCTCTACAATCTCTGAGTCCTGCGTAATCACCTCCATCCCCTCTGCCACTGCAGTTGCACATGCCCTGAGCATTTTGGGTGAATTATTCACCTTGACAATACATATTCCGCATGCCGCCCAGGAATCCAGATCAGGATGATAGCACAGTGTCGGAATATTAATCGACATCTCCTTTGCAGCATCAAGAATGGTAGTCCCTTCCTTTACACTGACTTCCTTACCATCTATTTTTAATTTTACCTTTTTCATCGACACTTCTCCTCTAAATGAAAATTATTCCCTGATTACTGCATTAAATTTACAAACCTGCTCACACTCACCGCACTTGATACACAATGCACTGTCGATACCATGAGCCTGCCTTTTTTCACCGGTAATTGCGTTTACCGGACATTTTTTGGCACACAAGCCACATCCAATACACTTATCAGGCAGAATTGAAAAACTGAGAAGATCGGTACATTTTCTGGCCGGACATTTACCATCCCGGATGTGTGTCATATACTCATCCTCAAAGTACGTGAGAGTCGAGATCACCGGATTGGGGGCAGTCTGTCCCAAACCACACAAAGAAGCCTTGCGCATGGCGTGACTCAACTGACGCATTTTTTTGATATCCTTCTCCTCTGCAGTTCCCTTGGTGACTTTTTCAACCAGTGTATGGAGCTGACGTCCGCCTATACGACAGGGCGCACACTTTCCACATGACTCATCGACCGTAAACTCAAGGTAGAACTTTGTCACATCAACCATACAGTCATCCTCATCCATCACAATCATTCCACCGGATCCCATAATGGACCCAAGTTTTTGGAGATTTTCGTAATCAATGGGTGTATCAAGATAATCGGCAGTGATAACTCCCCCCGAAGGTCCTCCGGTCTGCACTGCTTTAAACTTCTTGCCCCCGGGAATGCCTCCTCCGATATCATAGATTATCTCACGGAGAGTTGTCCCCATCGGCACCTCAATAAGACCGGAGTTGTTGATTTTTCCGGTAAGGGCAAACACTTTTGTGCCCTTTGAAGTTTCTGTTCCTATGCTTGCAAACCACTTTCCGCCCTTGGCAATAATCACCGGAACACTGGCATAGGTCTCCACATTGTTAATAACGGTGGGTTTACCCCACAAGCCCTTGACCGCAGGAAACGGCGGGCGGGGTATGGGCATTCCGCGCTTTCCCTCAAGAGAGGCCAGCAGCGCAGTCTCTTCACCGCACACAAACGCTCCGGCACCAAGCCGGATCTCTATATCAAAATCGAATCCGCTTCCCAGAATATCTTTACCCAGAAGCCCGTTTTCCCGTGCCTGGTTAATGGCGATTTTAAGTCTGTTGATAGCCAAAGGATATTCTGCACGGATGTAAATGTATCCCTGATTGGCACCAACCGTATGGCCGGCAATAGCCATGGCTTCAAGAATCGAGTGAGGATCACCCTCCAGTGTGCTTCGATCCATGTAGGCTCCCGGATCTCCCTCATCGGCATTACAGACGATGTACTTCTGATCCTCTTTTACATCTTTTGTGAAATTCCATTTCATCCAGGTGGCAAACCCCGCACCGCCTCTTCCACGAAGTCCTGCGGTTTTAAGCTCATTGATCACATCCTCAGGCTTCATCTCAAAGAGGACCTTTTCAAGGGCAAGATATCCGTCGCGCGCAATGTACTCGCTTATATCCTCCGGATTGATAAAGCCGCAGTTTCGCAGTACAATACGAAACTGTTTTTGGTAAAAATCAAGGTCATCTATTTTCGTATGTTCCTTGCTTGCCGTATTATTGTATAGCAGTCTTTCAACCTTGCGTCCCTTTTCAATGTGCTCGGCAACGATCTCCTGAGCATCATCGGGTGTAACTTTCACATAAAAGCTCTCATCGGGAAGTACCTTTACAATAGGTCCTTTTTCGCAGAAGCCAAAACAGCCGGTCTTAACCACCTGCGCCTCTTTGGACAAACCGCGCTTTTCAAGTTGCTGCAGAATGCTTTTGTATATTGCATCAGCCTTACTGGATTCGCATCCTGTCCCACCGCATACCAGTATGTAATTTTTGTAACTCATCAATCCCCCTGATTACTTGATAATGTCCGCTGCGGGCTTATCGAAAATGTGATCATCTACCAGTGATTTTTCAATGATGTGTTTTTCTACAATTTTGCGGGCAACATCAGCCTTAACATTTCCATAGACGACTGCAGGCATACCCGGAACAACGACCTCTATGGTTGGTTCAGCATAACAGAGCCCCATACACCCGGTCTGTGTTACCGATACATTGTCAAGCCCTCTTTTATCAATTTCATCAAGAAACGCATCGAAAGAATCTTTTGCACCTGCAGCAATACCACAGGTTCCCATCCCGATAATAACCTGGACAGTTTTTCCTTCCGTGTCACGCTTCCCCAACTCTTTTTTCTTTTCTTCCCGGAGTTTTTTCAGATCCGCCAGTGTCAGTTTACCCATAATTTATATCTCCCCTGCTAAAGTAAATCCTCTTCAAGTGATTTAAGATAACTTCTGGCAGCTACCAGCAACTGCCCGTCCTCAAAATCCTCACTACTATCTATGAGCTGGGAGCGCAAAACCGTGTAGGAACCACTCCCCTTCTGCCGGTGAAACTTAAGCTCATATTCAGCCCTCATACTCATGCAACACAGAACCGTTGAAGCCAGATTGCCAATCGGTGGTACATCCAGGTGATTACCCGGACAGCAAAACAGCAGTGATGTCCCCAGCCCCTTTTCGGAAGTGATATCAAAGTGCCCCTCACACTGTGAAGCAAGCTGGGCCAGGAACGATATCCCCAAACCAACGTTTCTATGCTTATGCTTTTGCCCATCGGTACAAAATGGATCCCTGACTCTTTTGAGCGTCTCTTCATCCATTCCGGTACCGTTATCGGCAATGTAGATTTTTATCTCCTCATCGGTCTGCAGAAAATCCACAATAACCAGAGTGCTTTTGGCCTCTACAGAGTTCTGGACAAGATCGAGCAAATAATCAGATAAGGTATGATGCATAATAGAGTTATGATGTGTACTTGGCTACAATTTCAGGTATCATAGCCCTGGTCAGGCTACCGTACACCTCCCCGTTAACCGTCATCACCGGAGCAAGTCCGCAGCAGCCCACACACCGTACCGCCTCAACTGAAAACATCCCGTCGTCGGTTGTGGAGTTTACTCCTATGCCAAGCACTACCTCTAGTTCCTTGATGATATCCTCACCACCCTTGAGATAACAAGCAGTACCCATACAGACCGAGATGACATACTTTCCTGGCTTTTTCATCTTGAAGTAGTGATAGAACGTCATGACGCCGTAGATTTTTGCCAGAGGGACATCAAGCTCCTTTGACACAGAAAATGCAATGTCACGGGGGATATAGCTGTATATCTCCTGAACTTTATGCAGAATCATTATAAGATTTCCCGGTTTGTTTTTCCACTCTTCAATAAAGGAAGAGAGTTCCGGTGTTAATTCGGTAAGGACCGGCATACTTTGAGGCATATAGCAACCTCCAGATTCGTGTTGTTTATTGTTTTAGGTTAATTCACAGAAGGCCAACAGGGGTGTTTATTGTGAAACAAGGTACAATAAAATACACTATCCCCTTCTGAATCAGCTAAATATAACTATTATTTCACCCCAAACAAAAGCTTTTTTGGGTATTGCAATAAATTATTGCATATGTTATTTATGTCTATAAGTTACGTTTGTAACATAAACGATATGGAAGGGAAACCATGTTTTTCAGCGACATCACCGAAATCCTCGATGCGAAAGTGATCTTTGAATCATCCCAGTTCCACTCCCTTAACATTCAAAACATTGTGGTCAGTGACCTTATGAGCGATGTACTTACAACCGAATATCAAACACCCCTGATCCTGACATCGCTTTCTACCGACCAAACTATCCGAACTGCCAGCATGATAGATGCCGCAGGTGTAGTGATAACCCAGAACAAGCCACTGCCCAAAGGGATTGACCAACTGGCCCAAGAGCTTGATATAACCCTTTTGCATACAAAGCTTGAGAAGTTTGACTCCTGTATACTTTTAGGTAAATTACTCTGAAAACAGATGGAACACTGTACAGAATGGATATTGCAAAACTGGACCAGTCCGGATCATCACTGCTTACCCTTGAGATAATTTTCACGCTCAAGATCAGGGATGTGATGTGCAGCGATGTTGTATCAGCGGCTAAAACCGATACCCTCCGCCATGTCCAGAATCTCATGAAGGTTCACAGTATATCGGGTGTACCCATTGCTGAAAACGGACGGCTTCAGGGCCTCATAAGTGTTGACAACATTCTCAGGGCACTTGATTTTGGGTACATAGACGATACCGTTGAAGCCTACATGACCCGCAACCTTATGGTACTTGAGGAGCAGATGCCCCTGTCGTTTGCGATATCGTGGTTTGAAAAGTATCGTTTCGGCCGTTTCCCGGTGATTGATAAAAACGACAAGCTCTGCGGCATAGTGACCAGCAGAGATATTATTGCCAAGCTGCTTTCTGAGCTCAACCGTAAAGTCGAAAAGATCGAATCAGAACGATCAACAGCAGTTACTACTGCCGGGCAACAGAAATATTTCAAGGAATTTCCAGTAACCAAATATGATTTCAAAAATGGCGGAGCAGCTTCAAACGAGTTTAGAAACGAGCTTAAAAAACGTGGTTTGCCGGCCAATATTATCCGTAAAATAGCCATCGCCTGCTATGAGCTTGAGATCAATATGGTGGCACATTCAGAGGGCGGGACGTTAAGCTGTATAATAGACAAGGACCGAATCGAGATTGTCGCCAAGGACTGCGGCCCGGGGATTGGCGATATCGAACAGGCGATGACCGTTGGATTCAGTACGGCAAGCGAATGGATCAGAAGCCTGGGTTTTGGAGCAGGTTTAGGATTGCCCAATGCAAAAAGGTCATGTGATGAGTTTACTATCCGCTCCCAGTTAGGGCTTGGTACTGTTGTTAAAGGAACGGTCTTTCTAAATTTAAAGGGACAAGAGCCTGCACAATAACTCTTCGGTATTATTCTATACACAATGGAGAAAACTACATGACACCTGACAAGCTTCAATCGCAACTGAATCTGGAGATAATCCAACCCCACCACAGCAATGAAAGTGTTGCAACCGGTTACACATCAGACCTGCTCAGCGATGTGATGGCCAATGCTGTTGAGGGAGCCGTACTTATAACGATCCAGTCGCATGCCAACACGGTGGCGGTGGCATCCATTGCTGGTATACGGGCAATAATAATATGTAACAGCCGTCCGGTCGCGGAGGATACAATAGAAGCTGCAGCCAGGGAGAAGATTGCTATTTACCGAAGCACCGAAAACCAGTTTACCGTTTCATACAAGGCCTATAAACTCCTGCACACGGAAAGCTGATTATGGTTTTCAGGGCAGATCTTCACATTCACTCCTGCCTCTCCCCCTGTGCATCACTTGAGATGTCACCCTCGGCTATTGTGAAAAGGGCTCTTGAGAGTGGCATGAACTGCCTGGCTTTAACCGATCATAACTGCGCACTCAACTGTGCCGTTATGGAGAAGTTGTGCAATAAGGAGGGGATCTTTTTTCTACCCGGCTTAGAAGTATGCACCGAAGAGGAAGCTCATGTGGTGTGTCTGTTTGATTCAACAGAAAGTGCACTTGCGCTCAATAATATCGTGTACGAAAAGCTACCCCGAGTGAAAAACATACCGGAAAAATTCGGTGATCAGGTGTATGTAAATGAGCATGAAGAGATTGAGGGCAGTGTGGAGAAATATCTTGGACTTGCCTCTACTATAACCGTGGAACAGTTACGCCAGACGGTATATGATCTGGGTGGACTTTTCATCCCTGCACATGTTGACAAACCTGTATTCAGCATAGTCTCTCAGCTTGGGTTTCTATCGGGTGAATACAGCGCGGTTGAAATAGCAAACCCCAACAGAGCAGACTATACACTTAACCGTATGATTGCTCCCTATTCAGTTATTTGTTCTTCAGATTCTCACTATCTTCATCAGATCGGAAGTAAAAAGATAACATTTGAAATGCCCGAGGCATCATTTGCTTCGTTGAAAGATGTTTTGGAAAATCGAAAAATACAACTATAACTAAGAAACAGCCGATTTACCCGACCATAATCCATATTGTCAGGGTACAAACCGAAAGAGATTAAATGACAAAAAACAAAAACTGCATACTTCGCCTCTCTCGCTACAAGAACTCACTACATCGTTTCAAGGCCATCGGTTTTGTAAAAATTTTTTCAGACTACCTGGCAGATGCGGTAGGAGTAACAAGCGCGCAGGTAAGAAAAGACTTTTCGCTTTTTGGTATTACCGGAAATAAACGGGGCGGTTATCACATCGACTCGCTTCTGGAACAACTCCACGAGATACTGGGTAAAAATGAACTTCAGAAAGTAATCATTGCAGGAGCGGGAAGCCTGGGCAGTGCATTGATAAAATACAAAAATTTTGAACAGGAGGGTATCAAGCTTGTAGCCGGTTTTGATATTGATCCCTCAAAGCACAACACCAAACTCCCGATCCCAATCCTTCCCCTCGAAGAGCTTTCAACCTTTGTGGAAGATAACAGTGTTAAAATCGGAATACTCAGTGTTCCGGAAATCGCAGCCCAACAGACACTGGACATCATGGTACAGGCTGGTGTAAAAGGCATACTTAACTTTGCACCAATCCAGCTTAAGGCACCAGCCGACTGCATAATCAACAACGTAAACCTTGAGGTTGAACTGGAAAACCTGATCTATTTTGTAAACAGTCTTCAAAAAAAGAATTGCACTGCAACCCAGTAAGCCATACCCAACCGATACGTTGCAGAAAAAAAAATGGGGAGAAAAGTTCTCCCCTGAACAGCATTTCCAAATTGCTGAGATCTACTTCTTTTTTCCAGCAGCCTTTTTCTTTACAGTGGCTTTTGGAGTTACCGGTGCTGCACTAGGCTTTGCAACAGTAGTTTTTTCCGGTTCGGCTTTGCTTTTTACCGCTGCAGTTTTAGGCTTTGGTGCAGCTTTTTTGGTTGTAACTGTTGAAGCTGATTTTTTTTCCATTTTAGTCATAACTTCCTGCTCAGCCTGAATCCAATCCTGAATGTGATACCCCTCCACCGCTCCTCTTTCAAGGAACAAATGGTATGCACGCTTCTCAATCAACTCTCTTACTGATTCCATAAACACCGCCTCCTCTTTAAAATTCCGATTACAATAACTTTTTTTATCTTAGATCTGGTTATACTACACAGTTACATTCAAAAGTAAGTATAATTAATTGGTTGTCGAATTTCAACTTGTTAACTGTTTATAACGACAATATCGCTGTATGCACTCTGACCCACAAAGTTGCTGATACAAGATTTGTGGGCTTTAACAATGGTGAGCTTTCCCCGAATGCGACTATTTAGTATTTTATAGTGAGCTTCAGGGATCAAAAAACATTTCATTATTCTGGTTTCTAACGTGTCCAACAAAAATAATAACCGCAATTCTCAAGATGCAATGAAAACAGATGATATATCGCTGGATGTTTCTACCCTGCCACATTCAGAGGAACCGCTCTCTTTTGATGAAATTGTTGTCAATGCTCTTCACTTTTGTAAATCCTTGCCCCCAAGCTGCTCTGTGTATGGTAAACAGATCGCTGAGCTGCAGTACCGGCTTGCAGGTGGAAGGCTCCATTTGGCAGTACTGGGACAGTTCAACAGAGGCAAAAGCACCTTCATAAATGCCCTTCTTAATCTTAACGTACTGCCGACCTCCATTTTGCCGGTGACATCAATTCCCACCTGCATTGAGTACGACACGGAACCAGGCTGCACTATCAGCTTCTTTAACGGAAACCCCGATCTGGTAGTACGAAAGAGTAGCGACACTATTTCATCGGCACTTAAAAAATATGTGGCAGAAGAAAACAACCCCAAAAACCAACTCTGCGTCCAGAGTGTGAAAGTAAAGTGCAACAGTCCCTTGCTTGCAAACGGAACAGTACTTATTGACACCCCCGGATTTGGCTCAACACACGTGCATAATACCAGTGTCACCCTTGATCTTCTCTCTGGCTGTGATGCAGCAATTTTTCTTCTCTCAGCCGACCCACCGTTCACTCAGACTGAAGTTGAATTTTTAAAACAGGTCAGTGCATATGTGCCAAAACTCTTTTTCGTACTGAACAAAATCGATATCCTTACCGATACCCAGTTAACAGAGGTGGACCATTTTATTCGCAGCACCCTGGTCACCAAACTTAACTACAGTTGCGATACAAAGCTTTTTCATACCAGTGCAATGAAGGGCCAAACGGCTCAAAAGTGTTCGATTGAAGACCCCCACTGGAAGGCCAGCGGCCTTGAAAAGATCAATAGAGAGGTTCTCGATTTCCTTGTCAGAGAGAAATACTTTGCACTATCCCAGGCCCTTGGTGACAAATTCAGGGACTCACTCTGTGGCATAGAACATCTACTCAACGAGCAGATCGATCGACTGAAAGCACCTTTTGAGCAAGCCATATCCCAGCAAAAAAAATTATCATCCCAGATAGAGAAACTCCGGGACGCTATAAAAGAGAACACCGAAAAGCTAACCACCCGACGGCAAGAACTCTCCGACTATGTTGAAAAAGAGATCGCACAGGGCACCATAAGAGTTCGCCACAACAGCGACCAGCTTATAACCGATACTCTTGGCAGTGCTCACAACCTTAAAGATACCGTTTCGCAACTCTCTATGGTGATACCATCGAATCTGAGAAGTTCCTTCGATAAGCTCCAATACACCATAACCGACTCGGTAAACTCAGCACTGCGGGAAATTGCAGCAACACAGCAAAGAGAGTTTAAAAACAGGGTTTTAGAAATACTTCCCTCTGCACCCCCAGAGCTAACCGAAATGATAAAAACCGATGGAATACCGGTACCCTCAAACCAGGACTTCTTTACGGTTCGTCCTTTCCCTCTACAGAAACTACCCAGACTTAAGGTTCTTCTATCGGCAAACAAAAGAGCGATTTTTACAAGACAACTCTTTGAAAACCCAATTCAGGAGCAGTCCCAACTCTTATCCGACAGACTCGCAGAAGACTCTATCACACTTCTGAACACGGCATTTGACAAGTTAAACAATGAGTTTGAGAAGAGATATCGGGCGCTGAAAAGCCATCTGGAAAAGTTGCTGCAAAAAGAGTGTGATATTATCAGTGACTCTGCAGAACAAAATGCTCAGCTCCAGAATCTGGTTTCTCTTATAGATGGGCTCCAGAGCTTACGGGGGATGTTGAGATAAGGGAGAGCCCCGCCTCCTACCGCTTCCGTGTTTCGGGGCCGGGACCGCATTTCGCCTTTTTCTTTTTTCCCGATATGAAAGTAAAAGAGCGGATAAAAGACAAAACTCGGTCCCGATGGGAAGAGTGTCCCCTAAATTCCCCGGTATTCCAGCCAAATGGCAAATCGGTTTAAAAATACCTTTTGGGGGGAACGTTGATAATGCTAGGTTAGCCGGGCATATCCTTGCCAGATGACATTATCGGTGGGGGACTTGAGGACTGGCGTAAGCAGTGGGGTCTTGATATATCAAGGCGAGTTTGCATAGGGGAAGATGATTACCCCCCCCCTCGGCACCCGACCCTCCTCCTCAACTCAATCAATAATTTTCTTAAGCTGATCGGTAATAGCCTCAATTTTCCCATCAACTTCAGAAACGGCACTATCCAGAACCGTTCCCGGCTTTGAACAGCACGACATATAAAACTTTATCTTTGGCTCAGTTCCTGATGGACGCACAGTAATTATGGTCTGATCCTCCAGATCGAACTGAACCACATTGGAAGAGGGCAGATCGATATTTTTCTCTGAGCTTCCCCTCACTATATCCAAAGTGGTCCCATCCTTAAAGTCTTTGAAAGTAACAACCTCGGATCCGGCAAAATCACGGGGTGGATTTTTTCTGAATTGATCCATAAGCTGATCCATCTTGATCTTGCCGGATTCACCCTTGAAGGTTTTTGAGATCGTAACCTCTTTAAAGAAACCGTACTCCAGCCATATTTCTCTCAGTCTATCAAGCAGAGTTTTTCCCTGAGTTCTGTGGTAAAGAGCCATCTCTGCGGTCAGAGTAGCAGCCGATACAGCATCCTTGTCCCTGACTTCAGTGTTGACCAGATACCCGTAACTCTCCTCGCCGCCAAAAACGTAAGCCGGACCATCTGTCTGAGATTCAAACTCCCGTATCTTCCCTCCGATATATTTAAAACCGGTCAGAGTGATGTAACACTGTGCCCCAAACTTCCGGGCGATGAGGCTTTGGAGTCGGGTTGTCACAATAGTGGTGATGAATGCCGGTTTATCGGGAAGAGTTCCAAGCTCTTTACGCGAGCTGAAGATGTAATCAGCCAGAAGAACACCAAGCTGGTTTCCGGTGATAAGAACATAATCATCATCTTCGGGAGCAGCAATACCCAGCCGGTCAGCATCAGGATCGGTACCCATGACAAGATCAGCTTTCACCTCCCGAGCCTTTTTAAGTGCAAGAGTCAGAGCGGATGCTTCCTCGGGGTTTGGATAATCGACGGTGGGAAAATTGCCATCGGGAGCTTTCTGCTCCTCGACAAACAATACTTCTATCCCCATCTGACTGAGCGCATTCTCAACAGGAACGGCGCCTGTACCGTGCAGAGGTGTATAAACAACCTTCAGTTCCTTTCCCATGGAGCGGATCAGATCAGGGCGAATAGCCTGGTTTTTCACCATCTCTATGAATGGCTCGTCCACCTGCTTATCAATCATTGTGAGTAACCCGGCAGATATCGCCTCTTCCAGCTCCATCTCGGCCCCTGGGCCACTGACTCTGTTTACTTCAGAAATTATCCCGGTATCATGGGGGGCAACCACCTGTGCTCCATCATCCCAGTACACTTTGTATCCGTTATATTCCGGGGGGTTATGACTTGCAGTAACCACAATACCTGCTGTTGTTTTTAGCTGACGAACAGCGAAAGAGAGCTCCGGCACTGGTCGAAGAGAGGTAAAAAGGAACGTCTTGATACCATTGGCACACAGTACTTTTGCCGCTTCAGCCGCGAACAGATCGGAAAAATTCCTCGAGTCATACGCTATAACCACCGATGCTTTCGAAGCCGGCACGGTGTTCTTTATGTAGTTTGCCATTCCCTGAGTTGCTCGTCTTACAGTATAAGGGTTCATCCGGTTGTATCCCCCGCCAATAACACCACGCAGCCCACCGGTGCCAAAAGCAAGATCAGTATAGAAACGGTCATTCAACTCCTCAAAATCCTGCTCATCGAGCAGCTGTTCAACCTGAGATCTGAAATGTTCGTTGCGTTCCATCCGTACATAATCTTGAGCTTTTTCTATCAGTTTTTTTTTATCCATGGAACAGGTCTCCTTATCATTTATTTGTATATTGTTTCCACCAGTGATCTCAATAACAGTGTCAAAATATATATAAACAAGTTTGAGCGGTGTTAAGGTTTTTGGAGACATTGCTGAGGGCAGGTGATTTGGAACCGATATCAGTACCAGTCTTAATTTCCTGGAAACCGAAAGGAGTCTCTCATGGCAACAGAGGATCTATTCCCAGCCAACAATTACATCACCTATCAGTTTTGATAATTTTTGTGCACCACGGTCTGATAAGTGATCAGCATCAAAAAAATCGGTTGAGACAAAACGGGTGTCATCGATCAAGTTCAGATATTTACAATTAGAATAATCTGCACAGATATCTCTGGTAGTTTTTATTGTTGTGTTGTATTGCTTAGCATTTAAGTGTTTCAGATATGTTTCAAAAGCGGGTGTTGTTAAAAGCAATATTCTCACACGCCTCTCTTTACACCATTGTATAATGGTTTTCAAAGTCTGTATGTTGTCATTAACTATTTCCTGATATTTGGCTGAATGCAGGTCTTTTATCGTATGTCTTTGTGCAGCGGTTTTACCGGATTCAATCAAATCCTGGGCATTTTTAGAGTTGTAACCCACCCCCCACCCAGATTCGGTACAGGTTACGGCCGGATTGCCAAACACATAATACGACAGCAATCTCTTAACATTTACATCTAATCGATTGCTGAGAACTTCGAAATAGTCGGTAAATAATTTTGACGAATTCATTCCATAGTATATCATATAGTTCTTTATACGCCAAGACTCCGGGCCAGCCTCAAGTTTTCCATAAAGTGTAAAGTACGAGATCGGCAAAACGACCGTTTTTAGATTTTCGAATCTATCTTCATACTTTTTCACTATTGCAAGATCATAGACAAGTGATTGGGAAATATGGCTTGCATTAAATGTTTTTCTGGAAAAATAGTCGGGATTAATGCCATAAAATGAGTGTGAACTGCCTAAAATCAGGGTTTCAATTTCAAAAGAGTGATTATCAAGATAGTTTTTCTTGAATGTATAGTCATTTGGGATAATTCTCAACAAAACCTCTAGTGCCAGGGCAACAACCAAAAGAGGCAGTGCTATACATACGGTTTTTATTACAAATCTTTTCATAGTTTAGAACTGGAAATAGATAAATTGTTGTTCCTTGACACCAAACCAAAAAACTGCAATTAAAAGTGCATAGTACATCGCATATCTCAATGGTCTTTTCATTGTAAGACACACATTTGCAATTGCATATTGACCTTCTCGTCCCTGCCACTCAATCAAGACAAAGACAGCGACAAGAATACTTGTCGTTAATGCGCCACCCACCCCGGGGAAATCCGGAGCAGTAAAAAGTGTGTACGAGAATATCCCTGAAATATAATTTACAGCATGACCCATATTTTCTGCCCGAAAAAAGATCCAGGCAAAAACCGTTAGTCCAAAAGTAAGAAGCATCTGAGAGGATTCCTTAATGTCTGGAAGCAATTTTCCCTGGGCCACAATATCTAAATTGGCCCGATTGTTTTTTGTTAACAGTAAGGGCAAAAAATATGCAGCATTCAATGCACCCCAGACAATAAATGTCCAATTCGCACCATGCCAAAAACCACTTACAATGAAAATCGCAAGGATGTTTCTTATTTTCAGCCAGGTTCCCCCGCGACTTCCACCCATTGGAATGTAAAGGTAATCCCTAAACCATGTTGAAAGTGAAATATGCCAGCGCCTCCAAAACTCAGCTATATCCCTTGAAAAATAGGGAAAAGCAAAATTGCGCATTAAGTTGAAACCAAATAGACGGGAAGTTCCAATAGCAATGTCTGAATAGCCTGAAAAGTCTCCATAGATTTGAAAGGTGAAGAACAATGCGCCAAGCACCAGTGTGCTGCCAGTATAGTCAGCGGAATTGTTGAAAATTACATTTGCATATTTCGCACAGTTATCAGCGATCACAATTTTTTTAAATAACCCCCAAAGAATTTGACGCATCCCGTCAACAGCACTTGAATAGTCAAAGGTCCGCTCTTTATGAAATTGTGGCAGAAGGTTAGTGGCTCTTTCTATCGGACCTGCTACCAATTGAGGAAAGAAACTTACAAAAGCTGAAAAAGCGACAAAGTCTTTAACCGGCTCAAGCTTTCTTCTGTAAACATCTATAGTATAACTCAATGTTTGAAAGGTGTAAAAGCTAATTCCCACCGGTAGAATAACATTCAATGAATTGGCTTCTATACCCCTCCCAAAGAGTGAGAATGCTGTGGAAAAGTTGTGCAGGAAAAAGTTATAGTATTTAAAGAATCCAAGAAACCCAAGGTTTACCGCTACACTGACACCTAAAAGTATCTTTCTTTTTGTCTGGCTACTTTCACCGGCCATTTTCCTGCCAACCGCATAGTCCCCTGCTGTACTAAAAAGAATCAGGGATAAAAACCTCCAGTCCCACCAGCCATAGAACAGATAACTTGCAGCAACAATAAGAGCATTTTGCAGTTTCACGCTTTTTCGGGTGACAAACCAGTAGAGCATAAAAACCACCGGTAAGAAAATCGCAAAATCAATAGAGTTAAAGTGCACCCCTTTGTCTATCCTTTATTGTATTTATTATATATAATTACTGGCTATTCTGACTTAAGTATGGAAAGTTAGAAAAAAGAGTGTTGGCACCCGATTTATTTTGTACCTCTATCACCGCTAAATGAATGGAGGTATGGGTGCCAACAGAAAGAGAAATACTAAACTGCCTTGTGGATATCAAGGGTTATGTTATTGAGCCTGAACGTTGTGAAACAAATAGAGCTGAGCGGAAGATTATTTTTTGGCTCGAACCAGAAGGGGAAGGCACTTGTAGTTGTTGCGGACGGCCCTCCGATAAGGTTAAGGATCGAAAAGTCCGCAAATATCGTGACTTACACTTTGGTGCATGGACTGCAGAGATATGGATAGAGAAACGCAGGGTGATATGTGAACGTTGTGGAGTTAAATCAGAACA
>SKJJ01000045.1 GCA_007115975.1 Chitinispirillum sp.
ACCAGTGAGCGGTCCCGCAGATCAGTGTAATCAGACGAAAACACGGCATAATCTCCAAAACCGTAGGCAACTGCGGGAGGTAGGGGTGGATTTTCGGGATCAGGCAAATCATTGCCATGTCCTGGTGTTCCATCACTCAGAAATACCGGTATCTGACCATTGAGAGCAAATTCCGCGCTTGCGTTATTGGATGGATCGTTTGTCTTATCCCAGGCCGACCAGTCGTGATATCGTAAACCCACCACATTTCCATCTGTATTGGGCAGAACCTCTCCGGGCGCAAGGGTGACACCACTGAAATGGTATCTCACTCTATACAGACCATCTTCAAGGTCCTCCAGAGTTACCGCACTGTTTGGCGTATAATAATCTTCAAGAACAGGTGTCTTGTTGTTTTCCGTTCTGAAGTAGTAGTGGTAATAGAAACTTGACACCGGTTCAGTTCCGATATTTTCTATGTAAATCCGGGGCTTTGAGATATTATGTTCATGAACAGCCTCTTCCCTTGAAAACACCCGAAGGGAGATGGAAGCCTGTACGGAGCACATTGCCAGTGCCACCGTTAAAACAACCGTTTGCAGTTTGCTTACATTCATTTCATTACACCTCCGTGCAGTTTAAACAAAGCCCCAAAGGAGGGCCATGCAATTATGGATAGAATTTGAATATCAAACAGAACGTAAAAAACAGAATTAAAGAGAGAGCGGAAAGCAATGTAGGCAGAAATTCTTTGGGTGATAATATATATATATCTTTGAGCAATATTTTTTTCGTTTTGTTAAAAAGCAACTACGAATGCTTATTTTACAAGGGGTTTTTGGGGTGGGCATTTCCTGAGTGGTTCACTGTTTTCTGGAACTGGGATCAGGTGTTGAGGTACCCCGAACCCACCACCAGATATTCCAACACAACATCAAAACCCCCTTTTTCCCTTGATCCCCCTACTGATTCATTGGATAATTAACAGGTATAGCAATCTCTAACCTTACTGCCAATGAGTTATAAATGCAGCAAAACCAACCTAAACTGATCTCACTCATAGTCCCCTGTCTCAATGAAGAGGACAATGTGGAAAATATCTATAATGAAATCTGTAAAGTCTGGAACAAACAGGTCGCCGGCTATGATTTCGAGCTGATTTTTGTCGATGACAACAGCACCGATTCCACCTTCTCTGTGCTGGAGCGGCTCGCAAAGGCCGACAGCAGGGTAACGGCACTGCGGTTATCAAGGACATTCGGTCACCAGAAAGCGATCTTTTGTGGCATGATCCATTCAACGGGAGATGCAGCCGTTCAGCTTGACTGAGATCTTCAGGACCCGCCATCGCTAATCCCCCAGTTTATAAAAGAGTGGGAAGAGGGATATCATGTTGTCTATGGGATACGGCGCAGCAGGGATGAATTCTGGTTAATGGAACTCTTAAGAAAAACAGGGTATAGAATTATCAGTTTTCTCAGTGAATCAGATCTGCCTTTGAATGTGGGTGATTTTCGTCTGATTGACAGAAAAATCATAGATGCACTAAGCCGGCTTGATGACGACCAGAGTTATCTTCGCGGAACAATCGCTTCAATGGGATTCAAACAGAAAGGGGTAGAGTACGACAGAGCAGCACGGCACAGCGGAAAAAGCAAGTACTCGATTTACAAACTGTTTAAGCTTGCCCTTAACGGAGTGGTAAATCATTCGATTGTCCCTCTGAGACTTGCCACCTTTTTCGGTCTGTTCGTTTCAGGTTTTTCCCTTATTCTTCTTTTGGTTTACGCAGTGTTATGGTATATGGGAATAGGAAACTGGCCCAGAGGTTTTGCCACCACAACCCTTCTCATACTTTTTTCCATCGGTCTGAATTCAATTTTCCTTGGAATTATCGGAGAATACATTGCGCGGATCTACAAGGTTTTAAAGAAAAGTTCGCTGATTCATGTCCAGGACAGGCTCAATCGCTGATTCTGTTTTTTAAAACCGCAAAAAGGCTTACTCCGGCAGGAAGTGGTACAACCGAAGCAACAAGGGCTTCAAGATACAACATTGTACCAAGTATCTTATTGGTAAAAGAGCTTATCGCAACAAAATCGTTTGATACCTTATCCTTACATAAAAGAGTCTTTACTTTTCGTACGACCAGCAGTGGCAGGACATACATGATTTTAAACCAGGTGAGATATTTGATGGTCATGTCGTTCTGTGAGGCGAATAGTTTCAGATCCCCTCTGCTATAACGTCGGTAGTGATTGTTCCACTCATCATGACTACCCCACAAAAACTTATATGCAGGCACAGACACCAGTAAAAACCCCTCCAGTTTCAGTGTTCTGCTGAATTCTGAGCCTGCTGCACGGTCATTTTCCAGATGTTCGAGAATCTCCAAAGCAGTGATTATGTCAAGTGACCCCGTTTTAAACGGCAGATGATCAGCATCACAGCATACGTGAAACAGACCTTTGTTTACCTTTGCAGAGAGCCTGCAGGCATCATATGAGTAATCGGCATTGACAGTCGTGACATCCGGAAGAAAAGCCGGCTGTTCATTGGGACCGCAGCCAATGTTCAATAAAAACCCTTTACTGCGTCTCCAGTGTTTCTTAAGAAGAAACCGGGCCAATGCATAGTGTCCGTAAAACCAGAAGTAATCTTTTCCAAGGGAGTGGTATAAACTCTGCTTTGATTTGTCAGTTTTCATCTTGTCTCTTGCTGCAGTCTTTCCGATAAATTATCAATTCTGTATGCCCGGACAGTTTTCAGCTTGGCAAAAGGAGCGGTTCCGGGTATTTCCGATCTGGTGATAATAACCTCCGCACTCTCTTTATCCTTTACGTAACTGTTGCCCCACTCATGTTCGGAGAGATAATTCCAGAATCTGTCCCAGATTATCCCCTCCTGGGCATAAAACGAAGAGGCTCTTCCGGCAGTTGTATCTGCAAAGGTGAGCAGATCTCTTTTGTTTACAATAAGGTCTCTGCTGTTAGCTCCTGCATACAACAGCTGTTTTGCCACATTTTCTGTAAATGAACGCTCTGCAAAACTGCCCCTCCACTCTGTGTATCTTGCCATGGGCATAAGTGCAAAAAACAGTATGTTAAGCAGTGTCAGAACAACCAACACTTTTTTGCCCTGTGGCAATCCGTTTTTCTGAAGAGCCCATACTGCAAAAAAGCCAAGAGCAGAAGCATAGTAGTAGGAAAATGAGAGCAGAAAAATCACTCCATAGATGACAATCGGCGCAACGGTCAGAAGTATCGGTACCCATTGCCTTAACGACAACTTTTTTGAAGCAACATACACTGCGACTAACCCCCCCGGCCCCAAAACCCCCAGAGAGTAGATTAAAAATCTCAGAGCAGTGCGAACATTTTCAAAAAGAGCTGCTCCCATGAAAACCGAGCTCTTCTCGTAAAACTTCACATTCATTTTGTTTGTCATCTCAAACGGTTCAAGTCCCGAGCTCAACAGCCTTGTGGGAAAATACCAAAGCGATGTTACCGCTGCTCCTATTGTAAAGATTACCACCCACTGTTTGGGAGTGCATTTGTAGCAGATAAAAGCATACAACACCACAGGGCCAAGCAGTATGATCATATCCTGGCGAAAGCCCAGGCTGATTGCAAAAATCAGGGCAAGAAGATAGGGAGACCACTCTCCTTTTTCCAACTTTCCGATGCAAAAAGCAACCCAGCAGCCGAACATCAGCGATGCTGCATGGATGATAGGAACCGCAGGAAAAAACAGAATCAGCGGCAGTGTACCAAGGAAAAGAATCTGGCATGGTTTTCTCTCCCTGACCATGTACAGACAGCCTACCATCCCGAAAAGGTAGATGACATTCTGCACCTGCTGCACATAAAAAGGATTTTTTATAAACAGGTAAAGCACTCTGCCAAACATGATATGGAACAGATAACCCGGAGGATGGGGCTGATGCATTCCTATGTCAAACTTCTCTGCAATGGCAAGAGCATAATTGACCGAATCGTAGTGGTAGGGAAAGGGTGTTCCGAAAAGGAAAAAAACAAGCAGCCACAAACCGGTAACTATAAGAACTTCCGGATCGGTAAGGAACCTTCTGATTTTTGAATAGTGTTTCATCAATGATGAGAATCTTTCCTGAAACAAAAACTTTTAGAGATGCTTTTTATAGGCGTTCCAGGAGCTTTCCATCAGAGTGGGCAGATCGCTGTACTGCGCTTTCCATTTAAGAGTTTTATATGCCTTGGCGGAAGTGGCAACAAGGTTCCCCGGATCTCCCGGCCTTCGTGGTGCAATCTCCGCAGGTATGGGTTTTCCGGTTATCTCACGGGCACTTTCAACCATTTCAAGTACACTTGTACCCTTCTCACTTCCAAGGTTAAAACAGTCGCTGGTATTGAATTTATGAATATATTCCATGGCCAGCAGATGGGCAGTCGCCAGATCTGAGACATGGACATAATCCCTTATACAGGTCCCGTCCCTGGTATCGTAGTCATCACCGAAAATCTGTAGTTTTTTTCGTTTTCCGGTGGCTACCTCCATTATGATAGGTACCAGGTTCGCCGGATTCTTTTCAAGTCCCGCAATCCTGCCCTCAGGATCATACCCCACCGCATTGAAATATCTCAGGGCTGCAAAACGGATCTTTTTTAATCTGTCGTACCACTGTAATATGTGCTCGATCTCAAGTTTGGTGAATCCGTAGTAGTTTGGGGGGTTTTTGAGGTGGTCTTCATCGATAGGAAGGTATTGGGGATTGCCAAAGATTGCAGCGGATGAAGAGAACACAATGTGTCGTATTCCAGACTCTGATGCTGCGTTGAGCAGATTGAGTGTCCCGGTGATATTGTTGACAGAGTACTTTTCCGGAAAACTCATCGACTCTTCCACGCTCTTTAAAGCCGCAAGATGAACCAGGCCATCAAACCCCCCGGCCATCACCTCTTGTAACAGAGGGATATCCAGAATATCACCTTGAATGAATTCACCTTCTTTAAAGAGATTCTCTCTGCAGCCGGTAGAGAGGTTGTCAAATACTGTGACATTGTGACCGTTATCGAGAAAACAGCGGACAACATGGCTTCCGATATACCCGGCTCCTCCTACAACTAAAAGTTTCATTCTGTTCCCCGTAGCTACAATTTTAAATTTACTATTTAGTTTCTGTTCTGAATAATCGTCTTGAAGCAGAGTTGGATCGAGCCTGATGTTCCGTCATACTCGCTTTGGCAACCTTCACATCTTGCCCGGGAGTGACTCATAGGTGTTTAGTTAATGCTTCACTCTCCGCTCACACTGAGTCCCGACTTTACGTCGGGATTCCGATTGGCCGTATCGAAGTGTTCCTATGTGTTGA
>SKJJ01000020.1 GCA_007115975.1 Chitinispirillum sp.
TTCCTGTGCCTGCCGAATACATCCTTGCCCGAAAGGATTGCCTTGAATTCAGTTCCTGCGGGGAGATGCTTTAGCGGTACAAAACGTAACCGGCTCGTACTCACCCAACGCGCTTCACCCTGTATTGACGGAGAAAAGGAGAAGGGGTTTTTACTCAGAATTGTCCCTTCCATATGCCGGGGCACAACCGGATCCCTGAAAACGCACTCTATTGCAGAGGTAACCGATATAAGGTGCGGAGGGGTTTCGATTATCATCCGGTTAAGATCCAGTTCAGAGTCAAGGAGCTCGCCCACAGTGTTGGGTACTGTTTCCTGAAACGCACTCTCCTTTTCCTTTGAACAGCCAAAAATCATAAGTGCTGCAAGCACAGAAATAGTTGCAAAATGCATTTGTACTCCCTGTAATTCGAATGTATTCCCGGACGTCCTATGGGTAAGCAGCGGCTCTGAGCTGTGGTCGGGTGAAGTATGTTATTACACAATATAGTAGTAAGCAGGATAGTAATGGAAGAGTGTGAGTCAAAGGGTTAGCAAAGGTGGAAATCAGTGCAGCAATTATAGTTACACTTACAACACTGGCGTTTTCTCTGCACGGTTTATAATGCTATCTGCATTACAACCCCCCCTGTCTGTTTTTGGCCAACCAGACCTACCACTCCTTCGGGGTTCGTCTCAACAGGTCGAACCATTATATATAACCTTTTTACAAATTGCCTTCTTTGTTCTTCGGGAACTATTTTCCTATAGATGAAAATTATAGCAAGAAACAAAAAAGCATTCCATGATTACGATATTCTGGAAAAAGTGGAAGCCGCAATAGTGTTAAGCGGACCAGAGGTGAAATCTATCCGTGCAGGGAAGATCAATCTGTTGGACAGTTATGCCCAGTGCATCAGGGGTGAGCTTTTTATAAATCACCTCCACATTAGCCCCTACAATCAGACTGGTATGTTTGCTCCTGACCCCTACAGGCGAAGGAAACTGTTGCTTCATAAAAAAGAGATTGAGTATCTCTGTGCTGAGGTGGACAGAAAACATCTTACCCTGATCCCGCTGGCGGTGTACTTTAAAAATCAGTACGTTAAAATAGAACTGGGGTTATGTCGGGGCCGAAAAAAGTTTGATAAAAGGCATATAATTGCAGAAAAAGAGACAAAGCGAAAGATAGCACAACTGGTTAAACACAACAGGAATATATGAGATACACTAATTCGGTAAATCGTTTAATACCGCTTTTTACCCTTTTATTCACGGTGAGTCTCTTTGCTGAGGTCACCGTACGACACCTGCCCGGCGACAGCAGAGCCAGCCTCCCCTCTTTTGAAAGTGAGGGGGGCGTTTGGGTTTCTGTGTCTCACCTTGCCTCTGAGCTGGAATGCACCTGGAGATGGAGCTTTTTCTCCCAGAAGCTCACTGTTTCAAAGGGATCACAAAGGGTGGTCTTCTTTAATGATGGTGCATTTTACCGATTTGGCGACCAGGTTGTACAGATGCCGGTCGCACCACGCCGAAAGGGTGGCAATGTTTATCTTCCTCAGAATCTGCTTGTTGCAATTTTCAGGAAAACAATGTTTGGCGGTACTATCGAGTGGCTTGATGGTTCCCGGGAACTCTTAATTCAAAGCCCGGGCAAAAGAGTCGATTCAGTTACCAGCATCCGCAGGGACGATGCGACTGAGGTGAGTATTTCGCTATCGGACTCCGCTGGTTTTGCCTTCTCGTATCTTCACCCGCGTTTGACCATTACTATCAGCAATACCTCTGTTGATCCCGAAGTGTTGGACATTAGGGCTGGTGGCATTATAGACTCCATTCTGGCCCTTGAGCATGAAACTTCTGCTGAAATTGTGCTGTTTCTCAATAAACGGGTTGAAAAACCGCAATTGCAGTACGTTAACAGCAATCAACTTCAATTTTCGCTTGAGACCGAAAAAGAGCCTGAAAAGAGGCCACCGGTGTTGGCGGAGATGGATATCCCTGAATTGCGGCGCGTGGTGATCGATCCGGGGCACGGCGGAAGGGATCCGGGGGCAGTGGGGCCAGGCGGTACACTGGAGAAGGATGTGGTGTTGGCGATCGGTCTGGCGCTGCGTGAGCAGCTTAAAGCCAGGGGTTTTGAAGTTTTGATGACCCGAGATAAAGATGTATTTATCCCTTTGCGTGAGCGCACACAATTTGCCAATGAAAAAAAGGCCGATCTGTTTATCAGCATTCACGCCAATGCCATCGGTGGACCGTGGGCAAGAAGAGATACAATCAGGGGGTACAAATCCTATTTCCTTTCACAGGCAAGAAATGAGCACGAAAGGCTTACTGCAATGCGGGAAAATGCGGTAATTGAGCTTGAGGATAAGCCACAACAGTATGATTTGCTCCAGAGCGTGCTGGTGGATCTTGCGGGAAATGAATTTTTAAGACAAAGTCAGGAATTTTGCATAATCATCGATCAGGTTTTTTCAAACGGATCTTTGTCCAACCGCATACCAAAATTACATTTAGGAGTGGGTCAGGCAAATTTCTGGGTGCTTAATGGTGCCTATATGCCATCTGTTCTGTTTGAGGTGGGTTTTATCTCAAATCCCCAAGAGGAACAGCTGCTTAATTGCAGTGATGTTCAGAATGAGATTGCACAGGGTTTAACCGAAGCGGTAGTTACTTTTAAACATCAATTTGAGATTGGAATATGACAGATACAAGACCGATCGGGGTTTTTGATTCCGGCCTGGGAGGCTTAACTGTAGTAAAGGAGATCCAGCGGCTTATGCCTGCGGAGAAGGTCGTCTATCTGGGGGACACTGCACGATGCCCCTATGGGGGGCGCTCAGATGAGACTATCGCTAAATTTGGCCTTCAGGATGCTCAGTTTCTCCTGGATATGGATATCAAACTTCTCATTGTTGCCTGTAACACTGTATCTTCCGTTGCACTTGATTATCTGGAGCACACTATAAAAAGTGTTCCGGTTATAGGCGTTGTGCTTCCGGGGGCAAGGGCTGCGGTACTCAGAACTGCAGACAGGAAGGTTGGAGTCATTGGCACCGCTGCCACTATAAGAACCAACTCTTATAAAAATGCCATGCATTGTGTTGATCCCGGGGTTAAGGTGTATGGAAAGGCATGTCCTCTCTTTGTGCCGTTGGTTGAAGAGGGACTTATTGACAGCGATATAACCAGGCTGGTAGCTCAGCACTATCTCTACGATATGATTGATATTGGGGTCGATTGCCTTATCCTTGGCTGCACCCATTATCCTCTGTTGATGGAGGTTATACAGGGTACAGTAGGTACCCGCATGCAGCTTCTCGACAGTGCGCTCTGGACGGCAAAGGAAGCACAGGATATTCTCACCGCTCTCAATGCCCTGGCACCCAAAGAGAGTGATGGACACGCGCTGAGTCGCTTTTTAATATCCGACCTTACCCCTCACTTCGAATCCCTTGCAGAATCCTTTTTGGGTCGCCCGTTGCCTTCAGTTGAGAAGCTTGCACTTGAGGAGTTGGTAAAATGATCACCAGGATCTGTATTCGGTTTATTGCATTACGCGGCATAAAATGCTCGCCGTTGCGGTGGGAGCAGGCGCGTCCTCCAGACATTCATACCTCTTAATCAAAAAAGGTGTAATCTCATTCAAAACAATTCAATTTTAAAAAAGAGGTAGAGATGTCGGGACATTCCAAATGGGCAACCATTAAAAGAGCTAAAGGAAAGGCTGATGCAGCCAAGGGAAAACTTTTCAACAGACTTATCAGAGAAATCACCATAGCGGCAAGGATGGGTGGGGGAGATGTCGATGCCAATCCGCGTCTCAGATCTGCTGTAAGCAGTGCACGCGCTGCAAATATGCCAAATAAAAATGTCGATACCGCTATTCAAAAAGGTACCGGTCAGCTTGAAGGTGTTTCCTATGAGGAGATCCTCTTTGAGGGGTATGGGCCAGGCGGTGTCGCTGTTTTGATTGAGTCAATGACCGATAACCGTAACCGCACCGTTGCGGAGGTAAGACATGCGCTTACTAAGCATGGTGGGAATCTGGGAACAACAAATTCGGTTGCCTATATGTTCAAATCAAAGGGGATCATACGGGTAAGTAAGGATGCAATGGGTGAAGAGGAGCTCATGGAGATAGCGATCGAAGCGGGCGCAGAGGATCTTTTACTTGACGGAGATGAATACGAAATAAGCACACCACCCGACACATTTGAAGCGGTAAGAGAGGCCCTGGAGAAGACTGGTGTGGAAATCGCTTCTGCTGAACTTACCAAAATCGCTGATAATCCGGTGAGTGTTGAAGGCGATACTGCTGCAAAGGTTCTCAGGCTTATTGATATGCTTGATGAACTTGATGATACACAGAATGTGTATGGGGCTTTTGATATCAGTGATGAGGAGATGGAAAGGCTCAGAGGGTAGGGGCATAGGTGTTAAGTAAGGGTACGATTTATACTATAGTTACACTGTAATATGATCCGCTCGCCCTGAGCTCCTAGCCGAAGGGTCCCGTTTCTTTGTTTTGAGGCTTAGGAATAATTCGATAAGCTCAGCACAGGCAGTGTGAGCGGAGTGCGGAGCCTTATCTTAATAGGGGAGAAGAGGGGGGCTCTGGTGTTTGGGCGAAGAATCTCCCGGCGCTTGTTTACCCTTCATCCGACACTCTTTATAAAGGCGCTCTCTTGTGATAATTTTCGGAATCGATCCCGGTACGGCCGCTACAGGCTATGGGGTTATCAGGGTGGTTAATAATACTGTCTCATGGGTTGATTCCGGGGTTGTAACCACTGGTTGCGCTCAGGATCTCTCAAAGCGGCTGGAGATTATTTACGAGGCCCTATGGCAGAAGATGGCAGAGCACAGTCCGGACCGGGTTTGTATCGAACAGGCATTTTATGCAAAAAATGTTCATACTACCCTGATCCTGGGGCATGCCAGAGGAGTTGCAATGCTCGCTGCTTCAAAATCAGGGGCCTCAGTGCATGAATATTCCCCAAGAGAGATAAAAAAAACCGTAACGGGTAGTGGTAATGCTGCCAAGGAGCAGGTGCAGTATATGGTTAAAATGCTCATCTCACCCCCCCGTGAGCATCTTAAAAGTGATGCCTATGATGCGCTTGCTATCGCTATTTGTGATTTCCAGTGTTCAAAACATAGAACCATGGTCAGCTCTTATTGTTTGGGAAAAAGAAAACCATCACCAAAAGGTAGAAGAAAAACAGTATGATCGAGTATATCAAGGGGATTCTGGCTGATAAGGAGATGATGCATGTAGCGCTGGAGTGTGCGGGTGTAGGGTATGCTATCACTATACCTATCTCTACTTTTGAGAAACTGCCCGATCCCGGAAAGCTGGTTAAACTCCATATCCATTACTATGTGCGGGAAGATGCGGTAAAACTGTACGGGTTTTTCACCAAAATAGAGCGGGAAATCTTCCGCCACCTGATCAGCATAAGCAAAATCGGGCCAAAGGTGGCAATCAGCATACTTTCCGGTATATCAGTTGAAAAGCTGGTTTTCAGCATAAATACTTCAGATTCCACCAGTTTGGAGAAAATCCCCGGGGTAGGAGCAAAGACTGCACAGCGACTGGTCATTGAGCTTAAGGGTAAACTTGGTTCTGTGTCTCTTGGCGTCCATGATATCTGCTCCGGTGGAGCTGTTAAAAACGGTAGTGCGGCTATTGGTAATACTGTGCGTGATGAAGCGTATGCTGCCATGATTGCTCTTGGGTATAATGAAAAACAGGTCGTACGTGCGATTGCAAGAGTTGAAGAGGTGATTGAGTCCGATGCGGGAGTTGAAGAGTGGGTACGCAAAGCTCTTCAGGTAATTTAGAATTGTCAATTTACAGGGTGAAAAAATGAGTGATGAATTCCAGGAGAGACTTATTTCAGGCAGCAATCACGACAGTGATGAAGAGCTGTTTGATAATGCCCTCAGGCCTGAACGGTTTACCGATTTTGTCGGTCAGGAAGCAATAAAGGAGAATCTCAGTATCTTTGTGCAAGCTGCCAGAAATAGGGGGGAAGCTCTTGACCACATCCTCTTCTGCGGACCTCCTGGTCTGGGCAAAACTACACTGTCGAGAATTCTGGCCAATGAACTTGGTGTCGCTATCAATACTACCTCAGGCCCTGTTCTGGAGAAAAAAGGTGATCTTGCAGGAAATCTCACCAATCTTGAGGAACGGGAGATTTTGTTCATCGATGAGATCCATCGTCTCAACCGCGTTGTGGAAGAGTCCCTTTACCCGGCTATGGAGGACTTCGTTTTCGATATAACTATCGGCGATGGCCCGGCTGCACGATCGGTAAGATTAAATGTTAAACCCTTTACGCTGGTGGGAGCTACAACAAGAGCAGGTATGCTCACTTCCCCAATGCACGCGCGGTTCGGCTATGTCTGCAGACTTCTCTACTACAGTGCTGCCGAGCTCAAACAGATTATCCTCAGGTCCACTTCAATACTGGGAGTGGAGTGTGACCAGGCCGCAGCGCTTGAACTGGGAAAAAGAGCACGGGGCACCCCAAGAGTTGCAAACCGGCTTCTGAGGCGCTGCAGGGATGTTGCTGAAGTGAAAGGGGATGGTAAAATTACCGTTCAGGTGGTAAAAAAAACCCTCGAACTGCTTGGTATTGATGAGTGCGGGCTTGATGAAATGGACAGAAATATTCTTTTAGCCATTATCGATCATTACGGAGGAGGACCGGTAGGATTAAGTACGATAGCTGTTGTGGTTGCTGAAGAACGGGATACTATTGAAGAGGTGTATGAGCCGTTTCTTATCCAATCCGGATTTCTCAAAAGGACACCAAGGGGCAGAGAGGTGACCAGAAAATGCTTCCAGTATTTTAACCGTATGCCTCCAAAAAACAACAGTCAATCAAACCTGTTTGACCAAAATTAATCTCTAAGGGGAGAAGTATGAACTGGGTAGATATGGGACGTTTTTTGATTATTGCCGGTACGGTAATTGTAATAATTGGTTTAGTGTTTATGATTTCTGATAAATTGCCCATCGGCAGATTGCCCGGTGACATTCACCTTGGTAGTGGAAGATTTAAAATTTATATCCCCGTCGCTACATCGGTTCTTCTTAGTATCGTTATAACGGTCATAGTAAATTTTTTCTCCCGTAAATAATAACGCTCTGGGAGTTTAACTTATGAAACGTTTCCATATAGCCGTTACCGGCAGAGTACAGGGAGTGGGGTACCGGTTTTTTACCGTTGAAGCGGCGCTCTCTTTGGGGTTAAGCGGATGGGTTCGTAATCGCCCCGACCGAACGGTTGAGCTTGAGGTGCAGGGAGAGAATCAGAAAATACTAGATGAATTCTGTGAACAGCTCAGGCAGGGGCCGCCTCTTTCAAGAGTGACCAGGCTTGATATACGGGAATTACCTCCTGAACCCTCAGGATCAGAGTTTTTCATCCGTTAGCATAAGTTTTGTCAGTTTGTTCAGAATAGAGACTGGAGAGATCTGGTTTTTCCCGCCAAGAGAGCTGCTTCATGATTCGCTGGTTAACATTGGTGAATGGTCGGTGGCACTACCGATGCACCGCTCATCCTGCCGGTCCTGCGCAATAATTACCATGGAGGAGCTCTGGGTGAGCGGAGCATGAAAGAAGCCTTAACGTACTACACCTATTGGATTTAGGAGCCTTTTTCAGGAGTGGGATTTGAAAAGAGTACTTGCAGCCATGAGTGGTGGCGTTGATTCTTCGGTAACCGCAGCACTTCTTAAAGAGCAGGGTTATGAGGTCATCGGGGTTACGATGAAGCTGCTTGATTCAGAGGAGTTCTGTTCAACGGACAGCCGCTCCTGTTGTGGATATGATGCTGCAAAAGACGCGAAAATGGTTGCCGATTCACTCTGCATTCCCCACTATACCATAAATGCAGTTGAAGCTTTCAATGCTACGGTCATTGAGGATTTTATTAACGAATACACCATGGGAAGAACCCCCAACCCGTGTGTGCGGTGTAACTACTTTCTCAAATTTGATTTCCTGATGAAAAAAGCGCGTGAGCTTGGGTGCGAGTACCTTGCCACAGGACACTATGCCAAAATGGATGAGGGGATTTTGAGACGGGGGAACGATCAACTCAAGGATCAGTCCTACTTCCTGTATCCTGTGTTTGCCGCCCAAACGGACAAAATTCTTTTCCCACTGGGGAACATGAACAAACCAGAAGTCAGAGCGCTTGCACAGCGATACAATCTTCCCACAGCCCAGAAAAGGGAGAGCCAGGATATCTGTTTTATTCCGGATGGAGACTATGCACAATTTTTGAAAAAAACTGCCGGTTTGAGCTTCCAGCCAGGAAAGATTGTTGCTGTTTCAGGAGATGTGATCGGCTCCCATCAGGGGATTCAGTTCTATACCGTTGGGCAGCGAAAGGGGCTTGGTGCCCTGGGGCAAAGGATGTACGTGAAGCAGATAGATGTTGAAAAAAACCTGGTGGTTGCAGCCACTGATCAGGAGCTTTTCTCTGATGCAATCGATGTAACTGACTTTCTATGTGCCAGAAACAGAAGCGTAGTCAGTGGAGATCACTTTTTGGTTCAGGTCCGTTATAGAAGTAAACCGGTTGGAGCTGTTGTTGAAACTTTGTGCAGCGAAAAATTTCGTATTCGATTCGATACACCCGTAAGGGCGGTCGCTCCGGGACAGTCTGCTGTTTTGTATGACGGGGATATGGTTGTGGGTGGCGGGTTGATTTCAAAAGCGATGTGATCTTTTACTATAACCCCGAAAAAACGCAGGTGAACGGTATGTCAGAATTAATTGATGCTGTAAGTGATTACTGTTCTTCGGAGTATTTTGTTTTTCTTGATCCGGACATTAAAGAGCATGCTGAATCATTACTGATTCACTGGAGCAGAAAAATTCAGTCCGATTCATCGCCCAAAGGTATTTCAGATTCACTTATGGAGATGGGATCCCTTGAGCTCTCTTTGCAGATAAAGAAGACCATACCCTCTCTTCTTGCGCAGTTCTTTCAATATCTGCTAATAACAGGAAAATGCTCGCAGGCGCAGAGTTGGGGTGACATAATCATACAACTCCAGACCAGTTACAACGACCGCCTGCGCACGGACGGCTCATTCAGGGGGGAAACGTTCGTTAAAAACTATAGTGACCTCAGCAGAAATGATCCTTGTCCTTGTGGTAGTGGTAAGAAGTTTAAAAAGTGCTGTATGTCACTTCTGTTGTAATTGAACATTGCGGTGCTTAAATAGAGTTGGGTTTTCACAGAACAGAGTGCACTATAAGCGACGTTCTCATTGTCAATAAAACCCTTTCCTCCTGGGGCGGGTGAGGTGAGAATATAACTCCCTACTCCTGTCCCAACCGGCACCACCCGCCGGCAGCCCCCCCCCCCGAACGCAAATTTAAAATGCAGCCGAACCAAAGCCCGTTGGGGACGATCTCAAGTCAGTACAAATTTTAATTTTTTCTGCTCTTTTTTTTGGTTGGACAGCCGCCAACCGCGTCTGATTTACTGCGTAAGCGGTACTGCTCTTAATTTTTTTGTTCCATGGGGTTCAATTACGTCGCGCTATTTTGTACTTGAAGCATGTTGGAAGAGGGACAGCTTGTTCTTTTTCAAATAATAGTACGTTTTAGGTAAATAGTAACTGCTGCAAGGAGTACTTTATACAGATGGTAATAGAGGTACGTGAGTTAGATGTGGCTCAAAGTGGCGAATACAGATGGTAATTCATGAAATTGACCACCATTAAGCTGCCCAAAAATGAATCATATAGCTGTATTTGTAAAAAAAATGTTTTTTTTACAAATAAAACACCAGTCTGGTATTGCCTGAGATATATATTAAAAGTGTTTAATTTCGGACACGTAGTCCGGAGAATTTCTATTTTTTCAAAAGAGGTCGTGTAGTATGTCTACAGGAGTCGTAAAGTGGTTCAATGAGAGTAAGGGTTTCGGGTTCATCTCACCCGATGATGGATCAAAAGATGTGTTCGTTCACTTTTCAGCTATCCAGTCAAGTGGATTCAAAAAGCTGGAAGAAGGACAGAACGTGGAGTTCGAAATAGTAACTGGAGAAAAAGGTCCAAGTGCTCAGAATGTAACTGCTATCTAATACAGTTTAAATATTTCGATCGAGTTAGGCCCGGAGATTTATCTTCGGGCCTTTTTTGTCCCCCGATCTGGCACCGGCATCGCCAACTATCACCCGTCCCCTCAAAGCACTCTATCTCCTGGGTCCGAAATGATCTTTTACATTCTTCAAAACTTCTACCGCCAGCACTTCTTCACCTCTGAGTGCAATGTCATCCACATTGATAATTCCGCAGATCTCTCCCGTGGAATCTTTTACCAGTAAGCGCCGTATTTTATAGTTTTCCATTATATGTGCTGCTTCACTGAGTTCAGAAGTCTCATTGCAGCTCACCGGTTCTTTGCTCATGATTTCCCCCACCGATGTATGCACAGGGTTAAGGGAATTGCCTACAACCCTCACCGCAACATCACGGTCGGTAATTATACCTACCAGTCTGCTATTATCAAACACGGCTAGTGAGCCAATGTCAAGTTCTTTCATCCTTACTGCTGCATGTAAAACAGTGTCCTGCGATTGAACCCCCTCTACTCCTCTGGTCATAACATCCTGTACTAACATAGTAATCCCCCCTTTTAGTTGGTCACCTTTTTCCTATACACTACTCATCCAGTATGTACAGAGTTCACCCGAAGCATTCGACCGGCTCGGGTATACCCCGCTATCCTTTCTGTAAGAGTACGAATAAGGCAAGGGTGGTTGGTGAGGAGTAGGGAGCTCCCCGTTCCTATTTTTTCTGTTCCAAATCCAGTTTGAGGGAGAAAAATTGCATCAGGTCTTTAAGGGTGATGACCCCCTGGAGGTCGCCAGATGAATTAACAACCATGAGGCGGCTTTTTCCGGTACGGTTCATTTTATTGAGCGCATTTACCACGTCATCATTGGCATAGACAATGGTGTCTGTTGAACAGGAGAGGGCTACATCCTTCACTGTGAGTGTTTCCCACTGATTACGGGTCAGATCCCTGATTTCGTTGGTGGAGATACAGCTCGTGAGATGTCCGTTTTGGACAACGGGGAACATCTTGTAGTGGTAGCGGTAGATATAGTCATTGATCAGTTTGTCGACGGTAAGGTCTGGAGGCACGGTTACAGGGTCTGTTTTCATGAAACGACGAACTTTCTCACCCTGCAAAAATTGTTTCATCATCAGCTGCTGATACGAAATATTTGCCGCATTCCAGAGAAAAAAGCCAATAAGGATCCACCAGAACCCGCCGATTACGTTTCCGGTGAAAATGAAGAGTACACCAAGGGCAATGAGAAGTGCACCGAAAGCCGCACCGACTCGGGATGAGACACGGGTCGCCCAGGTGAGATTTCCCTTGAAGTACCACAGAATGGAACGCAATACCCTGCCTCCGTCAAGGGGGAAAGCGGGAAGCATGTTAAATACTGCAAGAACGATGTTTATCAGGGAGAGGTATATGGTGATTCCGTTTACAGAGACGGGCCAGTTGTTTTGGATGCCAAAAACATAGACAAAATAGAATGCTGCTCCAAGAGCTATACTCGTAAGTGGGCCGGCAATCGCCATGAAAAACTCCGCCTTTGCATTGGGCGGCTCCTCATCCATCTCTGCAACTCCCCCAAACACAAAAAGGGTGATACCCTTAATGGGCAACCCGAACCGTCTGGCCACAAATGAGTGCATAAACTCGTGTAACACAATGGAGATAAAAAGACCGAGTGCTCCGCCAATGCCCATCCACCAGTACGTGTTCTGATCAAGTTCCGGGAAATAGAATGGAAAGAGCCCTTCAGCAAGTGACCACACTATAAGAAAAAGCAGAATAAACCAGCTAAAGTCGATATTAACCTGAAATCCCAGAAGCTTGAAGAGGGGTATTTTGCGTCCGAACATAAGAGTTTTTCCCGTTGTTTGGAAATGTAGAAGCGGAATATGCCTCAATCAGCAGGAGCAAGTCATAATCAGATGATACCTGCAATCGCTGTTCCAATTGCGGGGGTTTTGGGGGAGGGTTCTCACAGAGTGCACGGAGAACACAGAGGGGGGACTTTAATTATTTACTCATGTAAAAAGTTGTGTGTGCCTCTGGGTGGCCGGTGTCTTTGTCCGGAAGTCACGACCTAAAGTCCGGATTCGCTGGTTAACTGTACAGGTGGGCTCACCAGCCTCTGTTTCGCGATTCTGCGGGCTTTCAAGCGGGGTCAACAAGGTCTCTCAAGTCTCAAGTTTAACACCTGTGAGGGTTACCCCGGCCGACTCAAAAATAATAAGAGCGGGTGGTTACCTGATCCCCTCCAACGCCTCTTCCATCCTCCGGTCATGCATCTCTCTGGCTTCACCCACTCTCTCCCGTACCCTTGCAGGGATCTGCTGCATCCTCTCTACCCCCTGCTCCTGCGGTGACAGAGATTCCCTGGCACTCTCGGGGATCTCTGTGGTTCTTCCGATATAGAGACTCAGAAGAACAATCGCTGCAACCACTACTGCTATGAAAACTAAATTTCTCATGACCAGCCTCCTGTTTTGAGAGAGTTGTAACTATCATTAGGTCAAATCTGATTTTACCACGGGGGCAATCCGATCTCCATAGTCACCGAATAGAGTGCTACATCCCGTGAGGACAACCACCCGAGGCGCAGGAGTTGGCTCCGGCACAACCAGTTGAGCAGGATGGCATTCCAGAGCTCCCCATCGATATGCCTCCTATGGCAGACATCTGTTTTTCGGTGTCCTCTGAACTGCAGCCCGGACAGGGAACTGACTGGTCTCTGTCACCGCAGACAAGCTCTTCAAAAAGGTGATCACATTTTTTGCAGCGGTATTCAAATAGTGGCATGGCTGTCTCCTTTGTTGCCTGGATAATAATCTTTAAAAGGTTGTCACTAAATAATAATGTAAATAGTTTTCAGCCAAAACGGGCGGCTTAACTATCTATATACGATATATACGTCTAAAATAGGTAAACATGGATACAATAAATTACATTTTGCCCATTTTGGGTAAGGCATATCAAACCAAGGATATTTCAGTCCGTTTCAAAACATACTGATTTACCCTAAAAAAGTGCACCTGCTGCACCAGATACCTGATGATTGCAAAGAGATTTTCGTAACCTGCAGTGTCGGTTCGTTTTTGCAACAGATCAGTTTGGAACAGCACCGTATAAATTCCCGAAAAAATCAATCCATAACCCTCACAACGGCTCACGCCGCTTCGATAAACAGATCTCCACCAAATCCCCAATCAGTGCCGTCCCTGCACACATAACCGAATCTGCTCCGCCCCAGTAGATCTTAACCGTACCATCACTTTCAGGAATCGCTCCGCAGCAGAAAACCACATTGTTTACATACCCGCTCACTTCCCAGGGGTCTTCGGGTTGAAGAATCCACTCATCGGCCACTCCCAGAAGCTGTGATGGGTCCTGGAGGTCATGGAGTGCTGCACCCAGCCGGTACACCGAACCGCTCATTGTCTTAAACACCCCGTGAAAGATAGTGAGCCATCCGTTCTCTGTTCGAAACGGTGTGGCACCAGGGCCCACCTTCATCTCATCCCAGTGGTAGGTCTGCGGTTTTATAAGCACTTTGGAATCGCCCCAGTGGATTAGGTCTGGGGAGTAGGATATCCATATTGACCAGGGTGAAATTTCAGAATGAGGTCTGTCAAGTCGAACGTAGCGCCCATGGAACCTTTGGGGAAAAAGGACAACATTACGATAATCGGCCTGGGTGATAAGCGAAATGCGTTCGAGACCTGCAAAATCTTTTGTTTTGGCAAGTGTTACCCGCACCCCGTGTCTGGAATAGGCGCTGTAGGTGATGTAGTATTCATTATCTATGCAGCAAATCCTTGGGTCTTCAACTCCGTACTCCTCATACGTTCTGAAAGGCTCCTCTTTTGCGGGGGTGATAAACGGCTCTGGTCTTGCCCTGAACGAAAACCCGTCCTCACTTTGAGCCAGTCCGATAACCGATCGGCCGTTTCCAAGATGAGACCTGAAGAGCATTATGTACGTGCCGTCATGTTTTATCATGCCTGCATTGTGCACGGTCGCAACAGGGTAAGGGATATGGGCTTTTGTGAGAATGGGGTTGCGTTGGTGTCGCTTTACAATTTGATTATTCATGGTGATTGTCCTGTGGATAATGGCCTAAAAGGTATCCGATAGGATGGGGGTACATATTTTGGGATGCTTCTAAATACTTGGGAGGGGAGTTCACTGCCCGTTCTCCGTAGCAGACTACTGTGAATGGCAGGCATAGGGGGAGAGGGAGAGGGGAAGTTTCTCACGGAGCTCACGGAGTACACAGAGGTAGAGAAAGAGTTGTTCAAACCCTTCGGGAAAACCAGTGAGAACCCCACCTAAAAACTCCGTGAGCTCCGCACCCACCGTGCACTCCGCGAGAAATCTCTCTTCACAACAACTAATTAAACCCCGGAAACAACCAAGGAGTAGATGGCCTTTGGGACTTCTCAATCAGTGGTGAATTGACCTTTATCACAAATAATCCGTCAAGAGAATCTGTAGTCACAACGCCTTCGACAACAACCCAGGAATCATCTTCAATATGGATCCCTTCGGGCTTTTTAACAAATACCCCAACCGGCATTGCATCAGCAGCGCAGCAAACCATTACGTACCTGAATATGTAGAGGTACTCCTTTGGGATTCGCTCGCCGCTATAGACCATGCCGGTAAACTGTACCGTGTTGTTTACAAACTTCTCCGGGCTCATGCTTAATTCAAGGAGGGTTACACTACCTTGAGAAGAGTCGGGAGTTGTATCTCCGCCGGTTATGTTTGGCTGAATCAGCGATTGGCCCTGATAGTAACTGCTTCTCAGCGACAGTCTGGTTTTCAGCGCATCGGTACCGTAATCAGCATCACTGAAGGCGAGAATGAACGGGGCAGGAATCAGAATAAAGGCAAATTTCAATAGTGAACTGAAATTGAGTCTTGCCCTTTTAGTTTTGGGTGTTTGATTGTACAGTGTCACGACTGTAAAGAGTGAGACAATAAAAAGGCCAGCAGTAACCAGCCACCACAACCCCGGTTTAAGAAACCGCACAAGCACAATCGTGCCATCAACAGGCATCAGGAGGCCTGAATAGATAATGATCCATATAAAGAGTACCGAGAGGTGACCGTACTTTGTTTTCATAAGAGCGCAGCTGTTTCTATAAAGTGAGCGAAAAAGAGTGAGTAGACAAATACAAGCACGGTGATTATTGTCACCATGAATATGATAAATTTCCTGTTGAAAATTGAACGGTACATCAGAATCTGCTTAACATCGAGCATGGGGCCGAAAATCATAAACGCCAGCTGTCCGGCAATGGGAACCAGGCCTCTGAATGAAACCGCCACAAATGCATCGGCTTCACTGCAGAGATTGAGGATAAATGCAAGAAACATCATTGCCGGGATAGTGATAAAAGAGAGCCCTGAAACCTGATCAAATATATTGACATCCATCGATGAGCGGACAACTGCTGCAATGAATGTTCCCACTATCAGATATCTGCCCACATCAAAAAAGTCATCCCGTGCATGGAGCAGTGCATCATTGATTCTTAGAAGCAGAGGTCTGTGATCCTGCTCATGGCTGTGGTCGTGGTCATGCCCACAGCCGCACTTTGAATGAGCGCTAGTGTCTGAAATCTCAATAGCATCCTTGGCCGAGAACAGCGAACCTGCAACTATTCCTACTGTGACGGCGATTCCATAACCAAAGAGGGTGCGGCTGATTACCACAACCCAGTTACCCTGATAGGCAACGATTGTAGACCAGATTACTATGGGGTTAACAATGGGACCGGCGAGTAAAAAGGCGATACCGGCAGAAAAGGGGAGGCCTTTTTTAAACAGTCTTCTAACGATTGGTACTATGGCACACTCACATACCGGGAATATCAATCCCATGGCACCGCCCCAGGCTGCCAATCCGTACCGGTTACCCAGTATCACTTTTTCGATAAAGCTTTTTGGTATGAATACTTCCACAAGCCCGCTCACCAGTGAGCCTATGAGCATGAAACTGAACGCCTCCAGCGCAATTGATGCATAGGTTATGGCAAATACGTTTCTTGGAATGCCAAAAGGGGATTCCAGCAGGAAAAATAACCCTGCAATGCAGAAAAATGTCAGGTAAAAGATATTCATCAGCGCGGTAGTAACTACCGGTTTTTTAACTGAGATACTGCTTTGCTGCATTTGGTCAAGTTCCTTTTGCATATATTGGTGTTGAGCAGTACAACCTGCAGATAGCAGATTCCTGCTATCAAAATCACCGTTGCACCTGTGGGAAGTTCAAGCCGGTAACTTACGGCAAGGCCTGAGGTGGTAAACAGAAGGCTCAGGAACGCCGCTGTAATCATCATTGAAAAAAGGCGGTTTGTCAGTCGTGATGCTGTGGCGGCAGGGATAGAGAGCAGCGCTATGACCAGTACGATCCCGACAATCTGGGTCAGCAGTACAACGGTCAGTGCACTTATAATTAATATGACAAAGGTAACCGCTGCTACAGGAATGCCCCGGACAAGCGATGCCTCCTCATGGAAACAGACCGAAAGAATCTGATTAAAAAAGAGTGCGGTCAGCGCAATGATAATCAGATTGAGAGCACCCATAAAAAAAAGATCAGTTGGGGTGACCATAAGTATGTTGCCGAAAAGGTAGCTCATCAGATCCTGGCTGTACCCGGGGGTTTTCATTATAAAGATTATTCCGATGGCCATACCCAGTGCCCAGATAATGCTCAGAACAGAATCCACTCTCTCCTTTGCATACGCAGTTGCCCAGGAGATGATACAGGCGGCACAGATCGCTGCGATCGTTGCCCCAACCATTGGGGTAAACCAGCTGACGCCATACACTACCTGAAAAAAACGGGCTGCACCAAGGCCTCCAAGAACGGAGTGGGAAATTGCACCTGCTATATAGGTTGACCGCCGCACAACTATGAGGCTGCCCACCACACCAGAGGCAACCGATGAGAGAACGGATGCAGCCAGTGCGTATTGAAGAAAGGGGTATCTGATCAGGTCGGTGAAAAATTCCATCAGTGGTTATCCTCTTTTCCCTTTTTGTCATCAGGTTCACAGGAGCCGCCGGTCTGTTTGTCGAAAATCTGACAGCTTAGTTCGTGATGGAGCAGGGCCATGCTTCCGCCTTTTAGATTTTTAAGAGCCTCAGGATTTAGTCGGTTTATAGCATTGGAGACCGCAGTTCTGTTTACACAAATGATGTGCGTGGCGCAATCAAGTACGGTGTTGATATTGTGTGACACCATCACAACAGTCACTTTACTGGCCAGATCCCTTAACAGATTGTTTATGGCTGCTTCACCATCGGTATCGATATTTGCCGTGGGCTCATCGAGAACAAGAAGTTTGGGTTCTGCTACAAGAGCCTGGGCGACAAGGGCTCTTTGGCGCTGCCCGCCGGAAAGGGAAGAAAAGGGGCGCAGGGCAAGGTTTTCTATGCCTACCTGTGACAGTGATTCCCGTGCTCTTTTTTTCTCCTGTGCAGAGAACATTCCAAAGGGGCGTCTGGCAATAAGTCCCATCAGTACTATGTCAAGAACAGTGGCCGGAAAATTGGGGTCATAGTGCATATGCTGCATTACATAGCCGATTAACGTTCTGGCCTTTTGTGGATTCATACCGAAAACAGAAATTTTCCCACGGCCTGCTTTTTCAAGCCCAAGCATCAACCGAAGCAGGGTGGTTTTACCCCCACCGTTTGGGCCCACTATGCAGACAAAGGAGCTGGGGTTGATCTCAAAGGAGATGTTGTGAAGCACCTCCTGTTCACCATAGGAAAAACAGACATTGTCTAACTGGATTACATTTTTCATTCTATTTTTTTTGCTCAAAGCTCTCTCTTATGGCTTCTGCCATTGTCCGCATCTCTTTTATGTAATTTTCCGGCAGGGGGTTTATCGTAACAACTGCACAGCCGATCTGCTCTGCGATCGCCCGTGCACTTTTTTCCGAATACTGTGGCTGCACAAAAATAACCCCGGGGTTGTGTTCTTTGGCAAGATCCAGCAGGCGTGTTAGTGCTCGTGCACTGGGTTCCTTGCCGCCGGTCTCGATTGCCATCTGTTTTAAGCCATATTCGTCTGCAAAGTATCCAAATGCGGGGTGGAATACAAAGAGGTATCGCCCCTTGTATGGCGCAAAAACTCGGCGAAGAAAAGTGTCGAGGCTATCGAGTTCGTCGATAAATGAGGCTAAATTCCGGGCATAGATCTGTTCACCTTCAGGATCTTGCTCCACAAGGGTATTCTTTATTGTCATTGCTATTTGCTTAACTGTTACGGGTGAAAGCCAGATGTGGGGATCTTTGCTGCCGTGGTTATGATAGTGGTGGTGTTTATCACGGTGATTATCGTCATGGGAGTGATGGTGACCGTCATGCTCACAGGGCTGCTCTATATCCCGCATGCGCACCCCTTCTCTGAGGTCGGCGATTTTAAGACCGGGGTTTGATGCGATAATTCGCGGTAAAAAACCTTCTTCGGCTTCCACACCGATACGAAAGAAGATTTCGGCCTGAGATAACCGGACCATCTGTTCAGGGGTAACGATAAAATCGTGGGGGCTTTGTCCGGGGCCGACAAGTGCATTCACCTCGAAACGGTCTGCTGCAACTCTTTGAACAAAGTCTTTTTGGGGTAGTATAGTTGTGAAAACTACCCGCTGCTGCTGTTTTTCTTCTGAACCGGAACAACCAGCAGCCATCAGGGCAGCAAGGCTTGCAATTGCTGCCCGGAACAGAAACTTCAGAGCTGTTTGGCTATTTTTCTTTACATTCAGCACATAGGCCTCCAAGTTGAATTATGTGGTCGGTGATTTTGGCTTTCAGCGTGTTTTGAATCTGGGTCTGGAAATCTTTTGCCGGACAGCAGGGGACCTCATCCACTTTTTTGCAGGTCTTACAGATAAAGTGGTGGTGGTGATCAGGGCCCAGGGGGTTTCGGCACAAAAAAAAGTAGGTCTGGTTGTCATTGCGGTGCATTCTGTATAACACTCCGGCATTTGAAAGCCGGTCCAGGATTCTGTATATGGTGGAAAAGCCGATATTTGGTGAGAGGTTTTTGTTTAAAACTTCCTTTATCTCCTGGGGTGAGTGGACCGATTGGCTTTGGTGGAGATAGGTAACGATGTAGGTAACCACCGGTGTGATTCGTGCTCCCTTAGTGCGGAGATAGTCAAGGATTTTTTCGGTGGAGGGCTCTGTCTGGTTCATAAGTGCCTCTTGTGGCAGGTGTATTAGTTCTGTTAAAATAAATACAGCTGATAGCTATTGCAAATCATTCGCAAAAAGGGAAGGGGTATAGTTATTGCTCTTTTTGGGTGTCAGAGAGAAATATGGAGATATAGAGAAGTCACGTTAATAGAAGGAGAGCAAGATGGAGCCGGTAGGATTAAAAGAGATCAAATCAAAAGCACCCTTTACGCTTCCGCCGCTTCCGTTTTCAAAGGAGGCGCTGGAGCCGCATGTTTCTAAGAATACCGTATTATTTCACTACGAAAAACACCACCAGACCTATGTCAATACAGCCAATCAGCTGATCAGTGGATCGCAGTTTGAGAATGCAGAACTTGAGCAGGTGATAAAGGCGACTTCTGAAAATCCGGAATTCTCCAAACTGTTCAACAATGCCGCTCAGGTCTGGAATCACTGGTTTTACTGGAGCTGCTTTGATCCCCGCGGTGCCAAATCTCCTCCGCTAAAGGTGCAATCAGCAATCGAATCGGCCTTTGGAAGTGTTGAGCAGTTTAAAAATGAGTTCTCAGCTGCTGCAACCGCTCAGTTTGGCAGCGGCTATGCCTGGCTTGTACAGGAAGGGGAAAACCTGCGGGTGATTACTTCATCCAATGCACAAAGCCCCATTGCTCTCAATGTAAAACCACTGCTGGGCTTGGATGTGTGGGAGCATGCCTACTATCTGGATTATCAAAACAGGCGCAAGGACTATGTTGGTGCTTTTGTAAATAATATGATAAACTGGGAATTTGTTGAGTACAATATGGAACGTTAGGCAGGGTGAAGGGTGAGTTCGGGGTCCAGCTCCGCTCACCCTGAGCTCCCAGTCGAAGGGTTCCTCTCTTTCCAATAAACAATGAAAAATGAACATTGCTAACCATTGACAAAATTGCAGTAGTTTGGAAAAACAGCAGAAACTATACCTGGGCGGGGATAATTATCGGCTCTCAGGGTTGCAGTGTACTGCAACAACATGTCCGTTATGCCGTATGAGCTGCACCTTCACTCCATACACTTGCGATAGGATATCATCGGTGATGGTGCTGAGTGTACCAGAGGCGACAATTCTGCCGTTTTTGACAAATAAAAATTGGTCAGCGAAGGCGAAAGCAAGATTCAAATCGTGCATGGTCATTACTGCCGACATTGAGTGTTCTGCAATTATCCGACGAATAATGCCCAGAATGTCCAGTTGGTTTTTCAGGTCAAGGTTGCTTGTCGGTTCGTCCAGAAGGAATATCTGCGGTTCTTGAACGAACGCTCGGGCAAAGCAGACTTTCTGCAATTCCCCTGCGCTTAATTGATCTATATGCCGCATGGCAAGGTGTTCCAGCCCGAGTTGGTGTAATGCTGCACGGACTTTGGCAAAGTCTTCACTGCGACTTTTCAGGCCGATATGCGGTTTGCGCCCCAGAAGCACGGCATCAAACACACTCAGCGCTCCGGTACCATGCTGTTGGGCCACGTAGCCGATCTTTCGGGCTATTTGCTGTGAATGCATACCCTTGATATCAACCTCTTCGAGGGTTACGACACCTTTATTAGGTGTAAGGATCGAATTTATGCAGCGAAGGAGAGTGGTTTTTCCCGCGCCGTTTGGACCGAGTATTGCCAGTATTTTCCCCCGCTCCAACTCAAAATCTATATCGTGAAGAACGATGTTCCCCGAGCGGTATTCAACCGATACATCGTTGACCCAAAGCACTATCTACCCTTTCTTGCAAGTAGGAGATACAAAAACAGAGGCCCGCCCAGAAATGAAGTCAACACGGCAACCGGCAGCACATGGGGCGCGAGCATCAGACGCGCGGCGGTATCGGAGGCCATCAGCAGGGCGGCTCCGCACAGGCATGATGCCGGAATGACAAAACGATTATCGCTGCCCACTATCTTTCGTACCGTATGGGGGCAAATAAGCCCAATAAAGCCGATAATTCCAAGAAATGAGACAATCACGGCGGTCATCAACGATGAAACGATCATGCCTGAAAGGCGGACTCCCTGGACGTTCACCCCAAGTCCTTTCGCCGTTTCATCTCCGGCCTCGATGGCATTGTAGTTCCACCGGTTGACAATAAAAAAAACAACCCCCGGCGCTATAACTGCTCCCATAATGCAGACTTCACGCCAGCCGGCTCTGCCAACATCGCCAAATGACCAAAATACTATGGCTGCCAGCTGAACATCATCGGCAAAATAGTGAAGAAACATCGTTCCAGCTGAAAAAATCGAGCCGATCGCGACCCCGCATAAAACCATGATTTCCGGCGTCGTTCCGTAAGAACGTGCGATAAAGGTGATTGTAAGAGCGCATAAAATGCAGGCCGCGAAAGCAAACGTGACAGTCATCAAAGAGTTGGTGAAAGTTATTGATCCCACCTGGGTTGACTGCATGATGCCCGAGCCTGCAATAATAACGGAAAACGCAGCACCGAAAGCACCGGCCTGCGAAACGCCGAGGGTAAACGGCGAGCCCAGGGGATTGCGGAGAATCGACTGCATCGCCGCTCCTGCTGCTGCAAGACCTGCGCCGGCAATGGTTGCAGCGAGTGCATGCGGTAAGCGTATGTTGTAGATAATGGTTGAGAATTTAGGGTCAACGCTAAGACCTGAAAATGTCCGCAGCAACGAAATCGCAGGTATATAAACCGGACCAACAGAAAGCGCGGTAAGAAACAGTAGCGTGCACGCGGCGAGAAGGCCGAAAAGGAAGAGTCTTTTTTTTCTCACATATCTCGTATATGCAGGCAATGCTTTCTCATACTCTAAATGCGACACCATAACCTCACCGGACCTTGATTTGAGAAAAACCTATATTGCCCAGCGTCTGGTTCATCTGCTCGAAAGCCGGCCCACCATTGAAAAAAGTGGCAATTTCCTCGGCTTTCTGGAACGGTTCGATATCGGAAAATGATTCCGGGAATACGGTTTTGCCAATAAAATAGCAGTTGGCAAGCACCACTTCAATGTTCTGGTTGTAGGAATTGCTGGGAAAGAGTCCGTAGATATTGTTGTTTTTCAACGCACCCAAACCTCGTAACGCCGGGTCGTTACTTAACTGCTCCAGCGCATTGCCCGTGGAGCCAAGTCGCAGCGTGGATAAATCGATAAATATGAATTGCGGATCCCAAACAATGAGTTGTTCCTTTGCAATATTGAGATAGGCAGGAGGATTGTTGCCGGTTCCTGTAGCGGCGACATTTGGGAGCCCAAGGTATGCAAAAGGAGGATACCAGGGGGCGGTAGACTGGATGCCGTGTGGTCCGCTATGACCAAGCCCACCGAGATAACTGGTGTGAGCAGGACTGTTTTCTGTCCGTTTCTGTAAATCTTGTATGGTGTTTTCTATATATGTAATGACATCTTCGCACCGTCGCTGAGCACCCAGGATATCGGCCATAAATCGAAGCGTTGCGTATAATTTGTTTCGGTCGTGATCCAGGGAAGTCCCACTGAGGGCTATGACCGCAATTCCCGTCTTTTTTTGCAGAATATCCAGTGAGTGTGTTTGTCCGGAGAGCGTTTTAAAAATAACCTGCGGTTGCGGGTTCAGTGCCGCAATCAGCTCGGGATTGTCTCTTCCCCTGAATTCTCCGAAAATCGGATACTCCCTGAACTGCTGATTGGCAATGGCGTAAGGTCTTACATCGATTGGTGATCCGCGTACTTCAATTCCGTCAACTGCGACGATCCGGTCCTGAGCCCCAAGATAGGTCAGCAGTCGCAGGCAGCCGGAACCGGAGCAAATCACCTTGTCTACAGTCTCTGGAATTGTCAGTCTCCTTCCAGCCTCATCGGTGATACTCCGTGTCTGTGCAGCAGTACCAGACGCCAATCCCAGAAATAACGGGGTTAAAAATAGAACTGCCCATCCGAGTTTGAAACCGCTCCCGGTCTTTTGAGGAGCAAAGGAGCTCTTTGGGGGGGGGGTGTCCGCAGCGGTGCATTTAGCCATTGTCAGAGCTCTCCTTATTGAAACAGGGAATGCAAACGGATCTTCCATCCAGGTCGCGAATGCGTGTTTCCATCACAGACTCCCTGCAGATTGCACACGGCAGGGAGGTTCTGGTTTTCGCGCGTGGCGGTTGTTCAATATCGACGGTCTTCACCTCAAGAATGTTCTCCGCTGCACAAGAGAGAATCCATTCGGCAAACCGTTTCCGGTCTTTTCTGATTTCGTCCGGCACAGTTGTTACGTTGAACCGTACCCGTACTCCTTTGTGGCTGTTTCGGGAGTAGATGGTGTAAACCTGCTTGCCGTAATTGCGGAATATGAGATTGCCCTTGCCAAATGTAGAGCCTGTAAGGCACTGAAGGGCATCTACCCCGCAGGCATCGTTTTCAACGATTGAAACAAGCTCCTCATCTTTGGACCGTATGCACTTGAGCGCTTCGAGTCCGGCTAAGGCCATTCGGTACCCAATTGCCAAACCCGGGCACTCATGGCCATGGAACCGCACAATTTCAGAGTAGTTCATTGCTGCTTCCATTTCTGTGTGAATATAAAAAATCCTCTAAAATTCATATCTGACTCCTCCATTCAGTATCGATCCGGGTGCAATCGTGTTGCCCGATGGTGAGATGAAAATTGGATACTTGTTGTTAAGCAAATTTTCCACATTTACAAAAACTGCCAGCACCCCGAAAATCCGCCGTGAGACGGATAAGTCAAGGGTGTGGTAGTGCTCATTTTTCAGTGTGTTCTCATTGTCATAAAATATCGTTGCGTAGGCATTGAGAGCAAGCGAGGCATTGATGGTTTTTGGGTCGTGGTAATTGATACGTATATGTCCGCTATGCCGAGGAGTGTGGGGAAGGTAGTTGCCTTCGAGAAAACGGTTTTCCAGATCATTTGCCACTTTGGAAATATTAAAGGTGTAGTTTGCGCCTATGGAGAGAATGTTGAGAGGAGAAAATTGCGCTTGAAATTCCACACCGTAAATGTTCACCTCGCTTATGTTGTCAAGAATATAGTCATAGCGGGTTTTGGTCCCTTCAGCAAAAGAATAGGTGCCGGTAAGGCGGTCACCGATATAATCCCTCGCTAAAGAGTGGTAAAATGCCCCTTCTACCAGTAACTTGTCTCTGAAAGTGCGCTCTGCACCGATATCCCATGAAAGAATCGATTCTGGTTTTAAATTTGGATTTGCGTTGCGGTAATAGGTCCCCCCCCTGCGTACATGGACTTTATACAGCTCAAAAAGACTCGGCGCCCGAAAGCCTTTTCCAACCGATGTGCGAACGGTGCTTTTTTCGTCAGGATGCCAGGTGATGCCTGCTTGTGGAGAAAAACTGCCGACTGTGGCATCACTGTAGGCCACATCGTATGCAGGCTTGCCGGCGCTTGCCTGGGAGTTCCAGTTTCGGCCCCCGGATGTGAAAATTCTGTCGTAGCGTAACCCAACGTTGAAATGAAGCCGATCTTGGAGTAGATTCACAGCAAAAAGAGTAAACGGAGAAAAAGTCTGCTGATCGCCTTGGGCACCGGCATCACGATCACCTGAACTATAATCCTCGCTGTAGTTAAAGTGTGCCAATTTGTATGCTCCTCCCACTATGATTCGCATAGGTTCCCACGATAAAAGCAGTGCCTGAATATCCACCCCGCAATTGTAGGTTCCCTTGAATTTCTCTTCACGGTTGGGAGTTGTGTAATTGTCGGCAGCATTGTCTTGGTAAGCCGTTTTATTCACCCTGTTCAGATAGCCCACGCTTTGAAATTTGATGTTCGTAAAGTCGTGGGAATAGTTGAGCGCATACTGATCAAGCTGAAGGTCATTGTGAAAATATTTGCGCCCCTGACCTGCATCCTGCTTGAAATACAGTGCTGATAACTCAAGGCGCGAGTGGGAACTGAAATCATACAGAGCAGTACCAAATATCTGCCCCTTTTTTCGGTAACGCTCGATGTCATATTCTTCAGGGTCTTCCACCAGATAAAAACCCTCACTTTGTTCATAGTTGCCCGCAGCCATGAATCCAAACTTTTCTGTTTTTTGAAAGTGCCAGGCTCCGGCGTTTAAGGTGGCCGCGTTGCCGATCTTTGTCTGCATACCGGTTGTGTTATCTTTGTCCGCACGTCTGGTAATGATGTTAATTACGCCCCCCAGGCCTTCGGAACCATGAAGGGCTGATGTCGGTCCTCGTACGATCTCTATCCGTTCTATGGCGGATTTGGGGATGTGGCCCCAGCCGACCCAGGCTATTGCATTGTTAAAATTGTCGTTTTGCGGGACACCGTCAACAAGTAGCAATACTCTGTTTTTGCCGACACCGCGCATGTCCAAAGGGCTGACAATACCGTTGGTATGCAGAGCGAAATGTCTGAAATTGTACAGCCCTGGCGTAGCGCGAACAATATCTTCAACATTATCATACGGTGAAGCCATGATTTGAGCTCTGGTAATCACACTAATACTCTGCGAAGAATTCTTGGCAGAACTCAGAGTCCGGTTTGCGGTAATTGCCATTTGGGTTAGTTCAACAACAGCCGTTGTATCGGGTGAACTGTGCACTGAAATTGTGCTCAACAGTGTTGTAAAAACAGAGAACAACAACACTCTTACTAAAGGAAATGAGGACATTCTTAGCTCCTTCAATGATTTCACACCTCTTCCCCCCCGGCATCGCGGTCGGCCTCGCAATCGACACCTCCCTTTTTTGGAAAATCTGATTCCGATTCCGTGGCCGAGCGTGGAGTGTGGGGTGGCGAACAAGGAGAATGGTTAGGTGACGGGTAAGCTGGTAAAGATACTTGTTTTACTTGTGTCGGTGAAAGGTTGTCACTAAATTAAACTATCGGGTTGAGCATTTTCTTTTTCGCCTGCGACAAGTTTTGTTGACAGAATATACGCCATAAAGTACTCCTCAAAAGTCCTCCTCGGCCCCCGGCTCTTGGTATACCAGCGTGAGACCGCCTGTTTTCTTCGGTGATTGAAGAATCTGTAAAGCTCCATTGGATCTTCAATTTCACTGCTCAGATAGATCGACTCTTTTTTCAGAATATCGGTGATCTCTTCACGCCTGATACACCCTTTTGTTGAATCCGCTAATCGTTTCTTTACTATACGAAGCTCCTCATATGAAAGACCAAACAAAAACTCTTCAAGTGCGGCGGCTTCATTGGCAAAGGAGGATGCATGCAGAATATAGCTTCTGCAGGTTTGTTCGGTATTTTTGTAGAGTGAAATATATTCATGGGTGCCCAGTAAGGTGCCAAACACCGGGATCGATTCTCTGCGGATCAACCACATTTTGCGCAGCTCAGGTATAAATACCTTGTCAGTTGATATTCTGTTCTCCCAGATATCGGCAAGTTTCTTTGCCGCACCCTCTTTAATGTTATTCTCAATGGGTTCACTCAGTATCTCCAGAAGCACATCCTCTACCATTAGTGAGAGCAGACGGTTCATTATTGACCCATACACCTCTTTTTGAATACGGATACCGGGTTTTGATGCGCAGGCAAGATGATTTGCCATGTAAAGAAGATTGATTTTGCCTACTTCAATACTTCTGCCAAGAGTCGCTTTTGTGGGCATAACAAATATGTCTTCATCACGGTACCGTTTGCTCAATATTGCAATAAGACTTTCTATATCCCTTTTGGAATCACCCATTTGGTTACTTTGCAGTATCGAGGGGTAGAGTGAGAAGGCTTTTGTTTGGTGTTCTATTGCGGTTACTGTTTTTCGAAATTGACTGGACTCTTTGGACATCTTGCGTGAGGCGAGGTGTTTGGAAACTTTTTCCAGGATAGCGCTCTCTTTGAGTGTCCAGATATCGGTGATATTCATATTCGCTCCCAATGTGCCTTTGGTCAAACCATAAAAACAGACGGTTACAAGCTCTCTAAAACGATACTACAATATATTCTTGGAGCCACTGTATATTCAACCAAACGCCTAATGACGACAATAGTGTTCGGTTAGTTAATCAAAAAAATAAAACCCAGAGGTCTGCGCCCGCTACGTTTTATTTTTAACCTCTCACTATCAAATGAGCAAACACCTCTGAGCAGAGATTCTCTCTGAATTTCCAAATAACTCAAAACCGACCACCGGATAAAACTTATTTTATTACTTGGCAGTAATAATTGCTTCAGCAACACTAAATTTGGATGAACCTTTCAAAAATAAAAAGTCCTTATAAGTCCCCCACCGGGGGATTTATAGGGGCATTCTAGTTGGAAAATCATAGTGCAACAAAGGATATCTTCTAAGCCCCTTTGGTATTCAGAGGGCCCTTCTTTCGAATCTACCACTACCCTGTTACAGGAATCGGATCGCAATAATGAGTGAAAAATGTCTTTATCTGATCGATGGTCATGCGCTGATTTACAGAGCATATTACGCCCTCATAAGAAATCCTCTCACCAACTCAAGGGGCCTGCCTTCAGGCGCCATCTTTGGTTTTGCAAATTATCTTCTCCGTTTGATTGAAACCTACACCTGTCCATATATGGCAGTGGTGATGGACAGCAGTAAACCAACATTCCGACACGAAGCGTATGCTGAGTACAAGGCTAACCGTAAGCAGATGCCCGATGACCTGAAACTTCAGATGCCGGTCATTATGGATCTCATAAAGGCGTTCAACCTGCCTGTAGTCAAACAGGATGGAGTTGAAGCTGATGACCTTATCGGGGTTTTGACAAACAAGGCCACTGCGCAGGGGTTTGAAGTGTTTCTTGTTACAAAGGACAAAGACCTTATGCAGCTTGTGGGGCCGAATGTCAAGATGCTTACACCCGAAGGGACCGGGATTTTTCAGGTGTACGGCCCTCAGGAGGTAAAAAACAAGCTCGGTGTAGCTCCGGAGCAGATCGTTGACTATCTTGCACTGATCGGTGACTCATCGGACAACATTCCAGGAGTTGCGGGAATTGGACCAAAAAACGCCATCAAAATACTTGAAAAAGCCGGATCTGTTGACCAACTGTTGGAAAATCCTGCAGTACTGGAAAACCCAAAACTGATGGGAAAAATTGAAGAGAACAGGGAACGGCTGGTTATATCAAAAATGCTTGCGACCTTAAAGCTCGATATTGAAACCGGGTTTGAGCTCGAGGATCTAAGACGTACCGATCTTGACAGGGAAAAATCCATGGCTCTTTTTAAAGAGTATGAGTTTTCATCACTGATAAAAAACCCTCTCTTCGGCGGAGCTGAAAAACTAAAGCCTGTTGCTCAGGTGGTTGACTCTCTGGAGCAGCTAAAAGAGATTGCAGACGGTATCAGGGAAAATGGGTACGTGTCCATGGACATTATCGCCTCAGATACGGTTCCAAGAGCTGCTGAAATTATCGCAATAACTCTGGCAACCAATGCAGAAAAAGGATACTACATTCCCCTTGGGCATAAAAAGTACCAAAACATAGACAGGGACAAGGCTCTTGATCTACTCAGAGCTATTATCGAAAGCAGTGATATCAAAAAAACCGGCCATAATCTTAAATACGATGCTCAGGTTCTCAAGAACTATGGGGTGGGGATGAGAGGGGTTGGTTTTGATTCCATGATTGCAGCTTATTTGATCGATCCGGGAAGACGGCAGTATGAGCTTGATCTGCTTGCACCGCAATGGCTTGATCTGGAGACGACTCCGCTGGTGAATATTATCGGTAAACCAAAAGACAACCTTGCCTTCGCCGATGTTCCCGTTGAGACTGTGGCGCCCTATGCCACCGAAACAGTCTGTATACCACTGCTGCTTAAGGAAAAGCTTGTTCCTATTTTAGTGGAGAGAGACTGCAAGGAGCTGTTTGATGACATAGAGCTTCCCCTGACTCTGGTGCTTGCTGAGCTGGAGTGGCAGGGTATCGCCATCGACAAAAACCTCCTTTCTGAGTTGTCCAAGGAGTACACCGAATATATTACAACCGTCTCAGCAGAAATATTTTCAATGGCAGGGGAGGAGTTTAATCTCAATTCCCCCAAGCAGTTATCAGAGGTTCTGTTTGACAGGCTCGGACTTACAGGTGGTAAAAAGACCAAAAACGGAGCGCTTTCGACGAATGTTGAGGTGCTGGAAAAACTGGCAGTGGACTATCCCATAGTGCAGAAAATTATCGATTACCGGGAAAAGAAAAAGCTTCTTTCAACGTATATCGATGCACTTCCTGCTCAGATCTATTCCGGCAGCGGACGGGTACACACCTCTTTCAACCAGGCCGTAACTTCCACCGGCAGACTCTCAAGCACCAATCCCAATCTGCAGAATATCCCCATACGCACCGAAAACGGCAGAAAAATCCGTCAAGCTTTTGTGGCAGAGAACGGCAATATGCTGGTGGCAGCCGATTATTCTCAGATCGAACTGAGAATACTTGCACACCTCTCAGATGACTCTTTTCTCAAAGAAGCATTTGTAAATGATCAGGATATCCATACCCAAACAGCATCGGTAATCTACAGTGTGTTGCCCGATTTTGTCGATTCATCGATGCGACGTGTGGCGAAAACAATCAATTTCGGCCTGATGTATGGTATGGGTCCAATCAATCTGTCACGACAGCTGAAAATCTCCTTTGGTGAAGCAAAAAAATTTATTGAAACCTATTTTCATCAGTTCCCTACCGTTCGCAATTACATGGATACCACCATAGAAAGTGCACGCCTGCTTGGTTACACCGAAACGCTCCTGGGCAGAAGACGTTATCTGCCGGAGATCAGTGCATCGAACAAAAATATCCGCGAAGCAGCAGAACGTACGGCAATCAACACACCGGTTCAGGGAACTGCTGCTGATATCATAAAGATTGCAATGGTAGGGATTCATGATGAAATTGCAAAATGGCCGGATGCCCGTATGCTGCTTCAGGTGCATGATGAACTGGTGTTTGAGGTGCCACAAGAGCGGGCTGATGAGTTTTCCCGATGGATAAAAGAGAAGATGGAGGGGGCCTTTTCGTTGAAGGTGCCTCTTAAGGTGGATACTGGAGTGGGCAAGCATTGGGGTGAAGCGCACTGAGAGGGGAGAGGGAAAAGGGGAAACCCTTTCAAACCCGCTTGGGTGGAGCTCAGGGTGAGCGGAAGTGAAAAACGGTATGCTTAATTACAATATTGTGTCTGTTTCCGCTCACACTGAGCGCTCCCGCGGGGGCAGTCGAAGTGTTCCCCTCGCCGACACCCGACGCTCGACACTCTTAAAAAAAAAATTAAAATGAAATCTATAATCATAACACAAGAGGATAAATGCAAAAATCAAATATCGTAATAACCGTTCCCAAGGGGCTCGGTGACTATCTGCGTGCAGAGGTTGAAGCACTGGGGTATTCTGTGCGAGCAGCGTCACCGACCAGCATTGAACTACGGGGCACCCGTGAGGATGCAATGATGCTCAATCTTCATATCCGGACCGGTCATCATGTACTGTTTGAACTTGCAGCATTTAACTGCCGTGATGCTGATGAGCTCTACAGAAAAACCGGTGAGATTGAATGGGAGAAGATCATTCCTGCTGATGGCTACTTCAGTGTCGTCTCAAATGTCTCTAATCCCACTATCCGTGATCATCGTTTTGTAAATGTCAGGTGCAAGGATGCTGTGGTGGATAGAATCAACAGGATTAAGGGCAGGCGTCCCGACTCTGGTTCCGACAGAAGCCGTGCGGTGGTAAGTGTATTCTGGAGAGAGGATCGCTGCCGGATATACCTGGATACATCCGGAGATTCGCTCTCCAAAAGAGGCTACAGGAAAATTCCTCTTCAGGCTCCAATGCAGGAGACTCTTACCTGCGGGGTTATAAACGCCACACAGTGGAACGCTTCAGAGCAGCTGGTAAATCCGATGTGCGGCAGTGGAACCATTGCCATAGAAGCTGCTTTGAGTCAAACCGGGCGGGCTCCGGGGCTTGTCAGAAACAATTATGCTTTTTTTCACCTGCTTGGGTTCGATATGGCGGCGTGGGAACAGATGAGAAAAAATGCACGGCTTTCGGTGCGTAAAACCATTGGAAAAAAAATCGTGGCTACTGATATTTCTGAAACAGCGGTGAGTGCTGCCATAAAGAACGCGACAACTGCGGGTGTGCATAATTTTATCGAATTTCAGGTTTGTGATTTTACCCAAACAGCCGTTCCTGAATCACCCGGAGTGATAATTGTAAATCCGGAATATGGCATGAGAATGGGCAATGAAGACCAGCTTTTTCAGATGTACAGAAATATCGGAAACTTCTTTAAACGCAAATGCCAGGGGTACAGAGGATATATCTTTACAGCTAATACAAAACTCGCAGGTCAGGTTGGTTTAAAGGCAAAGCGTAAGATAGTTTTTTATACGGCAAAGATAGAGGCTCGCCTGTACCAGTACGATCTTTATTGAGACTCGTTGCGGAGAATGGGAATCTATACCCAAACTCCAGTGTCCCCTCACTCGCAGGCATTCGTGGCAAGAGGCTACAATGAAACGTGGTACATCGTGTTAAATATAATCCGGATGTAAAGAGTCAAAAAAAGTGCTGGGCATAGATAGTCTGAACAATCTATGTTCCTGCCACTTGCAGACATTGCCTCTAAGTGGGGGGGCACCAGAACTATGGGTACGATAGACTTACAGCCCCCCACTATGCGCTAGCCCATAAAAAAACGAAACACTTGCCGCCCATCCATCTTATAAAATATGAGAGATTGCGGCGGTCAGTTGCCTTTTCGTATCCTTACATTAAGCAGCACCACCATCTCTCCTCTCGCTGGATTACTCTCAAAGTGCAGCAGTAAATTCTCAGCACTGTCCCGCAAAAACTCTTCATGCATTTTGGTCAATTCACGTCCAATCACTACCAGCACATCGCCAAGGACCTCTTTGATATCCTGCAGGGTTTTAACAATCCGGTGGGGGCTCTCATAAAAGATGACTGTTCTGGGGTCCTCCGTCAGAGTCTCAAACAGTTTCTTCCGTCGTACGCTCTTATTTGGAAGGAAGTTTTCAAAAACAAATCTGTCCGTAGGCAGGCCGCTTGCGACAAGAGCGGTGAGAAATGCTGAGGGCCCCGGGATGGGAACCACCTCAAGTTGTTCACTCAATGCCGCCCTTACAAGAAAGAAGGCTGGATCGGCAACGCCGGGAGTCCCTGCATCGGTAACAAGGGCCAACTCTTCTCCACAGGCAATTTTTTCGATCAGCCCCGGGGTTACCCGCTCTTTGTTGAAGTCGTGGTAGGATTTGAGCATAGTGGTGATCCCATAATGGGCGAGGAGCCGGTTTGTTTTTCTGGTGTCCTCTGCTAAGATCAGATCAGCACTTTTAAGTACCTCTATTGCTCGGAATGTGATGTCGGACAGATTGCCGATTGGTGTGGAGACAATGTATAAACTCATCGGTACCCTTCCAGTTTAGCGAGTGGTATTATCTTTTGTACTGTAGCTCTTCTGCTCTTAGCCGTTAGTTTAGCGAAATAGGTACCATTAGCCAGCCGGTAACCGTTTCTGTCTCTGCCATTCCACTCTATCTCCTGATAGCCGATAAGATCAGAGTAGCGCCAGTTGTTGATGTTTCTTCCGCTTGCAGTGTAAAGCGTAAGCTCTACATCCGAAAGGTCGGTAAGCAGGAATGCAAAACGGATTTGCTGTGATGTACCGTCAGGGTATGTCTGTGCGGTAAACGGATTGGGGTGACAGGCGAAAAATTTGATTTTCAGATCTTCTCCCGGCATATAGGCAAAAGTTACTTCATTAACATTACCGGCAAGGTCCGCTGCCACAACCGTAAGTGAATCAATGGAGCGCTGCGAAGTGGGGTAAACTGTAACATTGAGATGTTCGGGAGTTTCTGCCGCATTGAGTGCAGAATGGCTGCCCTCAGACAGTTCTTCATTGTTTAACCAAAGCTCCACAGATGAAGAATTTATCCCGGAGGGATCAGAAATAATCACATTAAAGGGTCTGTCTTTTGCCACATAGTCCAGGAAGTTAAGTTCCCGTCCGGCAACTGTCAGACGAATCTGTGGCGGAGTGTTATCATTAAGGAAGGCAAGACTGTATGGTCCTGATCCTGCCGATTTGAATTCAATCGCATCACTGTTTTCTGCTGGGCTGCCTGCATATCTCCATACATTTGCAACCGAATCAAACTGCATTACCGAAGGCGATAGTGTCTGATTCTGACTGCCAGGAGCACCAGTGCTCTGTTGCGGTCTCAATGACCACAACAGTGTATCGCCCTCCGCTAACGGTGGACGTATTCCCAAATGGAAACTGCTTAAAGAGTCTTTGCCAAGGGCAATCCATTGTGATGTGGTTCTCAGGGGCTGAGTGTTACCTAAATCCCGGGAGAAAATAAATACCCGGTGTCTGCTGTTGAGCTCTTCAAAAGGACTTAGCCCAAGCCCTTTGCCGTATGATTCCACTGTATCGGAAGGCAGCCGCAGAGTATCGGAGATGATAGCAAAGTCCAGCACCGCTCTGTTATTGTCGAAGCGTGATTCTGCCAAGTCCTCACCACTGTTTATCAACGCTTCAATACTGAAACTACCGCTTGTATCAGGAAATGATATCTCAAAACGGTGTGTTGAGCCCGGGAGGAGCGAATCGGGGGAGGTGAGTTGCCCCAACGCAGATACGCTCTGCGGCGTCTCTACCCAGTTTATGTCAACAGTATAGGGTGGGGAGGAGGTGTTCCCGACATTGAGTACTTCAAAAGAGATCGCCATGGAATCACCTGTCCAGAACAGTGAAATAGAATCTTTTGTAAACATAAGGTCGGGTCGGCCAACCACAGGAAATACAAAACGGCTGCTCTCTTTTGAATCTGACCCTGCAATGATTCTGAAACGCAACTGCAGAACAGCGGCAGGATCCTCCGAGAGCTCTACCGGGATTTTGGATACTGACGTGTATATGCCGTTGCTGTCCTTTTCCATCAATACCCCCTGCACCGAAATTTGCTCTTGATGACGGGGAGCGGTGGTATACAGACAATAAAGCAGTGCATCCGGTGTTTCCGGCGGCACATCAGCCCTGCACCTGACCGTTACACTCTCTCCAAGGGCCGGTTGCGGCGGGTCGATATGAAGATCATAAACCATGAAGATGTCCTTGGAAAAGGGGGTGTGCCCACGGATTTCATCGGTGTTATTCCAGGCATAGGCCCGTATCACTCCATCAGATGTCACCGCATCTTCCTTTAAACTGAACGACTCCTCAAAAATGGCATCCTTAACATCCACTATTCTTCTTTCCCACTCCTGATTTCCTGAGAGAACCTGAATGAGAACCTTTCCTTCTGAGACCGGTCCGGTGTTACCACTCACTATCAGAGTATCATTGCCGGTAAGAATGTTTTTATTGATAGTAAGCTCCATCGTATCTGCAACGGTAAGCCAGGGCAGCGCCGGATCTCCCAGAAGATTGTATTGTCTGATCAGGGGAAGGTGCTCCTGGCCATGCTGTACAAGCATTAGTGTTTCCACATGATTTAACAGCTCACCAAGGCTTTCAAAAGAACCTCCGAGTCCCTGCTCCAGCAAAAGTCTGTTTTTTTTCAGGTTACCACCTCTGGTGGTATAGGCGCTGGCTCCGTAAAATGCGATACTTCCGTTAACCCCGGAGCGCACAAACTCCTCACCCAGAGAGCGGTAAAACGTACTCTCAAAAAAACCGGTAAGGCAGGTAAAGCTGAAAACAATGGGTAACTTGCCTCCGGTATTCCAGCTACCGTTGTGAAGCAGATGGAGATCGTTGTAGCTGAAAAAACGGCTGTCCGACCATACGTTACCGCCCCCATGGCCGTTAAAGTTGAGGATGTGCAAACCTGCATTTATAAAGTCTGCCATTGTCCTGGTGGAATTAAATTCACTTTTGTACCAGGGAGAATTGGGGTCTGCATCCATGCGCAATATGTTACGTCTGGCGCCGATTACCTCCGAGGAGACCTCGTCATTGAATAATCTGAATTGCGGCTCGTTGGGTCTGCCTCCTCCTGCAAGAAGAATATTATCACGCCAGAACCCTTTGGTTGGGGCATTGATATAATTGACCGTTTTATTCACCATCGTTTCCATCTCTGTTCTGTTTTGAGCCGGAAATCTGCCCACAAACATATCTGGAAAGTTGTTGTCACCCCTCACCGTAACAAAATAGCCGTCATTGCTCGACGGGCCCCAGCCTGGTGTACGCGATAAATAGGTGGGGATGATATTCCGGTCCTGGTTCTTTTTGTCAATATCATGGGTGGTGTCACCTCCAAGAAGAAGGTAGCGTGGAGGGTTATGAGGTGATAAACTGAAAAGATACTTCAGAAATCGTCTTATGCTCTCAGGGTTGCGTATGCCAAATGAGAAGCTGTTGTAGATGTCATCGATATCGACAAATACACTACGAAGACCTCTTGACCGGTGAGTTTCAAGCAACGGCTCAAGAGTGGTCTTGAAGGAATCAACACTTATGGCTATGTAATCAGCACCCATGAGGGTGTCCCAGGAGCTTGCAATTGTTTCAAGTGACATTGACGGGGTAATACGCTTTTGTTGGGCCTGGGCAAAATAGCTGGTTGAAGTGTTGACGCTGTCCTGGAAAATAACAGAGTAAACGGTACGGTTATTACGAACGCTTTCATTGATCTGCATCTGGGTGAAAATCCTGTTTTTATTGATATCCCACAAATCAACTGAGCCGCTGGTGAAACTGGAAAGCTCGTACTGAACAACAGTAAAAAATGATGACTCGTTGTTTCTGAAGCTTAATGTGTTATCAAGAGCCCTGTAAATACGTGGGTATGCGATGCGAATCCAGTTTAGAGCTGCTCTGTCGGTAAAACCACGCTGCTCCTTTAGAAAACTTATTGTGTTGGTGCCTTCTGTTAGAAGAGTTACCGGAAAGGTATCACTTACAAAAAGGTGACTTGTCTGACCATTCCATCGTGCCTGATTATTGGTTCCGGGAGAATTGCCGTTTACAAGTATGGAAAAGGAGTGATCCATCGGTTCATATGGTATACTGGTAAGGCCCATCATTGCTATTGTTATCTGTGCACTTCCTCTGCCGGCAGGGGAGGGAAGATCTATCGTATGGTTGGTAAGATCATCGGTACCGATAAACCCCCAATACCAGTTGTCTATTGTGTCAATAACGGGTGCACCACTCATTTCTGATGGGTCGTGAATGGAGCCCAGCCACCTTATATCGTTGTCCTGTTCAAAATGAAGTGTGTCATAAAATTCTCTGGCTATTGTGGCAGAGGTATCAAAGCGTGTGCCGTATTCGGTAAGGTCTCTTCTTTGGGCCCCGGAGACCTCCATGTATCTCTTGCCAGGAGTATCCCCCCAGCTCAGCCAGTAAATATTGGTGTTGGAATACTGGGTAAAGTAGGAGTGCTCCGCTCTGAGGTGGCGGCCGTAAAATAAAATTTTATCTCCAGAACGGAAGTAGGTCGAATTGCTTACTGTTGTGTGAATCGGTACTTCCACTCCCTTGTTGAATAATCTGAAGTTTCGAGCTGGTACGGTGCTCACGGGAACGCCAAGCCCGAGTAGATCATTTGTGCTGAATTGGTAGATCCCATCCCGGTCAACCTCGATCTTGACACCACGAGTATACGGCACCGGTGGAATTTCAACTCTGCTCCTTTTGGAAATCGGGCTTGTTGATGGGAGGTAGACGACGGAATTACGGATCATAATGTTGTCGTTGTTATATTCGGTAAATGATCCTGAATGTAAGTGCACTGTTCCGGTATACTGTTTCTGAGTATGGAGATGGTCTGGGAGCTCTATTTTGACCCACTGCATGTAATGACCACCCTGCCACCCCTCCTCAACTATCGCTGAAACCAAAGGCGTTGCACTTTGGCCATGGGTTATAAATGCTCCTGTACCCTTAACAGAATTCGTTTCATTTGAGGCGACAGCCAGAAACAGTGCATCTAGAGGGTGGTTTTCTGGTTTGTTTACCTGGAAAAGGAGGTTTACAGTTGATTCAGAAGTCGATTCAACTGAGTAGTGAATATGCCCGGCTGAATAAGCGATACCTGTGGTCAGACAAAACGATATGAGAAATAAGAGATGTTTCATAGATTTATTGTACAATAATGCGATCAACTTTTAAAGACTGCCGTTCAAGACCGTTTGCTTCTACAAATAGTCCGTAATACCAGCTATAATCCTGCAGTTTCAGCACTATACTGTCGGGAATTATCTTCCGGAAACTTACCGGGGTGTTTTCCCCACCGTATCCGGTCGTGTCTTCACTTTCCCATACGATACTCTCTGTTTCGTTCCAAATCCTGATCCGGGAATTGGCCGCTCCCTGGATACCAAGTACATGCCAAAAGAGCATTCCCTGGGCAATGTTGAGCGAATCGAATTGGGGCTGGGGACTGAGAATAAGTGTACATGCAACAGATGTGTCTCCTCTGCGTCCAAGGGAATCAACTGCCAGAATCTTGTAAAAGATGCTGTCAAAACCGGTGAACGGGAAGGTGATACGTGAAAGGTCATCGTAGTAATCTGAAATTTGGCTTGGAATATTGTGAGCAAGAAGATCGAATGTGGAATCTTGCTGTGTGCGTCTGAGCAGGGTATAGGATCGTGGAGAAAGTGAGTCATCCTGTGGTGGTGTCCAGCGAAGATAGCTGGCCTCTGAATATCCCTGTACTGTTTTGAATTCCGAAAGCAGTGGATAAGGACCGATAAAGCTTGGGGCTGACAATGTATCCGGCGGTGGCGGCTCAAAAGTGGGGCATACTGCTTTTAGGCAAAGCAGCGAAACAGCCATAAAGGGAATATATCTCCAAAGCGATTTCATTGCTGTTCCTCACGGTATCTTTCCAATATAAGGCAGGCGGCGATTTTGTCTACGAGTGCCTTATTTCGGCGATCTTTTTTTTTTCTGAAGCTCAGCAGCTGGGATGCTTTTTGGGAAGAGAGACTCTCGTCAACAAACGCTATGGGCAGTCCGATCTCCTTTTCCACTCTGCAGGCGAATCGTCTGACCTCTTGGCTCATAACCGTCTCTCTGTCCTCGACATCAAGAGGAAGGCCAAAAACCAGAACCTGAGGGCTTTCTTCACGAATCAGACTGATCAGGACAGAAAAGTAGTTGTCTCTTTTTTTTCGGTCAATAACTCCAAGCCCCCTGATACTCCAGCCCTCTTGATCGGTTACAGCAAGACCGATACGGCGTCTGCCGTAATCAATTCCCATGAGTTTCATCAAATTCCTTTGTCCACTCCATCAATACCTCCAGGGTGGATATTCTGGTATTTGCTGCTTTGGGCTGTTTATTCAGTATGAACCGAAATGTACCGGCCTTTAAATTGAGCATTGAAAAGACTGCCTCTTTCCCTGTGTCCTTGGATGTACTGGCGTATATTATTTGTCCATCCTGAAAATAGAGCAGTCCAAAAGGTGTTTTACAGTCAACCATGAGGCACCCCATTTTCCTGCCGATTTCAATGAATTGCAGAACCTCAAGAAGGCTGCCAGCCTCTATGCTTCCTTCCAGTGCCGATTTCTCTACACTTTTACGGATTAGCTTGGGGCGCTCCTCTGTGATAATCAGGGGAGTCACAAACTTGAAAATATCACGGTCTGAAAAATAGGTTCCCAGATAGTCAGTGTTCGGAAGGACATTGCTGCCGATGCTCTTTGTGTCATGAGGAACGTTATAAAAAATGAAGTAGGCGCTGCTTGTTGTTGGTCTTTGGGTAAACAGATCTTCTATTTGGGTTTGTGTAGCCGGACTTATCTGCCAGTCAATAAGAACAAGGTCCGGAATAGCACTGTTCATGAACTGTTCGGCTTGTTTTAAAGTTGAGGCGACTCGTACCGCAAAGCCGATCTCTTTGAAACAATTCTCAAGCGAGACCTCTTCACCGGTAAGCACGTATTGGATAACTTTTTTCTCTCTGGCTATTATCAGTAAGTTTTTTTCTACGTAGACACTCCGTTTTTTGTACTCCCTGACATATCTGACCGATATAACCGCCGATATAAGCAATACTACCAGCACAACGGTGAGAATAATCACCAGGACGATGGTTGCGTCCCGAACAACAAACGATGACTGTGTTGTGATAATTTCGATGTGCTGTTTGTCGATCCAGCCAGTTGTCTCACCGTATTCAACTTTACACCATCGTGTGCCTTCCGTTACAATGGGCAGCACATCGCCTCTCTTTACCATGCCTAAAATGGGACTACGGGGATCGGTGTAGTTCTCTCTGATACTGGTGCCTGGTCTGATCACACGCGCATAGAGCACCTCCTGATCCTGTGCCCCGGCTTCAAAACAAAAAAAGAGGCTGGCAGCAAAAAACAGTGCTGAATAGAAAATCTTCACACCCGCCTCCCTTTAGGCATTTACGCCGCTTTGTGTTTTCTGTGAAAAAAAACCGCACCTACTGTTACAAAGCTGGCCAGAACTAAAACAGCGAAAATTGAGATAATTACGGGTACCAGAGGGCTTCTTTGCTGGTCCACCACCACACCGGCTCTTGTCTCAAGGAAACCTACCTGATCTCCCACTCTCACTCTGTACCATCGCTTACCCTCAGAGATAAGCTCGAGAAAGTCTCCTCTTTTAGGCTGGGTGATAATTTCAGATTTCGGGTCGAGCTCCTTATATACATTTGGGAAATGGGTGGTTATTTCAACATACTTCCCCTCTTCTGTTTGGGCCATCTCATCATAATCCTGATGATAGGCGATCTCTTCCTGAGGTGTAGCACCAGAAGTCTCTGAATGAACTGAAAAAACCATGGTTGCAAGAAAAAAAGCGGTTAAACTAAAGAGATAAACAGACTTCATTTAAGAGTCCTCCTTAATAATTTAGTTGTGTTTAAGTCGTTGTAGTGTGGAAAAAAAAGCTTCACTGGATTCTTGATCGGTAAAATCCAACTCCATTTTTAAATACCACATTGATTCCTGCACTGCTTTATCTAAATCTAAAGAGCATAATCTCATATAATCCTTTTCTGTTGTGATTATACCTTCTGAATATAATATCCGCTTTTTTATCAAATCACTCATTTGGAAAACATAATGATCTTTGAAGCAATATGCCATAGAAATTTCAATATGCATGAATTTAATGAGATCTATAAACCGATGGGGGCGTGCTATGCCACAAATAAGAGATGGCCTGGTAAAGGGAAGTGTCTCACTCTCAAGCCCTGTTGCACAATTCACCCAACAGAGCGCTCGCTGTTTTAGAATCAATACCGTAAGATTTCGGAAACGATCCCTTAAACGATCTGCTGTCTTGTTTAAATCCTCAACCGTCTCATCGAAACTCCCTATAACAAGTGCAAGATCTGCCCTGCAAAGAGAGTTGAGCGACTCGCGCATATAACCCATTGGAATCATGCGATCGGAAAACAGGTCACTGTTGAGGCACACAATATCAAGATCACGTCTTATCCTGCGATGCTGAAAACCATCATCCAAAACAAAAATCGTGTTTTCCGGCACCAAATGCCCAAGCTTCTCTGCTACTGTTACCCTTTTTGAACCGATTCCTAACCAGGACTGTGGCAGATTTCTATGCAAAAGTGCCGGCTCGTCTCCAATGAGCTCCCACGGTTGGGGCTTCCGGGGCTCTGCGATAACCGGTTGGCGCTCTTTTCTTCCGTATCCCCGCGATAAAAACGCAACATTGAAGCCCATTTCCATGAGTTTTTTTCCTGTAAGGAGTGCGCAAGGGGTTTTACCCGTTCCACCTGCCCGGATACCCCCTATACTTATCACCCTTCGCGGAGCTTTTCGGCAAAGAGATGGGATCAAATCGTATGCTCTGTTGCGGGCTGATGTGCAGAGGCTGTAAAGAGATGATGCGGTCTGTGGTAAAAACGTTCTGTTCATCCAGTTTGGGAGCGGTGTTCTGTTTTTAACTGTTGTGCTCATGATAAACGGGTTTTGCCTCTTGCACTTACAACTCTTGGATGTCCCTGCAGGTCTTTGCGTAAAATAATATCGGTCCATCCGTGTTCATGTAATATATCCTGAACCGCCTCTTTTTGATTATAGCCGATTTCAAGGTGGATATGGCCCCGATCTATGAGAAAATCTGTTGCACGGGAAGCTAAAACCCTGTAAAAGTCAAGCCCGTCCTCGCCACCAAAAAGCGCCTTGCGGGGCTCAAAATCCAGCACACTCTTATCCAGACTTTTCATCTCAGTGGCACAGATATAGGGAGGGTTACTCACAAAAAAATCGAATCGTTCGCCTTTTTTGAAAGCACTGAACATATCGCTGCACAGCAGGTTTATCGCTGAAGAGTTAATTTTGGCCACTCTCAGGGCATCAATTGAGATATCAACCCCAAGAGCATGCCAGGATGGCCGCTGATTTTTCAGCACTGCTGCAATGATGCCCGAACCGGTGCACATATCTGCAAATCGGCACTGCTCATGTTTGTGGCACAAGAGAACCGTCTCAACAAGAATCTCTGTGTCAGGACGGGGAATAAGCACCTTGGGGGTAACCGTAAAATCCCGGTCAAAAAAGTATGCTGAGCCCAGAATGTATTGAAGCGGTTCATTTTTTAATCTCCGGGTAACGATCCTCTCAAGCTCTGCAGATACATCCGGTTCCAGTTCTTTTTTAGGGGATAGCAACAGCTCAGTTCTTGAAACCTTAAGTACGCTCTGTAGAATCGTCTCTGCTTCGATGCGACTGAACTCTCCAACGATGGGGCGCAGACGGGCTTCGATATTATGTAGTATGTTGCCCCTGTTCATTGCAGTCTTTCCTTTTTTTTACGCCTTGGTGCAGAGCCTCCTGTTTTGGAGCCCCCCAAAGTCCCCCCTCGGGGTGATTTAGGGGGCTCCAAATCACATCCCGGTCTCTTTAATCTGCTCATTAAGATCCGCAAGAGAGAGCGACTCCACAAGCTCCCCAATATCGCCATTTATGGCAGAGTCAAGGTTGTAAAGAGTAAGGTTTATCCGGTGGTCGGTGATCCGGTTTTGCGGGAAGTTGTAGGTTCTGATCTTGGCGCTTCTGTCGCCGCTGCTTACCATGCTTTTGCGCTCTGCGGACTCTTTGGCTTCTACTTCCGCGCGCTGTTGTTCATAGAGTCTGGTTTGAAGCACTTTTAAGGCTTTTGCCTTGTTTTTGATCTGGGACTTCTCGTCCTGGCACGTTACCGTAAGGCCGGTAGGGGCATGTACAATGCGCACTGCCGAATAGGTGGTGTTTACCGACTGTCCTCCAGGGCCGCTCGAGCAGTAAGTGTCGATTCGCAAATCTTCGGGGTTTATCTGTATTTCAAACTCTTCCACCTCAGGAAACACTGCAACCGATGCCGCGGAGGTGTGTAAGCGTCCCTGTGTTTCTGTTTGGGGAACACGCTGCACACGGTGAACACCCGATTCATATTTAAGGGTACCATAGGCGTTGTCACCCTTTACCATGAAAACAACCTCTTTTACTGCCCCAAGGTCACCGAAACTGGAACTGAGCACTTCAATCTTCCACCCCTTGCTTTCAATAAAATGGGTGTACATTCTGTACAGATCCGCAGCGAATATTCCGGCTTCTGTCCCCCCGGTTCCTGCCCGTATCTCCATTACCGCATTTTTGATATCCTTTGGATCACGGGGCACAAGCAGAACCTTTACTTTCTGCTCAATCTCTTCAATCTGTTGTTTGTAACTAACGATCTCCTCATTGGCAAGCTCAATCATCTCCGGATCGCTCTCACTCTCCAAGATCTTCTCTGCAGAGTGAGTGTCATCAATCAGCTTTTTGTACTGGTTAAACACCTCAAGATTGCGAGCAATGGAGTTGTATTCTCTGCCAAGTTTCTCCATCTCTGCCGGATCTCCCGCTACTTCCGGAGAGGCGAGTCTCATTTCCAGCTCATGATGCTTTTGTAAGAGGTCGTCTACTTTCTGGTAAATCATATAAACTGCTTTCATTTTTTGGTAAATTTTTCGGCGTATAGCGCAGATAAATATCGCTTATAAAAATAATAAAAACGGCTGTACCGGAGAATTTGTGGGTAAATAGGCGATCTTAAAGCATCATTTGTTCTTACGGAACAATGAGTTATGGTTAAATATTAAAATATGTTTGAGAATTTGGGCGCCTGCCGCGGACAGTTCGACAAGGAGCTCACTGTAAACTTACCGGTTCTCTTACGGGCTCGCTGCACTCGGTACCTCGTTAACAGCGCTGCGAAGACTCCCGCTTAGCGGAGGGTACTGGATAATCGGAATTGTCCACCCTTCGCCCCCCCCCCCCGGGCGCATTTTACCCGGACATTTTTTGTGGACACGGCATTTGGTTTTCTCCGGAAATTGCGTGCCGCAATGGCGAGCCTCCGTTTCTCCGGTCCCCGAGTGCCGGGAATGCCGATGCTCACTTGTATAATTCTCAACAGGAGCAGTATATGTATCACAAATGTCTCAATAAAAAAATCCGGCACAGGTACCTGGGGGGGGCCCTTCAGTTAGGAGCTCAGGGACCGCCCAAATAGGTCTTAAAAGTTTTACGTAAGACGGGTTTGGGGTGACGCAAAACAGAAGCCTTTAGAATCTGATCGAGTCTTCCCTGTTAGCCGCCAAAAAAATAGAATGAGATTTCTGTCCACGGAAGACGCGCAAAGCACGGAAGATGAGAAAGAGGGCAGATTCTGTTTTCCTATTTCAGTGTCTTCCGTGCTTTGCGTGGACAACTCCTTTCTCCCATTTAGCCTTTAGCCCCAACATCTTACACCTCTTAATACTAAAGGCCATTCCATAACAACCTGAGACTAACCTTCAGACTACCCGCAAATTCTCCATAGAAGCCAAAAAAATGACGGTAAAAGGTCTGTCCTTTTACCGTCATTGCAGTCATAAAATAAAAAAGCTATTTTTTGGATGCGTTCTCGTATCTCTTACGGAAACGCTCTACCCGGCCAGCACTGTCGATAAGTTTCTGTTTGCCGGTATAAAACGGATGGCACTCACTACAGATGTCCAGGTGGGTACTTTTTGTTGTGGCACGTGTCTTAATTACATTCCCACAAGAGCAGGTAAAGGTTGCTTCTTCATATTTGGGGTGAATTTTTTCTCTCATTATGATCTCTCCGGATAATTACAGGTAAAATTTAAACAGCAAAATAGCATCAGCCTGTTTATAAATCAAGCAAAAAAATATCTTGTGCCATGGTTTCATCAGATTATTTTATCTCTAACACACTACGAAAACCATAGCAGGGATATTTTAGTTATGAATCCATTAAGATTTTGCCCAACCGGCATATTGTTTATCCTGGGGATTGTACTACATCCCTTTGCAGCATCTTCAGACCCGGATACAAGCCTTGGGGTTGATCAACCCGTAAAAAGACTGGATGGAGTGGTGGTTACTGCAACCAGGAATGTAAGGCAAACTTCCGAGCTGCCGGTAAGTGTCTCTGTTATCTCTTCTGAGAATATCGATATAACCGCTGCGCATACTGTTGATGACCTGCTTTCGGGACAAACCGGTGTTCAGGTCAGACGAAGTGCCGGTATGGGGGAAGGCGTTCCCATTGATATCGTAATGAGAGGAATCCCCGGAGCACTGGCTGCTACCCGTATCCTTGTTTTGGTGGATGGCATACCCACCAATGCTGCAGGTACTCCCTTTCTCATTCTCAATGTAATCCCGCTGGAAGCGATTGAGAGGGTAGAGATTGTACGGGGGCCTTATTCAGCACTTTATGGAGCAAATGCCTTTGGAGGGGTCATAAATATTATCACAAAAAACCCTGTTTCACCACTGGAGCTTGAGGTGCGAAGCGAAACGAGTCTGCCCTTTATTGCCGCGTATAACCGCTCAAA
>SKJJ01000110.1 GCA_007115975.1 Chitinispirillum sp.
TACCTTAAATCCTCGGCACCCTGGGACAGTACTGTAGTCTGGACGCTCTATGACTCTACAGGAAGAGTCGCTTTCAGCTACACGCAAGCAATAACTCCTGACACTTCGGCCTATGAAATGCTTCCCTTCCTGTGGGCTTGTAAATACAGTCTCTCTGCAAACTTAACGGGTTTGGGTGCAGTATACGGCTTTGTTGATCAGGATATGAGCCTTCTTGCATTAGAATCAGACAGTATGAGCAGAGATGATATGGAATTTTATGCCGATGAGGGAGTACCTCTTCTGTTACCAGATGAAATTATTATTGATCCTTCAGAAAAACCCGCAGTACCAAGGGAAAACATCATCTTCTCCACCACAGGTGTAACATACAGGCCACTTTCAGAATTGGCTTTCCGCATCTCAGTGGATATGAATGGCTGGATTTCACTGGTATTCGATGACCAGCTCAGGGATAATCTTGGGATCACCATTTTTGATGCACGCGGACGTGTTGTTCACAGATGGGATACTGTTGAAATAAACGGAACCATCGTTAATCTGCAGGTCCCTGAAAATCTCAAGGGGGTCTACTTTATGAGGATCAGAAGAGGAAACGACTCATTCCAGCAGAAGCTGATTCTTCGGTGAGGAGTGACGAGGGTCGGGTGTCGGGGGAGGGGAAATTTCTGCAGTTTCTTCCCCTCCCCCTCCCCCGACACTTCCTGTTGTAGTTTTACATAACCGCTGGCTCATCAAGCAGTTCAACGGAATCTACCCCCGTTTTGTTCCACTCAAGAAGCTCAAGCATCTCCTCGCGATTAAAAGATTTCACTACATCCGGTGAATCTTCACTCACCACCAATGATGAGAGTTCTTTTTTCTTTGAAATGATCTTGTCGATTTTTTCCTCTAAGGTGTTCTCAGTGATCAATTTAAACACCTGAACTCCACGCTTCTGCCCCATCCGATACACCCTGTCTGTGGCCTGATCCTCAGCCGCAGCATTCCACCATCGGTCATAGTGAATAACCACCGATGCTGCAACCAAATCTATCCCCACCCCTCCAGCTTTTAAGGAACCCACAAACACCCGGCACTCTTCATCATTGCTGAACCTGCTTATAAGTTTATCTCTGTTTCTGCTTGAACCAGTAAGGACAATATGGCCCACCTCTGAGTCTTCGAGATATTTGCTGATGATTTCTATCATTCCCAGATACTGGCTAAAAACAACTACCTTCTGTCCTGAACCAAGTGCTTCATCCAGTATCTCCTTAAACAGCTCCCATTTTCCACTGCGATGATTTATGTAGGCATCGCTGTTTTTCAAGGCAAGTGCAGGATGATTACACACCTCCTTGAGATACTTAAGCAGCGCAAAAACGTGCATATAGGGAACAGGTTGATCCGTATCCCCAACCTGCGCTGCGAGTTTTTTACCTCTCTTTTCATAGGCATCGTTGTAAAGGGTATGCTGCTCATCACTGAGTCCGCAACTTCTGGTATCCTCTATTTTTTTAGGCAGCTCAAGGAGGACATCCTCCTTGAGACGCCTGAGAATAAAAGGGGATATGGAGATTTTGAGAGTTTCCCGGGCAATAAGATCGAAGGAGTTTTCAATCGGTTTGATGAAACGTTCGGTAAATGTCTGATCAGTGCCCAGATAGCCAGGAAGAACAATGTCAAAGAGCCTTTTGAGGTCTGTAAGTGAGTTTTCCACAGGAGTTCCGCTCATGGCAAGTTTCATATTTGCACAGAGGCTTTCTGAAGCTTTACTTACTGCGGTATCGCTGTTTTTAAGCTGCTGAGCTTCATCAAACACCGCCACTTCGAACTGACACTCACTGAGCTCCGGCCAATCCGCCCTGAGTACTCCATAAGAGGTAATCACAAGTTCAAAATCTGCTAAATCGGCAACTGTTCTCCCCTGACCATGATAAATTGTGCAGCTTAAGCCCGGGGCAAATGCTGAACAGAGCCGTTTCCAATGCCCCATCACCGAAACCGGACAGACCACAAGAACCGGAGAACTATTGTTGCGCTGCTCCTTGAGCGTTGTAATAAAGGCCAATACCTGATGGGTTTTTCCAAGTCCCATATCATCACAGAGCAGTCCACCGAATTCGTTGTCATAGAGGAAAAGAAGCCAGGCCACACCATTGCTCTGATAGGGACGAAGTGATGAGCTAAAGCCTTTTAAAGGAGTTGTTGAATGGATTGGATCCCGATACTCTGTAAACGCCTCAATCTTAAGACGTTCTTTATCACCGCCATCAATAATAACTTCGCGACCTCTGTTTCTGGTCATAAATTGCATCAGAGCAGAGCGGGGAAAAGTGTAACTGTTTGGCCCTTCTCTTACTACACTCTGAAAAGGAAGCACCGCCATTACACTTTCACTCTCGCAGTCGAAGAAACCCCTGGTACCGATACCAAAACGTTTACCCTCTTTACGTGTAACAAGAAGCTGTTCAAGGGTGATTTCACAATCGGCGGACCGGTAGGTGATTTGAAGGGTACACCATTTATCTGCCAGCTTCTCAACTTTGATTACTATTCTATCTATTACCCTGAAGATTGGCATATTAAGAAGTCTGTCAAAGCTGCGTGAGCCGCTGTTTGAACGGGTTTCCTCTGCGCCCGAAAACAGGTCGTATTGCTGAGCGGATACTCCCTGCTCCGGTGAATTGGTCGAAAACAGTGCTGCGTTTTTTTCGAGGAATGACGATACATTTTTCTGTTCGACGCAGACACTCTCTGCCCAGCCTTGTGCAAGAAGTCCGATGCTTTGTGAATCAAACGAGATAAGAGATTGGCGGTCAGGAAGATAGGCCTGGGATCCGAAGATATTTTTTGCAGCTATGGGCTCCCACTCTTTACCCTCAGAGAAGAGACCAGTCGCAGGATTGAAGCTGATTGTCTCCTGTGATGGATAGGTGAGGAAAAACAACAGCTTACGTGGTGTATCATCGATTGAAAAAGAGAGCGAATCAGGAGATAGTTTCTTGATGAATGTCGCCATGTCTGGTACGCAGCTGCCTTTTACCCGGATTTTCATACCCCAGGATGCCTCATTCTGAGGAGTAATCTCAACAGTGAATAGATCCTCCATCCTTGTTTCAATCAGGAATTGGTCACCTTTGAGCTCTCGGAATATATGGTAAGCAGCCCGAAACCAGATACACTCTTCTTCAGCCATGCGAACACTTTTGTGGCCTTCTGAATGAAGCTGCTGTTCGACCTCGCTGTAAACGAAACTGGTGGTTTTAGAGAGCAGCGCAGCTCTGTCTACTGAGGTGAACCCTTCCAGTTTCACCCCTGCTCTCTCCAAAAAACGCATCGATTCATCACACCGGCTACATTCTATCTGTACTGGTGACCCCTTCAGTTCAATGACCAGTTTTTCATCATAAAGTGTTGCTTTTACGGACTGTGCACTTGCCGGAAAGCGTTTTATCAACGGAGCAAATAGCTTGTAGAGATCGCTTTTTAAGAAGCTTTCGTGGGGGAGATCCGGAGCACTGAGGTCTGTAAGCTCCTGATAGAGCACAAGAAGATCCCTGGCGTGGGAGCATTTCGCATAGGAACCTCTGCAACAGCTGCAGAATATTCGGTTTTTGCTATTTTTAATAGATGTTACATACAGAATGGTCTGATGGTGTTTACCACCTTGGGGGATCAAAACAAAACAGTTACGGAAATATTCTATCCGCTGCAGTGCAGTATTGGAAGACAAAACAACCTCGCCATTTATCTATTGAAATAAACAATATAGATAGCTGAAAAGTTGTAGGCAAGTGAGGAGTGAGAAGTGACGAGGATCGGGTGTCGGGGGGGGGGCGGAAGAGAAAATCCCCGAAGTTTCTTCCCCTCGACACCCGACACTTCTTTCCAACTACTCCAAAAATCCCACCGGATGACTCAATTTGACAATCTGAGTTTCACTGAGGCCAAGCCTCTCTTTTACCGCATCGTAATCAAGCATGCCAATTGCAACCGTTCCCATGTTGTTTGCAGCACAGAAAAGCGAAATATTCTGAGACACTGATCCAGTATGCATTGCAGCGTATCTTCTTCTTGCAGCTTCATCGCCTCGTCTGTAGCGACTCAGATCAGAAACTATGACAATAGTAACAGGGGCAGTACCCACAAAGTCCTGTATACCGGCTTCTGCCCTGAAATCTCCCTCTAGAACGGGATTGAGCATGTTTTCAGAGGCGTCGTAGAGGTAAATACCTTCTGCGGTGAACAGATAAAGATCAATATCCTGAACATTTGAAGCGGTTGGGATAGTGCGTTTTTTCTCATCGGGACGGTTTACACCGTAGGCGGCCCAAAGAAGATCGGAAAGATCCTGAGTGCTCAGGGGCTTTTCGCTGTAGGAGCGCACAGATTTTCTCTGTTGCAGAGACTGCATCAGTGATGAACCCCGGCTCATATCCGGATCATTGAGCTGAATGGCTTGCTGGGCAAACAGCGTCCCGCAAAAAGTAAGCAGCGCAAAAGTGACTGTTAGGACTAATTTCATAAGACCTCCCTGAGAAGATGTGAGTGCGAAAAGAACGATTTAGAGACCAGTAGCAAATCAGTAATATACTCTTCTTAACTATTTTTTCAAAAAAAAGGGGTGTTAAAAGAGGGGATGGACTTGGACACTCACCCCTTAAAACTGCAGGCGCAGGTTTCAGAGTATGAACGAGTTGTAAGATTTCTCTTTTACCTGAAAGCGGACCAATGACCAATGAATCTGGAAATAGTTGCCTTCAGCAATAATAAGTACTTTCAAGGTGTAGTAATATTGATGTCTTGGAGTTGCACGGTTTTTGCCCCGATAAACTGCAGTAATTGCTATATTAGTATAGTGCGAAAATACTGAAAAAAGATGGTGTGGTTATGATTCAACGTAAAAATATCGATTATTTGACCGGCAAAAAAGGGCACAAAAAAAGTGTTGTGCTCAAAGTTACTGATTTTGAGCGGCTAAAAGAGGAAATTGAAGACCTCCAGGATGCTTTGGAGCTCGAAAAAGCCCGCAAAGACGCTACCGGTTTTAAAAAGTGGAATGACTTCATTAAAGAAGCAGAAAATAAGAAAGTATAGGTTATGGCTTATACTGTCATAATGTAAGCCTTCGGTAATCCACGTGTTGTAAAGTTAAATATATAATGTGATATTATTTCCTGTACACTTTTCACATCTACACAGGAGGTAATAATGTCAAAATTCCGAAGCAGATCAGAA
>SKJJ01000234.1 GCA_007115975.1 Chitinispirillum sp.
AGCCGTTTTCCATGAACTTTGGAGATACAGTTGGGTCACCTTCTCCAGGAAATTCTTGAAAAGGCAATAAGAACAGTATAGATCTCAAGCCTTCCAAGCAGCATGCAGAGAGTCAGGACCCATTTACCGGGCAGGGGGATCCATGAGTAGTTCTCAAACGCCCCGATACCCGACAATCCGGGACCGATATTACCAAGGGTTGCAACGACAGTAGAAACTGCGGTTTTAAAATCGGGAATCATGGTAGACATGACGAGTGAGAAGAACACAAAAAGCAGCATAAAGATGATGAAAAACGAGACGATTCCCGACATCTGAGAATCACTGAGCGCCTGGTTTCCAATCTTTACAGGGGATACAAGCCGGGGCTGGATCATAATCTTTGCCTGATGAAACGCGACCTTGAAAAGCACCAGCATTCTTATCATCTTTATTCCTCCGGCAGTCGACCCCGCAGAACCTCCGAAAAACATCAACACCATAAGCAACAGCCGCACCGAGTCGGGCCATGTGTCCCAGTCGGCACCGGCAAACCCGGTAGTGGTCACAATGGAGATAACCTGAAACAGAGATTGTCTTATGAGACGGGATGGGGTATTAATCCTTTCCGTCTCCACTTCTCTTACGGTTTGGAGCTGTTGCTCAGAGAGCGTCTCTGATCTGAACTGACGCTGTATGGTATCAGAAGGCGATATCCCCTGAAACCCAAGTATCAGGGCACAAAAGAGCGTGGCGACAAGAATGGTCCCCAGGTAAAAATGAAATTCTCGGTTTTCCCTGATCATGCTCAGATCGCGGCCGAATATGACTTTATAATGTATAAGGAAATTGGTGCCTGCGAGAAACATAAAGACTATGATAACCCACTCTATATAGGCACTTCCAAAGGCAGAGACCGAGACGTTTCTGGTGGAAAACCCACCGGTAGCCATTGTTCCGAATGCATGACAAAATGCCTCAAAGACCGACATGTTGCCAAACATAAGCAGCACCGTTTGACCAAACGTCAACAGCGCATAAACCCCCCAGAGGATAATTGCCGTTTGGGCCAGGCGGGGTTTGAGCCTCTCTTTTGATGGCCCTGGAACCTCCCCTCTGAAGAGCTGATAGGCGGAGACGCCAAATACCGGAAGCAGTGCCAGGGCAAGCGTTACAATCCCCATCCCCCCGATCCAGTGGGTAAGACTTCTCCAGAAGAGCAGTCCGGCAGGAAGCGCTTCGATATCAACCAGAATAGTAGCCCCGGTGGTGGTAAGCCCGCTCATCACCTCAAAGAACGCATCGGTAAAAGCCCTTAGAACTGCCAGAACCGTGATCTCGTCCAGTATGGAAAGGAAGAAGTTGAAGAGGGGGATAGCTCCGACCAGCGCCAGAACAATCCAACCCAGGGTTACGATTGCAAATCCCTCCCTGACATCGATCTCACCTCTGTCTCTGGCAAACAGAGCCACCAGCACTGTTCCCACACTGAGGGAAAAGAGAATAGCGATGAAAAAACCGAAAAATTCCGGTGAGAGCAACCGTTCTGTGACCGGACCAGCAGTTTCAAACCATGCGATAACCGCAGGGATCAAAAAGATCAGACCCTGTACCTGCAGGAGTTTACCGACTGCAAAAACTACAAATCTGAAATTCAAACTCTTTCACCTTTTGAAAAACGGAAACCGGCCTTGAACATCTTTTTAACAGAAGCAAAACTGCTCCTGTAACAGATAGCAATCACCTCATCACCACTTTCAATAACGGTATAACCGTTTGGAATAATAATCTTTCCATCCCGGACAATCGAACCAATGATCACATTTTTATTGAACTGCCGGTCGAGGCTGATAAGGCTCTTGCCAACTACAGGGCTGTTCTTTAACGCCACCGCCCGTACCACATCAAGATCCAGCTTTCGGAGCTTAAGAAGCGGATCGATGGGCGCAATCTGTATACTTTCGATTATTTTATACAGCGTAACACGGCGGGGACTGATTACATGATCGATTCCAAGAGAGTTAAACAGGTTGAAATGCCGGTCATCGGTGCGGATGGCAATAACCTCTCTGGCCCCTTCTGCCTTTGCAAGCAGACTCGCCATGATATTGCCCTCCATATCCTTGCCCGCACTTATAAAGAAATCTGCGGTTTTAACATTGATCTCCTGCAACAGATCCGCATCGGTCTCCTCTCCGAAAAGAACCTCCACCCCATTGAGCGCAAGAGCAGCCTCCCGTGCATGCTCCTGATCGGAGTCCAGCAGTATAACCCTGTCTGCAATGAGTGAGAGGGCACTGCAGATGTTCACGGCTCCAAGGGAATCACCCGCAACCACTATTTTGTGCAGTTTCTTTGATGGCCGGTTTATAAGGCAGCGGTAGGCGGGATAGGATTGTGCCGGCATTATGGTAATAGCCTCATCTCCCGGAAGCAGTCTCTCTGCGCCGCTTGGAATGATACTCTCACCGTTGCGAAGAATCGCCATGACAAGCATCTGTGATTCACCGGCAAGCTCTCTGGTTTCAAAAAGCGTTTTACCGGCAATGGGCATCTCAGGGGTGATCTTGTAGCCCCGCAAAAACACACTGCCACCGTGAAAATCTGCTGCATCTATCAACCCGGGAAGCTCCACATAACGCAAAATGTTCTTCACCAGCTCTTTTTCTGTTTCAATCACATGGGTGACACCAACCGTTTCAAGGTTGATCTTTTCAGCCCCGATGAGCTCTTCTGATACAATCCTTGCGATCCTTTTTTCCACTGAATACTGTTTTGCAAAGTGACAGGCGAGCAGATTTATCTCATCACTGGGGGTAACGGCAATGATCATGTCTGCACTCTCTACCCCTGCCTGCTCAAGCGTTTCAGGACTCGACCCGGAGCCGTTGACCGTAAGCACATCAAATCGGGAACTGATTTCAAGTGCCAGTTTGGCATTTCGCTCAATCACTGAGATCTCATGCTCAAAGCGACTCAGATACTCCGCAAGCCCAAGCCCCAGCGCCCCGGCGCCGACAATTATTACCTTCAATGAAACTCCTTCTGCAAAACCCCTGCTGGTCAACTATAAACAAGGCACCTGTGGGATCGTGAAACAGTCAAAAAAACAGATGGGAAAAAATAGCTATTTTCAACTGCAGATGCCAGTCCCACCATCTGACCGTTTCATTTACCTGAAAAACCGTCAGTATTCTCTTACCAGACGCACCGAAAAACCTAACCTCTTATCCTCACTTACCGTGCCAAGCTCCTCATAATCGTAGATAAGGTTACGACTGTAGGCGTGTGACCGGGACACCTCAGTAGAGGTCCACCAGTACCCCCTGCTACCATAATGATAGAAATTCCCATCACTCAGGCGATACCCGGCTGAAAGGGCGCTAAAGCCGCTTTTGTTGTTTTTATGGGGATCACTCCCGGTGGCTCCCCTTACCATTGAGTTGTTCCAGCTGGTAGCCGCCGCAAGCGCTTTTGCAACCCTGTTTGCCGATACGCAGCCATCCCAGTTGTAGCCCCTTATGGATAAGTAGTCCTGAAGAGTATCCCAGTCCTCACTGGTGGGAACCCTCCACCCTTCGGGAGCAATTTTCCTGGGGTTATGAGGATCAACCACATACCAGTTATAGATCGCACCATATTTGGCCAGACTGTCTGAATTGTGGGCATTTCGGTAGTAACACATTCCTGGGCTCTGCAGTGCCTGCCATTCACCCGCTTGCGCTATATAGGGGATAGTGGTTCCGCACGCATAGGAGCTTGTATGAAGATTTTCAAGCGTCCAGAGCTGATTGCCGATACGCACAGTCCGGTATATATTCCCATCACCATCAACCATAACCTCATCGGTATCACACACTACAAATAACAGCACCGCTGCTGCTGCCGCAACTAAAGCTCTCATTAGCATCGTAATCCTACCGTCTATTGTAACACCTTAAAAAAGTCCTGCCGCTGTATAATTTAGGGTAATATAAACAGGGGTGCACAAAAAAATCAAAATTGATTGAACAGGAGGGGAGATCGCCCGGCAATCAAGCGCCACCCAATAAAAAGATCGCCCCTCCCCGTGGTTGAAACAGGGCCGGGGAGCGAAAAAACTGCAGGTAACCATAACGAATCAGAAACAAATAAATTACGGCAGCATCCGCACCACCACCCTTCTCACCCGGTTTTCAGGCTGGACCGCCTCAAGGTTCTTTTCCAGCTCGAAGACCGAAAGATCCGGCGCTGTAAATATGCCGATACCGCCGAGTTCAGTTTTCCGACCGCCACTGTGTACAGAGATCAGGTTCTGTGTTCCAGCTCAAAGTACTTATCATAGAACTCCTCAATACCCAACACTTCAACATCTATGATAAGGCTCATCACTTCATCCTTCTCTATAACAGTATCCCGCTCCGGACGATCGTCAAGCGTAACATATGGCTCAACTCTCTGATGCATAGCGCATACCTCCCGTTTGCAGAAAAATACAACTCAAACCACCTCTACTACACCTCTACTATTATAATCGACAACCCAAAGTGAAACCTTTAATCATTCATCACTAATAAATTCGACTCCTTCAGAGCATTTATTGTTGCAGGCATACCTCTTTTTGCCAACGCCCCCCGAGCCGATGCCCGCGTCTTTGCCCTCTCAGTGAACCACTCCAACCGCACCTTCGGCATACCTCACAACACCATCTGCAGAGAGGTACAGCACTGAACCTGAAAAAACAGCTGTTCTGTACCAGAAGAACCCTCTTGCACCCTGCAGCAGCAACAATAAGTGGCTACACCATGCTTAAACCCCTGCAGCTGCAGCTTCTCACCCTCCGTATACCCAAACTGTATACAGAAATCTAGAACGAAACGCTAAAAACCATGGCTTTTCAACAGATTCGCAGTATATTATATTAGTGTAAGCACAATATACTCTCAACACCGTCATTTAAACGTTTTAAAAGGGGCCGGTGACCCTAATCAACCCGTTATTAACCTGGGGATACTGCCCCCCGTTGTTACTAATCAAAAGGAGTGATTTTACCATGTACCAAAGAAAGATTATCTTCCTGATCCTCTTTGCGGCTTTTGCAGTTCAAAACGCATTCACACAGGTCCAAACGCTAACGGTAGCCAAGGACCCTTCATTGAATGCAAATTACAGCACTATCCAGGACGCTGTAAATGATGCCGGTAAGAATTTTGTGATCGTTATCCTGGATAACGCAACCTATGAGGAGCGGGTCGAG
>SKJJ01000123.1 GCA_007115975.1 Chitinispirillum sp.
AAGAACGGTAATAGTTCAAGTTCAATGACCTGAAGATAACAGTACTTTAGAGATCAAAAGGAGCGCAGATTAATCTAATCTGCGCTCCTTCTCTTTTATGTACTCAAGCATACTCTCCCTGAACCTTTTTACCCCTCCCTGAATCATTCGCATATAGATTCTGTTCACCGGGCCGCTGAACCGCACATGCTGAATCAGTTCCACGGTGCTTGCCTCCTGACTGCGGGTAACAGTATAAACCCCTTTTGAAAAGGAAACATCCGGAACAAGTGCTCTTCGCTGAGTAAACTCCTCCATATGCGTGAAAACCGTATCTCCCCGTAGGGTTCTCCTGAAAAGAGAGGTAAAACTGTAAAAAAATCTGCTGAACTGAATCCTGACCCGATACTCGCTATCATCAAAAGAGATAAGAGTAACCTCTTCTGAGCTGAAGGTGTAGTGACTCACATGGTCAAAATCATAAAGAATTGCCAAAACAGTATCGGCACAGAGCGAAGTACTGAAACGGACTCTGAAATGATACCCACTATCGGTAGCTGTAAACTCCTCTTTAAATTCGCCCCCGCCCCAGGCAAAAACAAAGTTGCCGCCTATAAAGAAAACCACCACCATCTTTGACCACTTGTCCATAATGAGCTACCTCTGAAAAATAGGCCCGAATCGTTGATGCTCATATTGGTGATGGCTCAAATACCATGCCGGAAGAAGGTGATCTTACAATAATCTTTATTGAAGATTTATGAATAAGGAGTTTTCAGTACTGTCAGGAGATTTTGATCTTTTCAGAACTATTCACAAAGAAGATACCCCCCCCTCATCCCTAAAGTCAATTTTGCCGTAGACTTACGGGCCACTATTCGACGGGACTTACTTACGTAAAGCGAAATCCTACTGCTCTTCAAAAAACTCAAAGGGATAATTTACAACCAAAGATCCCAGCGTATCGGGAACCGCTCTGAAACGCCAGCCCGAAACCCTGTTAACCACTTGACGCTCAAACTCAGGACTACCAATGGTGGATTGAACGGTTCGCGCTGAAGTGATGGTACCATCAGGTGCAATAGTTAACTCAACCACCATCCTCCCTGAAATAGTTGAACCGCTTCTCAGTTGTCGGTTATAGATAAAGCGGAGTTCGGAGGAGTGTTCATCAATAACCTGTCGGATAAAACTTGGTCTTCTGTAAGGATTTGATGCAAGTTCTCTGCGCCTTTTAAGTTCCTGTATCTCGGCTGTTCCCATTTTTGCAGCCTCCTCGATTACCTGCTGCTGAGACTGGCGCTGCCTGGTAGCAGCTTCTTGTGCTGCCTTCTCACCAGTTAAATCGATAACCCCTATTTTATTGATTAAATCCATTATTGAATCACTCCCTCCAGTCAACGTCCCTTTCTGAATCTCCGAACGAAGCTGGTCTCTAAGTGAACTGGAGGACACCATTGATGAGTACCGTTGGAGATTGTTCATAAACACCTGATCCTGATACGCCTCTAGTTGTCGCCGCGCTTCCTGAGCAACCTGCTGCTGCTGTTCATAAAACTCTCCCAGCATGAGCAGACGCCTGTTTGCCTGTATCGACCACCTGTTCCCAGGATCATCCTGAATCACCCTTCGAAACTCTATCATAGCCTCCTGAGTCTCACCCAACTCCTCATGGGCACGGGCTTTATAAAACCTGGCCTCAACGGCAGATGCTATTGGCAGCCGCTGATCAAGATACAGGGAAAAGTACCTGATAGCACTTCTGAAGTCCATAAGCCGGTAAAACTGCTTTGCCTTCTCTAAACCGCTAAGCTGCTTACTCGCAACAGCTCTGCGCTCCTGCTCCATTCCACTTATAAAATCAAGAAGCCTCCAGGAGATCATTCCGGCCTCTGTTCCGGAAAACTCACTGATCACCCTCTCATAGAGCCCCTTGGCCTTCTCGTACTCATTGAGCATAGAATAACAAAATGCCTTGTGTACCATAATGGCTGCACGTATTTCAAATTGAAGAGGATTTTCAAGAACATCTGAATAGATATTTATCGCTTCCTGATAACGCCGGTTACGTTCCCAGAAATAGCCGATTTCAATAACATTGAAGATTTTATCATCTTCCTGAAAATTGACAATATCTTTACCCAACAGGACTCTTATAAAGTTCACCGCCGTTCTGACCGGTACACGGTACAACTCCCTGGATGATGAAACCGTATCAGCCTCAAAAAGTCTGGCGGAAGTAAGGGCCTGAATCCTTGCCTCCAGCTCAAAGGCATCCACATCATCATCCCCCCTCTCCATTCTCTGACGGATAAGCTCGTAACGGGCCACTATCCCGTAGGTATTAGAAGCGTCCTGTCGTGCAGCTATCGAACCGAGATAGTACTGTACCTCCTCAAGCCTCATATCGATTAAACCAATATTGAAAATGAAGGTAAACCCCAGAAGAGCGATCACCAGCAGAGCGTTTAAAACACTTTTCATTATTGTCTTCTCTCAGGTTTTTGAGACGAAAGAGGCTCTCTTCTTATAATCTGAGTCGGACTGGTGGGACCAGTCCTTCGATCAATGGCGTAACATGAACCATCCATACTCTTTACAAATTTTTTCACCTCGGTAGCTACCTGGATCATCTCGGCATGTCTTCGAAAAGGCCTTGTCTTGTTGGTCACCACAGCAACACTCACACTCATCAGCGGAAATCTCTGACGTTCCCCCAATCGGTTGACCGATTCTATATAACCATTGCGGGCATCCACACTGTTATAAAACTGATAAATACCCCTGTCAAAGGTGGTAATAAAAGATTTTGCTATCGATTCCCAGTATTCAAACGGACATATCATGACAAAGTCATCCCCGCCTTCATGCCCGACAAACACATCCCTGAAGTCTTTGCGCTTTGCAACCTGAAGCAAAGAATCTTTCGTATACATTATTGCTTCATCACCTTTTGTAAACCCATACTTGTCATTATAGGCCTTGAAGTTGTCAAGATCGCAGTAGAGTACGCAGATATAATTCCCGGCCGCAAGTTTCTCATCAATATAGCTAGCAATAGTGATATTACCGGGCAGTCCGGTTAGGGGATTAGAGCCCTTGGCTTCGTCACGCATTCTTGCAAGTGAAACACTCATTTCATTAAATGAAGAGGCAAGCTGCCCGAATTCATCACTGCCGGATATCGGAACTCTAATATTCAAATCCCCCTTAGAAATCTGTTTTGTTGCCTCATTCAGTTTGCGCAGAGGAAGGAGAAACATCTTGGTAAAAAGAAATGCGAATCCAATATGAAGAACGGTGACCAGTAAACCCACTATAATGCATTGACGATACAAATACCCCATCTGCCGGTCAATATCTTTCATCTCAAGTTCAATCGCAGCAACACCAATATGATCTCTCTGGTACATAAAAGGAATATAGAGCTGAATCGATTTATCATCTTTATTTACTGAATGATAAAAAAGCTTGTCCTCAAAACCCTGTCGGGTGATAGCCATGTTTATCATCCTTAGCTCTTCAAGATCTGCATCCGTCCGTTCGGTTATAGTGTTGTCCTGTACATCCACATAAATCTTTCCCGCCTCACTGAAAAGACTTATTCGGTTAACCTCAAACATACTCGCTTCTTTAAGGACCATATTGATATTCGATGTGCTCATTTGTCCTGCAGTACCAATAATATTGTCTATTCGGTATTTCAGACTGGAGGCAGTATGCTGAGCGTTGAGAACAGCATTCTCAGCAATAAGATCAAGTTGATTTTCAAAAATCATCAATATGAATATTGAGACATTCAAAAGAGTAAGAAATACATAGACAATAGTTGACCTGAAAAAAATTGACCTGGTTTTTAGACCTGCCATGTACTGTTCCTTTGTGTGGTGATCTGTAGCTTTTGAAAAAAATCCGCTTAACCCCTGCTCTCTTCCTGAATGGCATCCTGGATTTTTGCACGTTCCAACCCGTACTCATTAAGCTTATTGCGCAGTGTCCTTATGGATATCCCCAGCATTTCAGCCGCACGGGTACGATTCTGATTGCACTCCTCAAGCGTCTTGAAAATCAATATCCTCTCGGCTTCAGCGATTGTAATACCAGCATCAATAACCGTTTGGGTCTTACTACCAAAAGAGCTGTGAGATTTACTGTCAAATAACGCGGCCCTGATTTTCCCGGTTCGTGTCAAAACCACGGCCCTTTCAACTGCATTCTCAAGCTCCCGTACATTCCCTGGCCAGTTGTGAGATTTAAGATTTTCAATACAACCATCCTCTAACCCCTCAACACTAAACCCATTCTCATCATTGTACTTACAGATAAAGTGCATAGCCAACTGTTCAATATCTTCCTTGCGATTTCTAAGCGGAGGAATGTGTATATGAAAGACATTTATCCGGTAAAAAAGATCCTCTCTGAATGAACCGTCACTTACCATCTCCTCCAAACAACGATTCGTTGTGGCAACAATCCTTACATCAACCTCTACAGGTACATCGCCACCCACTTTCTGAATCTCACGCTCCTGGAGCACCCGCAAAAGCTTCGCCTGAGCCGTTAAGGGCATTTCACCTATTTCATCCAATAACAACGTCCCGCCCGAAGCGCTTTCGAACTTTCCGGCCTTACGGCAAAGAGCACCAGTAAATGCTCCCTTTTCATGACCAAACAGCTCAGACTCTATGAGTCCCTCCGGAAGTGCAGCACAATTAATCTTGACAAAAGGACCATGGCTTCGGGGACTCTGATAATGAATCGACCGGGCTACAAGTTCTTTTCCAGTTCCCGATTCACCAGTCAACAAAACAGTTGAACGACTTTCAGCGATTGTCTTTGCCATTTCACGCATCTGATCAATATCAGAGGCGTTACCTAAATACTGCCATTTAGCCTTGAGTTCATTTTTTAAACGCACATTCTCCTTTAACAAGCAGCGATATTCAAGCGTCCTCTGAACTGTCAACTCAAGCTCTCTTATAAGATTATCCGATTTCTGAAGAAAGTCGTACGCGCCCTTTTTCATGGCATCAACAGCGGTATCGATTGCCCCGTAAGCGGTAATAATAAGAAATGGGACATCCGGATCGGCTTGCTTTACTTTTTCCAAAAGTTCTATCCCGCTCATTCCAGGCATTTTCATATCAGATATCACAAGATCGTATAGCCCACTCTGAAACACTTCCAGTGCACAAGAGCCATTAATAGCGGAAGTAATCTCATACCCCTGCCGTCTAAGAGTTTCCACAATGGATTCTCGAAACAATTCATTATCATCTACAACCAATATTTTCCTGTTCATACACTTTTACCCTGCCACTCTCTAATCTTTCAGATATGGAATAAAAACCTCTACAACGGTACCTGTCCCCACGACACTGCTTATGTCAATATGTCCGAAATGAGACTCAACTATTTTCTTAACTATCGCAAGCCCTAATCCGGTCCCGTTCTCTTTGGTAGTAAAAAAAGGATCAAAAATCTTACTGAGCGCATCCTGCTCGATTCCTATCCCTGTGTCAATGATAGAAAATCCAAAACACCCTGCGTTGGCCCGTTTCCCCCGCTCAAGTACCACCTCCAGTGTTCCACCCCTGTCCATAGCCTGAACAGCATTGAGACACAGATTCATAATCGCCTGGCTCATCTTCTCCGGATCAGCCAACACATAATACTTCTCATCACGGTTGAATTTTTTCTCTACCCTTATCGCGTATCCTAAGCGCTCAATCTCAATCTCGGTAAAGTCGACCACCTCTTCCACAAGATCTAACAGGTCAAGTTTACAAAACTCTGTTGTTACCGGCCTTGTGTATACAAGAAGATTTGATACAATCTTGTTTAACCGGGATAACCCCTCAGTGATTTTCCCTAAAGTCCTGATTCTGGGATCTCCTGGTTCAAGATCCCGCTCAAGAAGCCCAGCCCAAACCCCCATCGCACCAAGCGGATTTCGAATCTCATGGGCAACCGTAGCGGACATCTCTCCCAGCGCAACCATAGTCCGTGATTGCTGCATCTCTTTTTCCATAGCCTTCAACTTGGATATATCACTGAATATCTCCACTGCACCAATTTTTTTACCCGTACAATCGTTAAGTATCGCTGTCTGATAAGAGACAGGTACCGGATGGCCGTCCTTGTGCCAGAATACCCGTTCGTCCCGTGATCGCCCTTGTTCGGCAGAAAGCGTCATAAGCAGCTCACAATCACTCTGTTGCGAGGAGTCGAAAACTTCACAGTATGGCTTGTTAAGCACTTCTTGGATACTGTAACCAGTTATTTGAGCTGCTGCACTGTTGAATTGAGTTACAACCCCAGAAACATCAACCCCTATCACTCCACTATCCATGCTTTCAAGGATACTGCTGAGATAGGTCTGTATCTCCTCCCTCTTTGAAAGACTTTTTGCAAGTTCGAGATTCTTTTTGTCAAGTTCAAGGTTAACTTTCTTGAAATCTTCCTGCATTCTTGAGTAGGCTTGACCCAGCTTTTCAGCACGGATTTGAAAATCAGCAAAGACCTTCTGAAGATTCTCATACACCTCAACAGACAGTGTCTGGTCATTCACTGAAGTAGACTTCATTATCTCTCTCCACTCTCATTTCTATACACCTTCTCAAGATAGCTCTTAAGCTTCTGCTCCTCATCCAGAAACTCCTGTATCACCCTCTCCATTTTGGCAAGTAACAGCTCGAACGCCTCGACCTCCCTGCTTGGCTGACACTCCTTTTTTCGTTCCTGCCACAGCTTAATTTCACCAGCAATGCCAGAACGCTCCTCACTGATCTGCTCTAGAAGCTTACCTTTCGAATCAAGTCCTCTTACCAGACCGGAAACGTCCCCTCTGGACAAAACCAGCTTACTCATCAACCTCCTCACATTGTCTCGCAATTGAGTATAGAGCGATAACTGTCCCGAAAAGGACTCCACCAACTTGTGCAACAACTGCCTGTCTCTTTCTTCCATATATTTGATTCTATGATGACTTAATGATATAGTCAATTCCTTTTTGCTCTATCTAAAACTGAACGGTACTCATGTTCCCATATACTGTCCTCAAGCTTCCATTGTGCCTGCCTGGCCCAATAATCATCAGGGAACTGCTCAATGACCTCTTTATATTTCCCTATGGCATTTTCATGTTGCCTTAAATTTCTGAAAATATTGCCGATCTGGAAAATCCCCCAAGGCGTCTCGTGAAAAGAGGGGTACTTCCGTGTCACTCGCTGGTAAAGAGAGAGTGCCTGCTGGAAGTTTCTGTTCTGGTAGTGTAGGTCTGCCATCTTGTAATACGAATCAGGAACTCTGAGATAAACACCATTTTCCTCCCCTATTGTTACTGCCGCATTGTAGGAATTTATTGCCCGTGTAGTGTTGCCCAGTTTGCTGTACACCTCTCCGAGCTTGTAATTGACCGTAACCTTGTCGGAAGGATTGGTACCTAAATTGATAGCACTTGTATATGCGTCAATAGCCTTTCTCTCCTGGGCCATATGGTCATACGCATCCCCCAACCTCTCGTATGCCAAGGCTGTCCAGGCATGTTTGCGATATTTCTGTATAAACTGCCGCCACAATTTTTCTGCTGTCTCGTAGTCACTGCGCTCCTGAATAGACATGGTCTTTAAAAACATACTCTTGGGAGCGAACTCATTGTTGGCAAAGCGGTCAAGAAACTGCTCAAACTGATCCTGTGCATCACTGAAAAGTCGCAGTTTATAGTAGCAGACACCAATATTATAAATAGCGTGAGCAGCAATCGGCCCATTAGGATTCTCTACAAGCACTTTCCTGAATTCAAGAATAGCATCATCAAATCTCCCGTCTTTAAACAACCGTATCCCACCAAGAAGGTTCTGACCGACATCGGTCAAAGTATCAACCGTTTTCATTGAAAGAAGCGAATCGATCCGGATCTCTATAGGAATATACCGTTGCGGATCAACAGCACGTAACGACTCTGTAGCAGGGACAACAGAAGCATCCACACGATGTTTTTCAATAAGTTCCATCGCACGCTTCTTTTTAGCTTGATCATCGGTGACAGATACAAAGGCCCTCAAGTGCTTAACTGCATCTGAGTAGTTCTCCTTTTCAATAAGAATCTCACCCAAATGATAATGACCATTGTGCCCCCCTCCCCCATAAGAGAGTCCTCGTTGAAAATTGATTCTCGCCATTCGATTCTGTTTATTGTGACGTCGGATTAGCCCCGCATAATAATAAGCGCCAGTGTGTCCTGGCTCTATTTCCAACAGTGACCGTATGACAATGATAGCAGAGTCATACATCTGCTCCTCATAAAGCCTTTTTACACGTTGAAAATGCTCCTCCACTTTTGGATCAGCTTGCTCTTTTTTCTCTGCAATAACCGTCTCTTCTGCACCCTGTAAGCCTGCGACTTCCGCTTCAGCACTGTCCTCTTCAACCACAGCGACAACCGGCTCCTCTACCCTTCGCTGTGCCCCCTCTCCACCACTCACTCTGGCAATCAAGCGATCAATCTCCCCCTGAATACTATCCCTCTGTGAAGGATCAGCAGACTGTACATATTGTTGCAACTCCATTATTGCTCTTTGGTACTGACCATCTTGCTCATACGCTGATGCCAACATTCCATGAGCCCGTCCCCAACCGGGGTTGTATTTTAATGCCTCCCTGAGATAATAGATCACAAGCCTGGAGTTGTTTTGTTTTTTGTGTATTTCAGCAAGATGCATATAGGCGTTAAAATTGTCAGGATAAGCCGCAAGAACCTTCCTGAATTCATCAATGGCAAAATCATACTTCCCCTCATTTTTATACTTTACCCCCAATCTGAAGTGAATATAATCCACAGAATCCGCCCTTACAATCAGAGCAGACATGAGGGCCAATACAAATATACCGCTTAAATACCCCTGCCTTTGCATCATCTGTTCTCCTCTGTACTTATAATAAAAATAACTCAAAAAAAACGGCTGGTCAGTTTGCTACAAACAGACCTAACTCAATATATTACATAAAAATAGAATAAGCCAACTATCCCATTTGGTATTTGCCGCTGATTACTCTGAAAGTCGAAATGTAGCGTTTCTTGATACCTCCCCTACCACCCGCTCACGTCCACCCCTTCTTATCACCACCTGAGGATAAACTGTCGCAGCTCTTATTATGGGATTTTTACTTTTGGAAACAAAATCCTCCAGCGCCTCAATCCGTTTGGTCACCCGCAGCCAACGGTTGTTTACCTTTACCGCCTCAGCCTTGAGCTTCTCATAACAGGGCAGATCTGTTTCACCTATAACACCCTGCTCATCCATAAAATCCCGGACAAATCTAAACAGTTCAATCTTTTTCTGGGAGAGATCTGCAACGATCTCCTGTAGTTGCGATCTTGACTCCTCAAGCTCTTTAAGCCATCTTATCCTGTTCTCAATATCCAACACTGTTCTGACTTCAGCGAAGCTGCCCAAATTCTTTGCATCGATCCCGGAAGCTGCCTGAACGCTCCCACCAACTATCGTTCCAGCCTTTACCATACCCTGTGCAGAAACAGTGGAGTGAAGGATATCCTCCTGAACAAGACAGTCCCCTCCAACTATCACAGAAAAGTTTGAGATGTGTTTTACCCGCAAATCACCGTCACACTCCAAAACACCGGCACCTGACCCGATCGCCCCTCCCCAGATCTCTATGGAGCCACCACACCTGATCACTCCTCCCTCAGCTTCTCCCTCTACCAATACAGATCCGGTAGTCACAATTTTAAAACCGGCACGCAAGGTTCCTGACACCCTTAAATCACCGGTCATTATCACATTACCGGTAGTATAATCGATATCTCCCTTGATCTCTTTTCTTCTGCTTACCTCTATTCTCCCATTTCTTATGGACAGATACCCATCGACAGAAGAAATAAGAAGATCCGGATCCTCTTCAGAGACAGCCGTTCCCGGCCCGCTATTTAATGATACATCCTTCTGAGGTACAACCGAAACTAACGTTCCAAACACCGTGAGGCCATCTATTCCCGGTTCAGGAGGGATCCTTCTTGCCAGGGGGGTACCTCTTTGAACATTTACGATCAGCCCGAGATTCTTCAAGTCTACTCTACCCCGTTCCAGCTCTTCAGGTCTGCCCACTTTTGAAAGATCTACAAGCAATTTGATTCTTCCTGGTTTACCGGGCGTTGGCCGGTCTCCTTTTGCCACAACAATATGTTTTCCAAAAACAGACCCCTGCAACATTTTATCGATTACAATTTCATCGATACCATAGAGAACCCCTCGATTATTCAGAAATTGTTTGATCTCCGAGACACTTGACCCTTTCATATTTTCAGGTATGAGCAGTGATGCACTCATTCCATCCCGGGTACACTGAACAGAAATATCTTTGGACACTGAAAACTCCTGTATATAGACGAAGTCACTCACCAGTACAGATTACTGTATACCGTAACCTACAGTTGCCATCCAGTTTTAACGGCCTCCCATTTCATCAATTTTTGCTGAAAATCGGCCGCTCTTAAATATAGGGGGTATCTTACCCTCCCCGTTTTATTCTCCCCTACCCGACGAAACCAGAAAGCGGTCACGATGAAGAGGGTAGCAATAGCACTAGCTGCAATCACCCTTTATGCTACCCACCAAATCCCAGAAACAAAACTCTGGTTTCCTGTTATTCACTCTGAAAACCTATCAGCAATCAGCACTCATTGTTCTCCCGATTCCGGGTTTCGGGACCGGGACCGCGTTTGGCCTTCTCTCTTTTACCTAAACCGTACACCTATTTACTTAAAAGGAGCGGCTATTCAACCCTCCGTTTTCCAATCCCCACCCCCAGCAAATAGACTGTCGAAGTGAACTATATATGATCACCTTTGAGTACCTGCTTTCTTGTAGGCGGTTATGACCGTCAAACCCTTAATCAACCGGATTAAACGTTTCACAACTTTATTGCACTTGCAAATCAATCGTTCGATTCAGGTTATCTATATGATAAAATTATACGATTTTTTCAACAATTTTAACACCCATTTTTTTAATAACATAAAGCGCACTCGCTCGTACCAATTTCACCGAACAGTGATAAAAACCTGTATTTTCAAACCATGAGAAAAATGGGTCTTGGTGTGCTGGGAGAGGAGTGTGAAAAACCAATCTTAAATCACCTTTACTATTTTATCCTCAATAACCCGTATACTTACAATGTCACACCTGCCCCCTTGTTCCGGAAAACAATTATCTTACTTCTGCACGTTTATTATCAAAATCTTTGTCATGGATAATGAACGTTTCAAACAGGCAAAACATTTCGGGCTGGACTACTTTGATAAGCCCCTTGAGCGAACGCTGGAAATTCGCCTCAGTGAGAAAATACAATTACCGTATCACCGATAGAAGCTTACGCCTTAGCCCGACCTTCGCACCTGTAGGCGTAAGTTATTGATATAACTAACAAAGATTCTCCGGGGCACTACAAAAATTACTTTTTAGCTGCTATTTTAACATGCCATTTAGGCAATTTTGTCCAGTTTAGTCCCAGCATATTGTAGATATATTTCTGAGATTCATCAGGATTTCCTGCTTTTCTGATACGATTAATTGTGCCATCAGTTGCAGGGATTATAATGGTAGTGTATGCATGGGTTTTAAGAATTCGTCGAATTTTCTCCCAACTGCGCGTATCGCCTTCCCGCTCCAGCTTTGTCATAATATGCCTTAAGAGCTGATAGGCAAGTATATTTATGAAGACATGTCCGTCGACCCGGCCTTCCCTTTGATTAAAATTTGGCCTCAAGCCAAGATTGCCCTTAAGAATTCTAAATCCATTTTCAGCTGGAGTCAATGAAATATAGGTTTGCCAGATCGTATCTTTATTCAATGTGCAATCATTTGTGCGCAGCACATTTCCTCCACACAGCTCTTTCTGCTTCGCAATGCGCATCATCATTAGTTGTCCAGCTAACTGTTTTTGTGGATGTATCTGCAACAACATTATAATAACGATAAATACGAGAGTGACGTTCAGCAAGTTTGCCTAGCGCTTTATCTGCATCGGACTGCGATTTGAATCTGTTCTTCTCCATTCTCTTTCGTACTTTTGCCAAATCTTCCAAGAGTCATTTTTCTGCAGTGGATAGAATAGCCTTTTCTTTTTTTCCACGTTCATCACTCATACACAGCAGTATTTGCTCTGGAATGTTTTCTCCACTGTCATCAACAGTGTTTGCACTTAAATGACGAACTAAAACGGGAATTCGGCCATCACGCTCTTCAATTTTTGTAAACGATTCTTTGTCAGCGAATTCTTCTTTATACCGGCACCGCAACGGCCGCCGATCATTGACCAGATAAGAGTATCCAGATTTTCGTATTGATGCCAGATTCGCCTCACTTGACATACCCGAGCCCATAACGACAAGTACACGAGAAGAGCCTTCGCCACAGTCTCCGCAGATTTCCGTCATTTTGCTAAGCATTGTCGGAACACTGGTACTGTCAGCCTGATTGCCTGCAAATATGTGATGACCAAGCTCAAAACCGTTTATGTCGAATATCCTTCCGACAACAACCTGAGGACAATCACTACGTCCCTGCTTGTTCTTGCCTCGTTTTGCCTTGGGGTTTTGAAGACATTCGCCCTCAAAATGTGTATCTGCTAAATCATACAACAGTATGGTGCGATCTGGTTTATGCAATTCCAGTGTTCGCTTCCGTAGTGCTGATTCAATAGCTTCGGAGTGCTTCAATAATGAGTCACTTGCCCGGTAAAACCTTTCGTCTCCAGCACCTTGGAGATTTTCCACCATGATGTCACCGAGTGCAGTTGATCGATACCAGTCAAGCAACCCATTTTCAGCAACAGGATCTACTAAACGGTTGACAACTCCAACAAGGGCTGCATGTATTCGAGTGTCGGGCAAACCGCAGGAGCGCAGTATCTCATTCATGCCAAGTTCGTTCCAGGCGTGCACACCTGCAAGCACCGGCCCCTGTTCTGAAGTGTTTTCGTGGGTTACGGCTGCGGTATTAACATTGGTAATGGCAGCCTCTCCAACAGGGGTTGACTGACCACCGGGTTTCCATGTCTTTTCATTTTCAATTTGACGAATAATACGATCTACCCAGGCAAGAACATCGCTGGTGGCATCAATAGCATCAAACATATCCGGCCCAGAGGCTTTACAATGTGACTCGACCATCCGTGAGATGATTTAATAGTGCTCTGGTGAAATGTCAGCATTACCCATAGAGACTACCGTACGGTGACGAGGCACACCTTCTGGGTCCCGAAATGATTCAAGCAGTTTAAGTACTTGACCGCTGTTTGTTTTCTTTAGTCGTAAGAACATGATGAAACAATATATCATGGGACAAGAAAAAGAAAGGGTGCATTATATTCATGGGCACTACAAATGACTTTTGGAGATTTTATCAATGACTTACACCAGTTTTAACACAAAACCAATGAATAAATGCATCATTTTTTTACAATCATATGACGATGTGCGAAAGTTGGGTTAGAGCTCCTCCAGACACAGGGCTGCACCCGAAGACTCCTCCTTTTATGATGTAATCCTTACAGGACGTTTTTCAGCAGAAGCCGTTAATAGAATCATCCCCACACTGCCTGATGACGTTCTTGAGGATATTGTAAAGAAGGTGCTCAGGGTAAAATCCCCTGTACTGATAAACACCGAAGAGATCAGAGTAACCTATCTACAAGAGAGCCACAACAGAGGTGGCCTTGTAAGACTGATTGATTTTGATAATCCCGGCAACAATGATTTTGTGGCAGTGTAAATTGCAAAACAGTCACAACAAAAAGGCCCCGAGACCTTTATTCATGGGATTTCAGAGCCTTAGAGTTTAAAGCCGAGAAGCGGACTCGAACCGCTGACCTACTGATTACGAATCAATTGCTCTACCAACTGAGCTATCCCGGCAATACAAATATTTATACTACTGTTAGCGATTTGCCTTACGTCGCAGAGCATTTGCCTCTGACAACACCTCTTCCAACCTGCGCCTTAGCGGGTTAGAGAGATTCTTGTTAAGTATAGTATCGCACTGACTAACAGCTTCAGAAAAATCCCCAAGTTCAAACTTAATTTGTGACAGTGCTAACCTGCAAAGAATTTCATTATACCCGTTATTGGGAGACTCTTTTTGAACAGTTGCAAGAATGTGCTCAAACACCACGGCTGCTTCCGCATACTGCTTCAAACCAAGCAGAGCATTTCCCCGACCAAACAAAAAACTCCTTGCATCAGGGTATAGTGCAAGCATGGAATTAGCAGTTGAGAGAGCATCGCTGTATCTGTTTTCATTGAGGTAGATATCTATAAGCACTACTGAAGCCGAAATTCTGGTATACAGGCCATTTTTGCTTACTCTGTTAAGTTTTTCAATACCCAGTTCTCTTTTATCCTGTACTCCGGGCATCCACCATAAAAACCGTGTCATTGCACTTCGCCAGTAATCGTAAGAGCCTATTCCATATTGTAGATCTACCAGTTCAGAGCCCTCTTTTTCCAATACCATAAGCTCCGACACACCGCGCCATCCATACCGAAAAGCGGTCATCCAGCGCTCATACCGCGCCTCGAAGGTTCCCTTTAACCCCTCAGCACCACCCTTAAAAAAACGTGCACCCTGATCAGAGGGACTATTTCTTAGAATTTCATCGGCCTTTTCGATCGCCAAGTCACAAAACTGATAAAACTCCTTCTCTCTGCTGTTGCACTGAAAATGTGCCATCCATGAATCGACCACTGCAGCCATAAAGAAATATCCGGCAGGATGCTCCGGATACCTTCGCAATATCCTTCTTGCCTCTTCCTCTGCCTGCCTGAAATTGTTTCTGAAGACAAAATCTATACTTGCCATACCCCAGCTATGCATGTCGTCAGGAATCAGAGACGAAGTGGCCTCAGAACGATTTAAAAAGAGAAAGAGTATGCATATCAGATTAATTTTCTTCATTTTCTTCTTTGTTGAAAGAAAATTTATATCGGTTATAGTACCGATCCCATAATCGCTGTGATCGGTGATAACGATATTTTCTGGCTATTCTAAGATTGCTGTCCTTGAGAAAATAGAAATCTACCTCTGCCCTATGCCTATAAATACCTTGTTCATAAGATTGGTACTCAGCGATTGTATAGTGTGGTTCATCAAGGAGATAAATAGGATCGATATCTTCGATAATAGCTGCCATATCATCCTCTAGTATGATATCGAGTTTGGTGCGGGCTACCTCTTCACTTTCAGTGCAGAAACAGAGAAAAAAAGTAAAGGTTAACAGGACTGATTTTTTATGTGTCATTAAATAGATCTCTACGCGCAAATTATAGTTTGTAATAGCGACCCGACCCGTTCAATCCCTGTTAACTCCATCAGGGAGGCTACAGTTAATCAAGTTAACTGCATAAAATATACTTTTTGCAGAAATGCTTTTTTGAGAAAATAGGATGCCACCACTAAGTGATGACATCCTATTTTCAAAAACAACCGGTACAAAATCCCTTAGAAACTGTAAGTAGCACTAACTCTTTTGAAAAGATGATGTTGGGGACCACTAAAGAGGTTTGTAAATGTGTACACAATATCCTCAGCAGCTACGACATCAATTCTGAGTCTGTTTTCAATATTGAGCCCGAACCCTAAACCTACAAGATCCTGATCAGAAGCATCACTTTCAGGATTCTCTATCCACTGACCAACATTCTTTCCCTGAGTAGCATATTTGAGAATTTTCTGCCCGCCAACTCTTATGACAAACCAGTCCCAGACCAGGTTGCGTTCAACGCCAAAACTCACCCTTCCGCCAATGGACTGCTCTGCGAGATCGCTGCTGTTTACCCAATTATAATCAGAGTAAAGTCCCTGAATGCCAGCAAAGAAAAATCCCCTGTCGATGTTAAGATTAAGTCCTAATCCGGCATTTACATCAATTAATCTTGTCTCACCATCATGGAGATTGACCATCTGAAATGATGCCTGCGGAACAAACGTTGCGTTTAAAGCAGGTACACCAGAAAAGAGCCTCAAATCAATACTACCAAACCAGTCTCTGTCGGCAATTGTTAGGCCTAAAGTATCAATATTATTGGTATTACCAACAGAATAGAGTCCTTTAGCAGTCAAGAGCCCATAATTAACAGAAGCTTCGAAATCCATATCTTCAGCAACTGGAGCAACCAAACCGAAGGTTCCTTTGTATATGCCAGACTGATAATCGACGTTGTTCTTTTCGTCGGTGATTTTTTGATGTGCGAAGTATGCTCCAAGCCCGATAGTCATTCCACCAGCGGTAGTCATTGAACCCATAAGGTCAACTTTTCCCAGTGGAGGTTTAATATCAATTGTATGTGCCGTATCAGGAAGTATTGCCGAGAGGACTTCAGGGTATATAGGAAGAATGTAATTTTTCATTCTATCATAACGGTTGAAAACAGCACCAAACGATACCGTTTTCCCGCCCTCCTCAGGCCTGTTAGAAACTATCGCACCAAAAAAAGGTTTGTCGGGGTCACGATTGAATCTGGTAATACCGCTTGTACTACCAACTTCGTTTGCTCTTGGGATATAGACACCATAAGAACCATACGCTACATTGGGATAGAAACCAATCGAAGCGGGGTTTTTGAAGACGTTGTGTACATCTCTGTAGAACGCATCATCTCTGCCCATAATCGCAACACGCGCATCTGTAGCATAACTTCCGACAACACACCCAGCCGCCAAAATCCAAGCGAGCGTTTTCCTCATAAAGACTCCTCCAATCGAAAAAACCGGTTAACCACCATTGTTAATTTATTGCTATGAGGATTCACCTGTTTTAGATGAATCCTCTAACGACAGCTATAGTATATAACTTAGGAAAAAAGAAAGCAATATTATTGAGAAAAGACAAAAGGAAACACAACTTCGGTTACATCCCCCGGTTTATCAATTCGATCAAAATTCCACCTTCTTATCCTGCCGATAACCTGGTTATTAAATTCATTATCTCCGGTTGTCGACTCAGTTACCTCAGCAAAGATGACCTTTCCAAATTCATCAATGGCAAATTTAACAGTAACTCTACCACCAAGTCCGGGCACTTCACGCAGGCGTCTGTTGTAGATATGACGTAACGCAGCCATATTCTGCATAACCACACGCTGAATGCTTGCTCTGCTTCTTCCACCGGTAAGGGCCCCGCCTTTGGTCAAATCAGGAGCAGTGACTTTTAGTTCGCCTCGTTTTTTGAGATCGAGATTGCCGCCACCACCACTCATCAGACTTCCAAGAAGATCATCGATACCACCGCCGCCACCACCGTGACCACTACCATACCCGGTACCTGAACCTATTCCTGAAACACCTCGTCTTCCAGCCCCGGAGCTCCCCCCGGTTTTAAGACCACCGACACCAGAGAGTACCGCATCAATACCGCTTGCAAAACCGCCTTCGCCGAACATATCGGCAGAAGCAACGGATTTACCGGTAATTTGCCCAGAGATAATACCTAAGACTCCTGTAGCTGTAGCTCTGGCTCGCGGATCACCACCACCGCCGGTTGAACCACCGGATCCGGTTGATCTGTCTTCAGTGAGCTTTTTTCTTTCCTGAGGAACCTCTTCCTCCTTTTTCTCCTCTTCATCGATTGAAGCATCGATCTCATCGGTTATAAGCCTTGCAGTTCTCTCCTCAGGCAACCTTTCGAAGAAATCAGTAGCAACGTGTACAATTTCCATTGTACTCATCCATAAACCCAAACCTATAGCCAAAAGCAGCACAATAAGCTCTACATTCCTCAATCGCTTATCTTTTTCTACCGCGAAGATATCTGCCCTCTCCCTCAATCTCTGGGCATACTCTTCATCAGTAAGTACTCTTCCGGGTTCATCCTCCTCATCGTCGTCATTATCGGATGAGGGTCTGTTTGCAGGTGACTGAGCCACAGTAGTCGCTTTTAGTTCAACTAACTCAACCTCAGCACCAAGCGCACTGAATTGGGAACGGACCCTGCTGGCTTCCTCCTCATCCGCCTCCTTGCGAATGCATACCAGCTTTTGTGTTACAGCATTGTAGACCACATCAGCCGTTGTTCCGGACACACGAGCTATCTCCTCAGCAATGCGGGTAGCAATCGTTGGGTCCTCACATTTTTTGATAAGGATTTTGTACTTCACCGTTAGCTCTCCCTTTCCATGACAGCGAAATTCATTCTATTATAACCTGCACTGCCACACGTGTGCATAATCTTAAAAAGCACATCAAATTCAATGTTTTTATCAACTTGGATAACGATTTGCCCAAGGACCTGATTAAGAGCTCCCCGTCGAACCAAGTCCTCTTCCTCTGCAAGAGCAACTTCAAGCCTATCAAATAGTTCCTGAATTATTGGAGCATGATCGTCCGGTGGTATTTCTCGTACATCTTCAGTGGGAACCAGAGACTGGTTATCCAGCAGAATCATGTCATTGGTAACAGCCAACTGGAGAGTCACCTCTTCCGGTCGTCGTTTTGATTCGGAATTGGGTAAAACAAGATTGTCGGCATTGGTTACCAATCCACCTTCAGCTGAATAGTTCTGTAACAAGAACACCAGGAGAATAGTCAGTACATCAAGAAGAGAGGTAATGTTAAACTGCGCTTCGTCTTTCTTTTTGTTAAATCTTCCGTGTGCCATATTAACTCCTCAACTTGGATATGGAGATGTTGGGGAATTCCGCTGCCCTTGAAGCATCCATAATCTGAATAATCTTATCATAAATCACTTCATTCTCGGCAGCGATGATAATATCCTCATTATCATCAGCATCAGGATATCTGTCCTTTATCCTCATAAGCCTGTTTCGTAGCTCATCGTAGGCTGAAAGGGGCCTCTTTACAAAATCTCCAGGATTATTTACAACAATCATCCTTCTGGGATTAGTTAGGGCAAACACAGTATCGCCAGCACTGACATTCTCAAGAGATACTCCCTCTGCATCGGTAATCATCTCACCATATCGGGAATAGAGGCGTTCAAGGACATTCCTGTCGGCATCTGTGGTGTAAAGAAAAATCTCATCACGCTCATACACGGTGAACTCTCTTCCCGTCGATGGATGGGTTGCGGTTTCACCGGGTGTGTATTCCAGAAGGTGTTCGGTAAGATCCAGTCTGCAGATATATTTGTGAAACTCCCTGTAGTAGAGACTTGGCATAAATCCCCCCCTTGCACCAAGTGTTACCAATGAGTCGGTAACAATGGCAGTAAGGATCAATTTATTGCTGTCGTCCTGCTCAGTTCGTTCGGTAACAGCTTCACGGGTCTGAGATCCTCTACTTTCAGGCAGTCGTATATCGATAATTGCTATTTTAGCAAATTCCGAAGTGACCAGAAGCATAGGGATCAACACTACCATCAAGTTCATAAATGGCTTTAGATCCATTTCACTGCTCTTCATGTTTGGTTTTCTAATTTTGTTCGCCATGAATCATCCTCTCATCCAGCGATTTACTCTTCAACAAGGTTAATGAGTTTGGCAGTTTTTTCATCCAGTTCTTCAATAACACTGTCAGACTTTGATGCCAGAAGACCATGCACAAGCAGAGTCGGAATAGCAGCAATAAGACCAAAAAGAGTGGTTGACATAGCAACGGAAATACCGGTTGCAAGTGCCTGAGCTCTCTGTGCGGCAGGAACATTAGCCACAGCGTCAAAAGCAAGCATCAGCCCGTAAATAGTACCCATCAGCCCAAGAAGAGTTGCAAGGTTTGCAAGAGTCGGCATCAAAGGTATAAAACGACCGATTTTAGGAGTTTCAGTAAGAAAAACCTCATCAACTGCTTTCTGTACAGCTTTTGTTCCGTTACCACGGTTTTTAAGAATTGCTACAACACCCTGAGCGAGAGGAGTTTTTTGTGACTGTGCGAATTTAATCGCTTTATCATACTCTCCTGATTTCAAGAATTTTGATATACCAGCCATAAAAGCCCCTGTACCGGTCCCGCACTTAAAAAACAGAAAATAAGTTCTCTCAATCATCAGACCTATACAAGAGAATCCGATAATAAGAATAGCCCACATTGCAAAACTTCCAGGAGAACGGAAACCCTCAACCATGAACATTACTAACTGCATCTTTAACTCCTTTCATAAACATAAAACGTAAAGTTATTAGAAAATGTTACACATTTCTAAAAAAAACGAGATCCATTGAATATAGTATTTCTACTCCTTTCATCCGGTGATATCAACTTAGTTATTCCTCAGTGCTGCTATTTTTTCCTGTTCTTGTACTATGTTTCTTCTTGTTTCTGTTTCTATACGAGACAACTGCCGCACCTTCTCCTCAACAGGAATTTCCATCTGTAATATTCTTTCTATACGACGCATAGTTCTGTTATACTCTTCATCCCTCCATGTTTCTGCAGCAAGTGCAGCAGCAGCGGAATCAACTTCAGGAACCCATTGAACAATCTCAATATCAAGCGCTTCTGAACCAGGATGAATATAATCGATTCTGTCACGCATTTTATCAACCCACGGACTCTGAGCAATTCCGATTTCAGCCGCGATCATTAACCCCTCTTCATATTTTGGAACAGCCGCATCCTGTGCATGAAGATTTCGCATTTCAAGTTCCTCTTGATAAAACGCCCGCTCGTCATCATCCAGACCATCTGGAATCGGAGCATTAAGGAATGTCAGACCTACCTCCTCCAGTATCTGCCCCTGGCGATAGGCCATTTCCATGGCTCTGTCCATGGATTCCACTATATATTCACCCATGATGTTCTGATCTTTCGCCCATTCAATATTCTGGAAAAAGTAATCCTGTGCCCTTATATAGTACGGCTCCAAACTTGATAGGACCTGAATACGACCCGCGACCTGTTGATCCTTTGAACCAAAGAGTGTCTGATCCGCCACAGCTTCAGCCATATCCACAAATCCCATCCCGATCATATGGGTACTGCGCATCGTCCACTCCTGAACCCCAAGTTCAATTGCCCGTGCAAAGTACTGGGCAGGTACCGCCAGAGCTTCTGTCTTTGCGGTTATTTTTCTCTGCATCTCTCTTTCATTGGACGCAACAAGTTCAACACTCATGAATTCTCTATAATATAGTTCACCTATCCGGTAATAAGACCGTGCTACACTTTCAACATCCATATCAGCGGTCGCACTGTACTCCTGATACACTTTTGTAGCAAGCAGGTAGTTCTCTTTTGCATCATCGAAACGTTCCAGATCAAAAAATGCATCACCTGCCCTTGTAAGCGCCTCAACCTGCTGGTACCGATCATGGGTGTAGGTTCTGGCGAATTTAGCGAAAGCTTCTGCCATTTTTGCTTTCTCACCCATTTCCATATAGGAGAGCCCGATAGAGAAAGCTCCTTCGGATGCAAACTCAGATTGAGGATACCTTTCTATAACCAGATTATAGATATCGATAGCCATCTGGTAGTGCTCACCTCTTTCGTACAGCAAACCGGCATTATAAAGGGCCTGGGGTGTTTGCTCATTATCAGGGAACCACTCAAATACTTTTTTATACATATTCCCGGATAAATCATATTTACCCAGATGTTCATATGCCTCTGAAGCACTGGAAAGAGCGGGTATGGAGTAATCAGGTTCATTTATCTGCTGAGCACCAGCGACGTAGATCCTTGCAGCATCTTCATACATATCAGCTCTTTCATAATTTTTTGCTGAACGGATAAAGGCATCTTTAAGCAAGGATGATTGTGGGAAATGTGTACCCATTTGGAAGAAAACCTCTGCAGCACGAGAGAAATTAACGGCTTCCTCATAGCTTACACCAGCCTCATACCATCCACGATCAGCGACTTTACTTGAAGGATACTTACTGTATATGGACATGAAAACTGCAGCAGCTTCCACAAATTCCCTGCGTTGGCTTAAAGTTTCAGCATTCCTGTAGATAGAAGCAGCGGCGAGATCAACAATTTCCTCATATTCACCAGTTCCAACCTGCTCTCGTGCAAGAAGTCGATCATACATTTCAAGCGCATTATCATATTGCCTGTTGAAAGAGTATGAATTACCCAGCATGCGAAGTGCACGACTGGCGATTTCTGCATCAGAATAATTTTCAGCAATCCTGCTGAAAGTACTGATTGCTTCGTTGTATGCTTTCGCTTCATAATGAATATTTCCTGCAAGGAACAGTACATTGGCAGCCTGATCACTCTGAGGGAACCTGTTCACAAACCGGTCAACATAGCTGATCAAGTCCCGTGTTGCGGGAAGCGGGTACACCTGCTCATCATTGAGGTCTTGAGCAGCCATTACCCTTTTGCGATTATTATCGAGGGCTACAATTGCGTTATATGCAGCATCCTCCTGAGAGATCTCTACCGGGCTTTTTGCCTCATCAATCTGAGCCCTGCGCCTTTCTCGCTCTTCAGGATCCATTCCCAATGTATCAATTGTGGTTCTGTACTCAGGATAGGTCGAAAGATCAGCCATGGCTACAAAGTCATAAAATTCGGCAGCTTTGGCATAATTACCCAATTGACTGTGTATTTCCGCAACATTATACTTGTATTCGTACACTTTCCATTTTTCCTCGGGAAATCTATCAAAAAACTCATGATACCGCTGCATTGCATTTTCGTAAAAAGACCGCTCTCTTCTGCTTTGAGCCAGGGAGTGGTAATAGATAGCAAGATTCCCCAGTGCATTAACCATTGCATCACGCGCCTTATCAATGACCACCTTCTCCCCGGAGTTCCTTGAATACCACTGACTTCCCGGACCATAGTCGTCAACCAAGCTCTCTCTATGTTTATTAGCCTCTTCAGGTTCTCTTTTAATCACATAGGACTCAATGAGGTATTGACGGGCAATTGGAGCCTGACTGTACATGGGAAATCTATCAAGAGCCAGATTCAGAGCAACTATAGCATCATCAAACTGACCGTGAGTATAGTTTTTTTCACCAATCATATAGATAACCTGTGCAATATAGGGTCTGTCCCCGACTCTCCTAAAGTAGCGTAAGGCTTCCCGTGCACCATCAGCCATATCTGAAAAGGAGATAGCCATAAACTCCAGAGCCATTCCCCTGAATTCCTGTCGCTGATATCTGCCCGCATCACACATCTCAACATAGGAGTGAAAAAGCTCCACAGCTTTATCAAAATCTCCGATATTATAATGAACTTCAGCCTTACGGTAATGCACCATCTCCCAGGTCTGTATATCGATCTCATTTTGTTTCACTCTGCTCAAAAACTCCAGTGCTTCCACATTATTGTGCTCCAGATAGGCAAAATCACCCAAGCGGAAATTTGCAGCAGAAGCACGCGGATCATTGGGAAACCTTTCCACCAATTTCAAAAACCACTCACGTGCATCATCGATGCTTCCGCCAATGAGGTTGATATTACCAATCTGATAATATGCCTCGCTTACTCTTCCGAAAGCAGGATATTCCTCTATAAGGCGTTTGTACATATCTGTTGCTTTACTGTAATTAGGCCGGGGATCAACAGGCTCGGGTCCAACAGGCCTTCTTTCCCACTGGTTCATATCTTTTTCGTACTGTTCCCTTGCCCTTACAAACGAATCTCTCCCCAAATCGTAATACAGTGAACCCAAAGTGAACATTACTTCAGCACACCTGTCTGACCTTCTAACAGCACACCCTTCCAGTAGTTTTTCATATCTGTCGACAATCTCTTCCAGAGTTCTTCCGGTAGGACGACTCTCCTGTGCGGCGGCCTGGCGCTGCTCCACCGTCCTTCTCTTTTCGGCTTCAAGCCTAGCGATCTCTCTTTCGATCTCTTCTCTGGACTGCCCCTGCACTGAAAACGGTAAGGCTATTGCGCCTGCGGCAATTATAACCAAAAGTGAAAAAACTGTTTTTCTCCTGGTGTCCATTAACAACTCTCCTTTAATACCAAATTAAATATTCATTTAATGCTAATGTGTAGTAATATAATCTCTGTTGCTTCAGGCTACACATCTTTACCCCATAAATTATGACTAAAAAAAACAACCTGTGAAATCACTTTACTACATGCTCTTTAGCTGATTTATCTCAGAAATTTTACAGCGGCTCTCCGCTACCTCCATTTTCACACCCGTATTTTAAGGGTTTAAACTGGAGAGGATTACAATTATATACTTCTACCCCCAATTTTGTCAATATAATCAAACAACAAACTGGTAATGCTATATTGAAAAAAAGTTTTTCCCACTTACATAAGCAAGTTTTTTATAATCAGTTAGCTCTAATATAGGTAAAAACCATTGCCTGGTAGTGTCACAATGCTTGAAAACCGGATATTTAGAAAAATAGTTCTCCATTAAGTAATTTCAAATGAGTACGGTACAAAACAGAAGAAGGGTACTTCAATGAAAAGAATGGTTATTATACTGTTGTATATGCTTTTTTGGTCAAATAGCTGTTTTGGCTTTGGAAAAAATAAGGTACAGTACCAAACGCTACACTGGGATGCTTTCAAAACGCCGCATTTTGAGCTCTATTTTCACCAAAACCAGGGCGATCTTCCTGCAATATCATTCCTCTGGCTTGAAGAGATATATGATGATCTAAGCAGCCGCTTTCAATTTGCCCATCAAGAACCTATACCGGTGATTCTTTACGGCAGCCCCAACCTCTTTGAACAAACAAATATCATCACCGAGATAATCCCTGAAGGAGTGGGCGGATTCACCGAACTATTTCAAAACCGAGTAGCACTACCTTTTAATGGTTCCTACAAAGAATTTCGCCACGTGCTGCACCACGAAATGATCCATGCCTTTGTTTTCGGATTTTTCGGTGAAGGCGGGGCATTTTTCAGAAATGCGGTGACACAGGTACCCCTTTGGTTACATGAAGGCCTGGCAGAGTTTCTCTCCTCCGGCTGGAACAGTGAAGCAGATATGTTTATGATTGACAGAACTATCAATAGTACGATACCCCTGCCCGGCCCCCAAATGGGTGGTTATATGGCTTATAAGGGAGGACAATCTTTTCTCTACTTTTTATACTGTTCAAGAGGAGCTGCCCTTTTCAATCAATTTCTGCTGACATTCAAAGAGACCCGCTCGGTGGAGAATTCACTTGAAAAGATCTATGAAAAAGATCTTCGACAGCTTGGTGAACAGTGGCGCAATGAATTAAAGCGCCTATATTGGCCGGAAATAGGCATCCGTACTCCGCCGGAACTGATTGGACTAAAGGTAACAGACAAGATTTCAGAAAAAAGTCGATTTAACCTTCGCCCCAGATTATCTCCGGATGGAGAGCTGATCGCCTTTTATACAGACCTACGGGATTACACCCAAATAGTGATAACCGACAGAGACGGAAAAATCATGCACCGCATAAACCACAGGGCTTATGATACGGGTGTGGAGTCATTTTACCCATTTCGCAGCGGACTGAGTTGGTCGCCGGATGGATCAAAAATTGCATTTGTCACTAAAAAGCAGGGAGCTGACGAGATAAGAATTGTAAACATCCAGGATAAAAAGCTGTACAAAGTTATCAATCTGCCCTTTTCATTTGTAAGCTCACCGGACTGGTCACCTGATGGTAATTATCTGGTATTTTCAGCTATTGAAAAAGACCGGCAGAATCTCTATCTGTATAATTTTCAAACCGACAGCACCACGGCTCTAACCAGCACCATCACCGCAGAGTTCACGCCCCGTTTTTCTCCGGACAACCGACGAGTAATCTATTCGGTACAGGACACCTGCGGAACAATCCCTTTGCCGGTAAACACCCACAATCTCCCCGCGCACAATTTGGCTTACATAAACCTAGCAGAGATGACCTCTCACAAGTTAACAAACAATCCCTGGAATGAAAAGGAGCCCTCTTTTTCTCCCGACGGAGCCAGCATTGTTTTTGTTTCGGACAGAAACGGTATAGACAACTTGTACACCGGGCCATTTTCTTCACCCGCCGAAGCCCTGCCCCTAACCGATTTTATCGGCAGTAGTTCCTCTCCTGACTGGTGTAAAAAGGGATCAACTGTTGTCTTTGAGCATTTTCAAAACCAGAGCTGGAACATCTGGTCTATCGACAATCCGGAAGACAAACAGCTCAGTGACACACTTGAACAGACGATGTGGAAAAAAGCCATGCTTGACAGCAGTGTTCATTTTTTCCGCAAACCACCCACCCACGCCCCCATCGACTCATCAGAAGCTGATGTTGAATCAGAAACTGACAATAACCAATCACCTACCCCAAAAGAGATATCTGAAGACCAGCAGTCTATTCCCTGGAGCCCAACAGGAGAAACACCGCACAGCACTCCCTACCGACTGAAATTCTCACCAGACCTGATTTCTTTTGGTTTGGGAATAAACACCTACTACGGCATTGCCGGCCAGTGGTTTTTAACTTTCAGCGATTTGATGGGAGATCATCGCGTTGCTGTAGCAGGCGATATTCAGGGGCGGTTTGATGAGTACATGCACCTGTATTTCTCCTACTCTTATCTTAGGAGACGGTTGAATATCACAGCAGGCACCTACTACAGTAAAGATTATTCCTATGAAAGTATCTTTAACAAAATATACCACGACACCGACTTTGGCGCCTTTATACATATGAATTATCCTTTTTCTAAATTTTCCCGAACAGATTTACATCTGTTTGCAAGAAGAATCGAGCGTGAAGCGTACAAAAGTGAAGCAGAGAAGATAACTTCACACACTATCCTACCAAGTGTACACTATGTATATGACGATATTCTCTGGGGCATCACCGGGCCACTTACCGGTAGACGGACAAGAACCCGTTTGTCGGTTTCCCCGCCACTTGAATTCATCAACAATCCGTTTATCTCTTTCGATTCGGACGTTCGCTCATATATACACATAAACAAACAGTTTGTGTGGGCAAACCGCCTTGCAGTTGGAGCAAGCCTGCCCCTTGGTGATGAACCAGCTGCCCGTCGCTTTTTCCTTGGAGGAAATGACAACTGGTTCAATTACCGAATTAATTTAGAGAACTACCGGGAAAATCTGACCAATACATTTTACTCAGAATTTATGGCTCCGTTGAGAGGCTGGAATTACATAGACATTACCGGTGAAAGAGCGTTACTTTTCAATACCGAATTCAGATTTCCATTCATCAGAGAGTTCTCAATAGCCTGGCCTCTGCCTCTGAGGATTCGTTATATAAACGGAGCACTGTTTGCTGATGCTGGAAACGCCTGGGACCGTGAAGAGCAAAAAGCGTTTTGGCCCCTTCCTCCAAAGATCTATGGCGGAGTTGGCATGGGAATGCGAGCAAATCTGGGAATGTTTGTTTTACGATACGACCGAGGCTGGCCCACAGACTGGAAAAAGATCACCGGACCCGCTGTAAACTACTTTTCCCTTGGGGCAGAGTTCTGAATTAATTCAAATCACTATTATCGAAAACGCCTGGAACAAAGTGTCTGGTAAGCGAAGTTACTATTACACACAGAGAGGTTACATAAAGATCCACACAGGTCAAAAAAATCCTTCTACCTGCAATATATTCCAATGATTTCATATGCCTCATCATCCCCTAACTCCCCTGCTTTACTGAAATCCAGACAACCACTGTCCAAATTATCGAGTGACAACTTGCTTAATCCCCTGTTTATATATGCATCTGCATATCGGGGATCTATTGCAATAGCCTTGTCGTAGTCCTGTATAGCCCCCCGCTCATCTCCCAACAGAGCTTTACTCACTCCTCTGTTATAAAATGCTATGGCATACTCAGGTTCAAGCTCTATAGCCCTGTTGAAATCCTGTATGGCTCCCCGGTAATCCCCCAGTTCGTTCTTGCTGGTTCCTCTGTTTAAAAAAGCCATTGCATCTTGAGGCTTAAGTTCTATAGCGCTGTTAAAGTCCTGTATGGCTGCTCTGTAATCCCTCTGTTGGTTTTTGCTCACCCCTCTGTTAAAGTATGCATCTGCATTTTCTGAACGAAGCTCAATTGCTATGTTGTAATCCTGTATAGCCCCCCTGTGATCCCCTAACCGTGCTCTACTTACTCCTCTGTTTATGTATGCATCAGCATATTGGGGATTAAGCTCAATTGCCCTGCTGTAAACCTCTATAGCCCCGTGGTGATCGCCAGAGTGTGCTTTATCCAGTCCATTGAAATTAATTTTTATCGATGATATACTATACCCTGCAACCGCTGAGATCAAAAACAACAACCATAAAAACATTTTCATCCTTTACCCCCTCTTTCCATTGTAATCAGCTCGCTGATTAGGGAAAACAATTATGATTAAAACTCACATACCAAAATGTTTTTTTGTCATTACAGGTCCACAGGTTGAAATCCCCTCAGTGTAAGAAACTCCCAGGATGTTGCCCTGCTATATCATTATACGATCTGCTTATCTGCTTTTTCTATGCTATTCGATATGGATTTTATTTTTCTGAGAGGCATTGTAATGGTGAGTAACAAGTAGGTAAAAGAAAATGATATCTATTCTTTTTTGACATAAGTGAGCATTTTTAGATTCTTGAAACGATATCGGGGGGCGGGAACCATCAACTGGAATAGTTGCTGCTCTGAGGTTATTTGCTATAACAAAACAGGATTATCACCGGAGTGAACGGGTGTAATATTAGATAGCCTGATTAGTTCAGAATATAGTAAAGCATAGGTCGCTCTTCTGCCCCACAAATTCACAACCAATAGACATGAAGAATCTTTCAATCTTTTTACCAGAAACTCAGGCTAAGTCTGGCCATAATAGCAGGCAATTGCTAAGTGAGGAGGTTCTATACTCTCTTGTACTACAGGTAAACTAGTGGTTGCCATCATCACGTGATATCCTTCTGCCCTCCATGTAATTTCAGAATACCATGGAGATAGAATCTGGCTTTTAACAAGACCAAACGACCTGTACTATTCCCACTCAATAGTTGCCGGCGGCTTATGCGTTACATCAAACAACACCTCTCCTATACCATCAATTGATCGGGCAGCATTTACAATCGCCTCAAGAGAACTTGGCTTGAGAGGTGTAAATCTGGCAGTCATAGCCTCCTGCGAGACGATGGGGCGCAACACCACTGTTTCCTCACCAAGTTCATTGACCAGAGGCAGCAGTACCACCGGCATCTGCCAGATAGTGTCGTATTCACCGGAACGCTGTATCACCTCGTTTACCACGGCATCAATTGCTCTAAGTTTATCAAGACGCTCCGGAGTCATGTGCGCTTCAACCAACGTAAATTTAGTATCCTGAGATGTTTTAGGCCCATACACCACCCGATTTATTGACGAAACAGAGTTAGTTATTTTTGTAGACAACTCTTCTAAAAGGTCCCAGTCATCCTCCCCCCCACATATCAGTGCCGGATGAGCGTAGGTTCTTACATCCCCCTGTACCCCGACACTTTTAAGAGCAAGTATCCTGGAGGTATACCCTGAGCCGGCCACAATCTTTTCAAGTTTGCGAACATCTTGGGGATCAACCGTTATATCCGAGCCATCCGAACACAATACTCTCACCGCCAAACCGGGCCCGGGAAAAGGGTGACGCCAGACAAGTTGATGGGGTATACCAAGACTCTCACCCAGAGCTCTGACCTCGTCTTTATAGAGCTGAGCAAGTGGTTCAATCACTAATCCCTTCTCTATGAGCTCAAGAATAACATCCACTCTGTTATGATGGGTTTTGATTTTGTCGGCATGTTCAGTTCCCGCACTCTCTATAGTATCGGGATAGATCGTGCCCTGAGCAAGGATCCACTCCTGGGCATTGAGCCCTAACCGTTCAAAGGCACTTTCTTTAACAGAAATAAACAATTTTCCGATAATATTGCGCTTCTCTTCGGGACACACCACCCCTTCAAGAGCAGAGAGAAACTCCATTGAGGCATCTTCTATGAAAAGATTATCATACCCGTTATTACGCATATATTCAATGACAGCCAGTGACTCATCCTTACGCATGAGACCGTGGTCAACGTGCAGCCCCATTACCCTCTCCGGACCAAGGATAGTATTAAGCAGAGTAAAGGCAACAGTGGAATCAACACCTCCGCTAACCAGGAGAAACACCTTTTTTCCTTCACACGTATCTTTAATTTCGGTTTTTATGTGTTCAAAGTAGAGCGCTGGATTCCACGTTCTTGAGCATTCACATATATCGATAAAATTACTCAGCACCTTGTTTCCATTAGATGTGTGTGTAACTTCGGGATGAAATTGCAAACCAAAAATTTTCTTTTTAAGGTTACCGATAGCAGCAGAACAACAATCCTCTGTTGATGCCAGAGTATCAAAATCGGGTGGAAGCACTTCAACAGTATCACCATGGCTCATCCATATCTGCTCTTTGGGGCCAAGACCTTTGAGGATGGAAGTTGCATTGGTAACACTCATCATTGCACGACCATACTCTCTTACATCACCTCTGCTAATCGTACCGCCAAACATCTTTGCCAAAAGCTGATGTCCGTAACACAAGCCTAAAACAGGTATGTTCAGCTGCATGATTTCATTGTCCAAAGCAGGGCTGTCAAGCTCCATTACACTGCGTGGGCCTCCTGAGAGAATGATTCCCTTAAACCCGGAGAGATCAGATGCAGAGACACTATTATTGAGGATTTCTGAATACACTCCCATTCGTCTGATTCTGTTTGCTATGAGGTGGGTATACTGCCCACCAAAGTCAAGAACAGCAATTTTTTCTGTGCAATTAACATCCATCGGGATTCCTTTTAAAAAGAGCAGATATAAGATGTACGAACCGGCCCGAAGCACCACTCATTCGGGGAAAAACGATCTCTAAAAGATAAAAAAAATATCTTTTTGTGAGCAGAGAAAACAGCACTTATCATTAAAAACTTACTTACAAACCTAAGGTTTCAAGCTGCTGAAAGAGGTTTTTAGCTTCTCTGTTGAGTTTTTGCGGTGTCTGGAGATGGATCTGTACGAGAATATCCCCCCGTTCTCTTCCGTGCACAACGGGCAAGCCCTTGCCTCTGAGCCTGAAGATCTTTTCTGATTGTGTACCAGCAGGCACCTTCAGATTGACTTTACCCTCAAGAGTAGGAATAGTCTTTGAGGTACCAAGAGCTGCTTCAGAAAAGCTGATATTGATCTCACATACCAGATCTACTCCATGACGTTTAAAGAATTCGTGTGATTTTTCCTGAATAAGAACAATAAGATCTCCGGCAGATCCTCCCCCCTGGCCAGCATTACCCTTCCCGGGCACATTCAGATAGTTACCTTCAGCAACACCGGCAGGAATATCGACATCTACCGTTGTCTCCACCGATTCCAGTCCGCTTCCGCCACAGGAAGTACAAGGATCAGCAACCACATACCCTTCACCATGACAGGTAGGACAGACACTCTCCTGTATTACCTGGCCAAAAAAGGAGTTGGCAATGTGGCGAACCCTTCCACTGCCATTACAATTTGAGCAAACATTGCGTTTACCGCTTTTTGAGCCACTGCCGCCGCAACTGTTGCACTTGTCTTTTCTCTTGAGTTTGAAAGTCTTTTTAACTCCGGTGGCAATCTCTTCGAGACTCAGTGCAACCCTAAGTTGAAGGTCCTGTCCCCTTGCAGCTCCTGCGGGCCCTCTGCCCCTGCGTCCTCTACCACTACCGAACAGGTCTCCAAAGACGGAATCACCACCAAAATCATTCATAAAAGCGCGCAGTGCATCAGAAATATCGAAACCGGCAGCACCACCGAATCCCCCATACCCTCCGGCTGCTCCACCATCAAATGCAGCATGACCGTAGCGGTCGTATTGGGCCCTTTTCTGAGCATCTTTTAATATTTCGTAAGCCTCAGTTGCATTTTTAAATTTTTCCTCGGCACTCTTATCTCCTGGGTTTTTGTCGGGATGATATTTCACAGCCTCTTTTCTGTAGGCTTTTTTTATCTCATCATCACTTGCCCCTTTGGAGATTCCCAGAATTTCATAATAATCTTTTTTTGCCATTGTAAAGACCCGATATGTTAAGTTTTATCTATTCCGATTCATTTTGCGGTACACCGCTTGATACTATAACCCGTGCATGTTTTACCACTCTACTCTTAAGCCTGTACCCTTTTTCGAACACCTCAGCGATGTGGTCCTCTGGGAGGGTTGGGTGCTCGGTTTTCATCAGGGCATCATGAATCTGGGGATCAAATTGCTCCCCTATAGCAGCAAATGGCTCCAGTCCATTTTTTTCCAAAATCTCAGAGAACTTTGCGTATATAAGCTCCATTCCTTCATGAAAGCTCTTACACTCCTCATTTTTTTCAGTAGTTCTAAGAGCTCTGTCAAAATTTTCTCTCACCTCAACAAGTTCAAGCATCAGCTTCTCATTGGCAGCTTCTATGAGGCGTTCATAATCGCGAGATGTTCTTTTCCTGAAGTTGTCAAATTCAGCCATAAGCCTGAGATGTTTTTCATTCACAGCCTCAAACTTCTCTTTAAAATCCTCAGCAACTTCTTCAGGTTGCAGCTGCTGTTGCTCTTCATCGGCAACGACTTCCTGTGCCTCTGCGTGCAGTGGCTCTTTTTGTGCAGTACCACTTTCCTGATTCCGCACACCATCTGGTTTTACCTCTTTTTCTTCTCCAAGGGATTGCTTATCCGGTTTGTTCTTTTTAGCTGAGTTATGCTTGCTGGAACTCATTATCAAACCCCTTTACTTTAAATTTTTACATTGTTTATTAAACACACAACCTCAAGTAAACAACTCTCCAAGTAATTTTGCAGTATATCTAACGGCAGAGACCATCTGAGGATAAGGCATACGTTTTGGTCCGATAACCCCCAGGCTCCCAGCCATACTTCCTACCTGATAGGATGTTTTTATAATACTGAAACTTTGAAGCTGATCCTGATTGTTCTCACCACCGATGGATATTACAACCCCAGAGTGGCCGTTTTGGTTCAAAGACTCAAAAAGATGCATCAGCATCCGCTTCTCTTCCAAAATTTCAATCACCGCACTTATCTCTTCCCTGCTTGAAAACTCCGGTTGCAATATAACATTTGTCTGCCCATCAGAAAACACTTCTTCATCGACGTTTTCCCTTAGGATTTTTTTCAAAGTGGGGACAAGCAGCTTTATCACCCCCAATTCAAGATCAGAGATATCGGATGAGAAGTAGATATCACTTTCAGCCATCTCACAGAGCGCTTTGCCGGAGAACTTTGCACTGATAATCCTGCAGGCACTCTCGAGTCTCTCCTGAGGCAGATCAGTGTGCATTTCAACAATCATTGTTTTAACAAAACCAGAATCGATTGCTACATTCATAAGATAGCGCTCACTGCTAACCGGAAATACATGAATGGAGCGAAAAATTCCGTTTCTGAGTTTAGGTGCCAAAATGATGCCCAGTTGATTGGTTGCTTTACTCAATGCCCTTGAGGCCGCTTCCATTAAAAGATGAAGGTCAGAAGAATCGATGGTAACAATGGAATTTTTAATGGTATCCTTTACTTTTTCTGGCAGATCAATTTCACCCATCATCTTGTCAACGTAGTATCGATACCCTTTATCGGTGGGAATTCTTCCTGCAGAGGTGTGCGGCTGACTGATCAACCCCTGCTCCTCAAGATCCCCCATAATATTTCTCAATGATGCAGCACTGAGGTCAAAGTCACCCATTTTTGAGAGAAACCTGGAGCTTGTCGGAGCTGCGCGGAGAATAAAATTCCTCACTACAGCTTCCAAAACCTTTTGCTCTCGATCGGTAAGTTTTTCGGTTTCCATGGCCCCAAAATCTAAATTGGTTTAAGCCGCAGGATTAGAAAATCCCGCGGCATTTGTTACAAAAAAATCATGAATAGGGTAATACGCAACAGGCGCACAAATATTACATCATGCCACCCATTCCGCCCATACCACCCATTCCACCCATACCGCCCATGCCACCCATATCAGGAGCGCCACCTTCACCCTCATCTTTTGGCTTATCTGAGATGATACACTCAGTAGTAAGCAGAAGACCAGAGATGCTGGCAGCATTTTCAAGAGCTGTACGTGTCACTTTTGTAGGATCGATAACTCCTGCATCAATCATATCTTCGTACTCATTTTTGTATGCGTTGAATCCAAAACTACCTTTTCCGTTTTTAACTTCATTGCACACAACAGAAGATTCCATCCCGCTATTGGATACGATCATACGCAGAGGCTCTTCACAAGCACGGCGGATTATTTCAACCCCCAATGCCTCATCGCTGTCCTCAAGTTTCAGGCTATCCAAAGCAGAAGCAGCACGTACCAAAGCAACACCACCTCCGGCAACAATACCCTCTTCAACAGCAGCACGGGTTGCATGCAGCGCATCTTCAACGCGAGCCTTTTTCTCTTTCATCTCCGTTTCTGTGGAGGCACCGATATTGATAACTGCAACACCACCAGCAAGTTTTGCCAGACGTTCCTGCAGTTTTTCAACATCGTAGTCAGAAGTGCTCTCTTCAATCTGTTTTCTGATAATTTTAACACGACCCTTGATATCCTCAGATTTTCCTGCACCCTCAATGATGGTAGTGTTTTCTTTATCGATACTTACCCGTTTTGCACTGCCAAGAGAGTCCACAGTTGTGTTTTCAAGTTTAAAACCAGCCTCTTCAGAGATCAGCATGCCACCGGTAAGAACAGCGATATCCTCAAGCATTGCCTTGCGACGGTCACCAAACCCGGGAGCCTTTACGGCTGCTATTTTAAGCGTGCCACGAAGCTTATTGACAACCAGAGTGGCCAGCGCTTCGCCCTCGACATCCTCAGCAATGATTAAGAGTTGCTTGCCCATCTGTGCAACTTTTTCCAAAACAGGCAGAAGATCCTTCATTGTGCTGATTTTCTTATCATAGATAAGAATCATCGGCTCATCAAGGACACATTCCATTGTTTCAGGATTTGTTGTAAAATAGGGTGAGAGGTATCCACGATCAAACTGCATCCCCTCAACAACTTCCAGGTTAGTCTCGATACCCTTTGCCTCTTCTACAGTGATAACGCCATCTTTTCCCACTTTTTCCATTGCATCGGCAATAAGATCACCAATTTCCGGATCGTTATTTGCAGAGATAGCACCAACCTGGGCAATCTCTTTTTTCCCTGCAATTGGTTTAGACTCTTTCTGCAGATTTTCAACAACAACTTTTACCGCTTTATCCACTCCACGCTTCAGAGCCATAGAGTTGGCACCGGCAGTTACATTTTTAACACCAAGACGTGCAATAATCTGTGCAAGAACGGTAGCGGTTGTGGTTCCATCACCGGCAACATCACTGGTTTTCGAAGCAACCTCTTTGACCATCTGAGCACCCATGTTTTCAAACTTATCCTCAAGCTCGATCTCTTTTGCCACCGTTACACCATCTTTTGTGATGGTAGGTGAACCGAAACTCTTATCCAATACCACATTGCGACCTCTTGGGCCTAATGTAACGCGAACGGCATTGGCAAGTGTATCCACACCCTTGAGAAGCTTCTCCCGGGCAATAACATCAAATGCGATTTGCTTTCCAGCCATAATACAATACTCCTGTTTAAAGATGATAAATTTGCTATATACCTAATCAAAGAACAGCAAGAACGTCACTTTCCCGCATAATCAGAAGCTCTTCATTGTCGATAATCACCTCTGTACCGGAGTATTTCCCATAGAGTACCGTCTGGCCCTCTTTGAGTGACATTTCGATTTTCTGTCCGCTATCGGCGATTTTCCCGGGACCAACAGCAACGACTTCACCCTTTTGGGGTTTTTCCTTTGCGTTATCGGGAATGATAATACCACCAGCGGTTTTTTCCTCAGCACCAACCGGCCGAACAATTACCCTGTCTGCCAAAGGCTTAACGTTCATAACACTTCTCCCTTCAAATAAGTTATAAAATTGAACTGGCTTCACATTGTTAGCACTCACCAAAACTGAGTGCTAACAATGTAGATAATCTAGATTATAATTTTTTTGCAGTCAAGTTTTTTTTTGTATGGCTAAGAAGTTTTATATTGTATAATTGATAGAAAACAACCTAACATTCAAAAACGGACTTTCTGCATTATGCCCAGGGAAATCAAACTACTCTCAAAAGCAGGGCTTTCTGAGAAGGAACAGTCTCTGTTGATAAAAATAGGCACCTACTCCTTTGGCGCCTGCTGTATTCTGGTAGCGGCCTTTTGGGTAAGTGCAACCCTTCTGAACAGAACGGGCAAAGGCACAACGATTTCCCGCCCTGGACTTCAGCAACAAAGTGAAGTGAACCACCTTGATGTAGAGGCACATCTGTTTGTCGCTAAACGCCAGATGAGCAGCAGTCGGCACGAACAGGCAATCCCGCACCTCCAAAGGGCACTGGTAGTAAACAGCAGAGACAGAACCATCAGGAGCAAGCTCTCAGAGGCACTTTTAAATGCCGGTTTTTTCCAAAGAGCGCTCTCCACAATCGAATCTCTTCTTTTGGAGAATCCAAGCGACTCCCTTTCCCCCTACCTTATGGCACGAAAAGGAATAGCACTCTTCTACATGGGTAATCACCAGCAGAGCCTTGAGGCACTCAACCGATGCCTTGAAATGTACCCCAACTCAGCAGAAGCACTCTGTTTTCTTGGCCAAATAGAAGCTTCGATTCAACTGCCATCACCAAAGGCGGTTGAATATCTTAACGCCAGCATAGAAGCTGATCCCGGGTACGTGGAAGGGTGGTATCAACTTGGGCGTTACTACTCCCTTACGGGTGAGTACTTTAAGGGGCGCAGACTGTTTTTACAAGCTCTTAATCTTGACCCGCTGCACTCAAGAAGCCATGCCAGACTGGGTACTATCTATTATTATTTAAAAGATGCAGATCGTGCGAAAAAATCATATCAGACAGCTCTTGCCATAAATCCTGATGATTTTAACACCCGTTATAATCTTGGGGAACTCTATTACAATCTTCATGATGACAAACACAATGCCCTGTACCATTACAAAAAAACTCTCGAGAAGAATCCACTTCATCCGGACGCCAACTTCAAGGCCGGAATAATCTGCATGAGTAACAGAATGGTAAAAGAGGCGATCCGGTATTTTGAAAACTCCTTGCACAGTGACAGGACCAATGTACGAAGGCTTCTACAACTTGCAGCAGCGTACGAACAACTCGGCGACCTCCCCAAAGCAGTGAAAACATACCAGGAGATCAGGGGCATTGAGCCACTTAACTCAATAGCAAATCAGAAGATCCGATTTCTCTCATCATATTAAAACAAGCGGTGCCAGACACTCTAAGTTTCGCAACATTAAAGGGTTATATAAGAATAGACTTGATTTTGAGGGTGCAATAGTAGTATTCTAATTAGATAACAGACAGAAGAAAAACTGTATCGCGGAGGAATTTCTTTGAGTAATGTAACAAAAAAGGATCTTGTTGAGCGCATTTCAGATCGCACGGGGTTGACACAGGTTGACACAAAAATCGTTTTGGAAAGCTTTCTGGAGTCACTTGCAGATACACTTCAGAGTGGAAATAATATTGAGATACGGGGTTTTGGCAGATTCAAGGTAAAAAAGAAAAATGCCCGTACAGCACGCAATCCGCGAACAAACGAATCCATACAGGTGGAGCAAGGATTCAAACCAACCTTTGAAGCATCAAAGGAGTTGCGCAAAAGGGTAAATGATAAGATGATGGGGATTGATCAGCAACGCCAAGGCGAATAACCGAACTATCCCCTGGCACTCAACTCCTGGGCCCTTCTCACTGCTGCATCAACAGCGGATCTTACAATTTCCTTGAACCCTTTTTGCTCTAAAACAGCCATTCCTCTCTCAGTAGTGCCTCCCGGTGACATAACTTTTGATATCAAAACAGAGGGATCCTCTTTTGTTGCTTCAACCATTCTAGCAGCACCGATCACCGTCTGAACAGCACTTTTCATAGCTGCATCGTGTGATAAACCTGCAGCAACACCACCCTCTGCAAGCGCCTCAATGAAAAAGTAGACATATGCAGGTCCGCTGCCCGAAAGTCCGGTAACACCGTTTATGAGGTTTTCCGGAACCACAAAGACCTTTCCACATGCGCCGAAAATGTTTTTACAGAGTGTATGATCGTTTTCGTTACAGTTTTGAGCCAGCGCACAAGCACTCATCCCCTCACCTATCATTGCCGGTGTATTGGGCATAACTCTGCAAACCCTGACAACTGAGGAGAACTGTTGTTGTATGGTACCGATACTAATCCCTGCAGCAATCGATATTACAAGAGGGTTGAAATCACTTTTTTCAAACAGAGGTTTCAGGGCAAGCAAAGCATCAAAAATATCAGAGGGCTTAACAGACACAATAATGGCATCCATTTGTACCCACTGTTGAGGCTCAGCCACATCCACCCTTTTGTCCAGATTATGGAGTGCAGCAGGGCGCAGATCATAGGCGGTAATAGTAACCGTATTTTCATACTTTCTGAGAAGGCCATCAATTATTGCTCTCCCCATATTCCCCGTGCCTAATACGGCTATTTTCATAAGAGTACCTCAGTGTTTGGGCTAAATAGAAATCAGCTCTTCATGACATCAAGAAATTCCTTATTGTTTTTTGTACCTGCCATCTTATCGATCAGAAACTCCATCATTTCGACAGGAGACATTGTGGCAAGGAATTTTCTGAGGATCCACATTCTGTTAAGCTCTTCCTTGGAAAGGAGCAACTCTTCCTTTCTGGTGCCACTTTTCATAAGATCAATAGCAGGATAGATACGTCGGTCGGCGATTTTTCTATCAAGCACGAGTTCCATATTTCCGGTACCCTTAAACTCCTCAAAGATCACCTCATCCATGCGGCTTCCTGTTTCAATCAGTGCAGTGGCAATAATTGTCAGGCTTCCACCTTTGTCGATATTCCTTGCAGCACCAAAGAAGCGCTTTGGTTTGTAGAGAGCCTGGGAATCGACACCACCGGAAAGTATTCGTCCGGAATGTGGGGCCACGGTGTTGTGGGCCCTTGCAAGACGGGTAATACTGTCGAGGAGAATAACGACATCGCGGTTATGTTCAACCAGACGTTTTGCCCTTTCAATAGCCATTTCTGCAACAACCACATGGCGGTCAGCGGGTTCATCAAAGGTCGAACTGATAACCTCAGCCTTAACGGAGCGCTGCATATCAGTCACTTCTTCCGGCCGCTCATCAATAAGCAACACAATGAGAAATGCTTCAGGATGACTATGAATGATAGCATTAGCGATACTTTTGAGCAGAACAGTTTTTCCTGTTCTGGGAGGAGCAACAATCAATCCCCGCTGTCCTTTTCCAATCGGAGTAAGAAGGTTCATTATGCGGGTTGCAGGGTCTTTTACATTGTGTTCGAGATTGAAGCGTTCTTCAGGGAAGAGTGGGGTAAGGTCATCAAAATTAATTTTCTTTTTACACTCTTCGGGATCCTCATAATTCACCATCTCAACTCTCAGAAGAGCAAAGTAGCGCTCAGAATCTTTGGGCGGCCTGACCTGACCGGAGACAGCATCACCGGTTTTAAGGTAGAAGCGTTTTATCTGTGAAGGAGATACATAAATATCATCGGGACCGCTGAGATAGGAGTTGGTGGGAGATCGTAAAAAGCCGAATCCATCGGGCATGATTTCAAGCACACCCTCGGCAAACATCTGGCCGTTCTGTGCAGCCTGAGCCTGTAGGATTTTAAAGATTAATTCCTGGCGACGAAGGTTGCGATGTTCACCAACTTTGTGACTTTCAGCCACATTACCAAGCTCCGTCATTGACATGCTCTTTAACTCAGCGACATTCATTAATACACCTCAGGTTAAAATTGGGGGTTAATACTGGTATCAAATTAGTTATTCTTTTGTGGTTTTCATTTACGGGGACTTTATCCCAACCTGGTAGACCTCTGAAAAACTATGCGTATCTACTGTATGGCTTGAGAAGAATTACTGCTCGTGTTTTCATGAAGACTAAATGCTTAAAAAGGTAAAATATCACGTGCTATAAAAAACTTCAATGCATAAATACAGTTTACTCAAGATTAAATAGTAAAAAATGAAACAAATGCGAGGTCTGACAGAAATGCTGGGATAGTTCTAACCATCTTTATTAAAAATGGTGGAACGCCGGAATGATGTCAAGTATTATTTTTCGATCTTTAAAATTTTACCAAACACCCATTGCGTTTAAATGAATTTATTATTTTCTTCTATAAGGGATAATATATATAACCTGCAAAAAACGCAACACACTGAACAAGGACATCACAGTTTGTCAAAAGGCAATAAACACACATTCAGGGCTAATACACACGTCCACTCCCCTTACTCCTATAGTTCATTTGATACCATAGACCAGATGGCAGAAGCTGCATCAACAGAACGAATTGATATCCTTGGCATAAATGATTTCAATACTTTTAGTGGCCATGAAGAATTTGCAGCAGCCTGCCTGAGCAAAAAAATTTACCCCCTTTTCAATGTTGAATTTCGTTGTATCAGCGACCAGGAGGACAAATGCCGGTGGAATGATCCTGTTGATCCGGGAGTGATCTACCTCTGCGGTAAAGGTGTAGGCTACCCGAACAGCTTATCTGGCGATTCACAAAAGAGGATGAACGCATTATGGAAGGGCTCCCAGGATCATATCTGGAAAATCATCGCCAGGCTAAATCACTATTTTAAAGCTGTCGTTCCTGAAATAACTCTTGACTACAATGAGATCCGTTCGGAATATTCAAAAGGCACACTCAGAGAGCGCCACCTTGCAAAAGCGATCTATGACAAAATCTCAAAGCTCGACCAACAAGCGGCCTCTTTAGATGTGATCTTTAGACGACTCTTCAACACAGACACCGTTGCAGCCGATGTGGCGGACCAAAACGAGATGCAGGATCAGATCCTTTTTCAACTATTCAAGTACGGAAAACCCGGATTTGTGAAACACTCCAACCACACTGCAATCAGCTTCACTGAGGCAAAGGAGATAATCTTGCAGTCGGGGGGGATACCGTGCTATCCGCTTCTTGGTGATACGGTAAAGGAGTTCACCGAAAATGAGTCACACTTGGAGTCATTGGCTGAAAAGCTCACAACAATGGGCATATATGCAGTGGAGTTTATCTCTACCCGTTGCAGCCTGGAGTACCTAAAAAAAAGTACCGCATACTTCAGGGAAAACGGGTTTTGTGTCACTTTCGGAACAGAGCACAACCAACCGGAAATTGTGCCACTGTTGCCATCAGCACGAGACAGCCTCCCCTTTGACCGTGAGCTTAAAGACGCAGCACATGAAGGAGCTGCTATAATCGCAGCCCACCAGGAGCATCACAAGGAGAACTACAATGGCTTTCTGGACAGTGATGGCGAGAAAGCTGTTTCGGGGGTGGAGTTAATGGATTTCATAAGAAGAGGGGAAGATGCAATTCTGAGACTCAAAACAGAGCGTGCAGGAGCATAGCAGCACCTCTATAGTGCAAGGAGCCCTTTGGAGCATTTCTTTTCACTACAGCACCGATTATTTTAAACACTGGCTGATTTTTTAACCGCATTCAAAAAGGTGAACGATACAATGGCTCACAAAAAAGTTGTACTGTATCTAGTTTTGGCTACCAGTTTTCTTGCTTTGTGCTGTAGTTCTGAGGAGGCTCAAAAAAACCAGGGTGCCGAGGTTCGTGAACCAGATGTACACTTTGTACCCACTCCCGATGAAGTCGTAGAAGTTATGCTCCGATTGGCTGATGTGCAGGAAGATGATCTGGTGTATGATCTGGGATGCGGAGATGGAAGGATTGTGGTTGCAGCCGCCCAAAAGGCCGGGTCCAGAGCCATAGGATTTGACATTGACCCAGAAATGGTTGACAAGTCTGTAAGAACGGTACAAAAGGCTGGAGTTGAAGATCTTGTGACCATAAAAGAAAAGGATATTTTTGAGTTGGATTTAAGTGAGGCTTCAGTAATAACCCTTTACCTTCTGCCGCACCTCAATGTAAAGCTTTTGCCTCAAATCAAGCAGATGAAACCTGGCTCCAGGATCGTCTCTCACGCTTTTGACATGAAAGGATTTGAGCCCGATGTCATTGCCACCGTATTTCGGGAAGATGGTGGTACGAGCAAGGTGTACCTCTGGACAACACCACTGAGGAAAGTTTCTGAAGAAGATAAGGGTTACAGTTTTGAATCGTACTGACTCAGCCCTGTAAACACCTATGGGCATGCCCCCATTGTTATTAATTTAAGGCTTGAGGGGCGGCCGTTTTTGCCCCACTTGAAGCTCCTAAATCCCCCAAAGGCCCCAAAGAGGGCTAACAGCCTATGGGGCATGCGCGTTAAGTTAATTCATGGGCGATTCTGGTTTAACTATGGATAGTAGTTAGAAAATCGTATCTTTGGGAGTAATCGATTCCGATTCCGAGGCCGACCGCGACGCCGATGGGAATTCACATCTTTCTCTTTTATTACCCCGGCACTCGTCACCCTCATAGCTCATCGCTATATTTTTCTCTTATAGCCTTGAACTGATCTTTATTATCGAGAAAAACTGCAGCCAGGGTTGGATCAAAATGTTTTCCACTCTCCTCTTTAAACAGCCCTACTATTTTTTCAAATGGCCAGGCCTTTTTGTAACATCGGTCAGATACAAGTGCATCAAACACATCGGCGACAGCAGTTATCCTGCTATAGAGGTGAATCTGTTCACCTTTTAGAGCCTTTGGGTACCCTGTACCATCCCATTTTTCATGGTGTCCAAGGGCAATGGTTGCGGCAGCATTTAATATTACCCGCCTGGAGTGTTTGAGCATATCGTAGCCCAAAACAGCATGGGTTTCCATCACCTTTCGTTCATGGGAATCAAATTTTCCCGGTTTTAAAAGAACTGCATCCGGGATCGCAACTTTTCCGATATCGTGGAGTGGTGAAGATACTTTTATGATATTTTGTTGTTTTTCAGAAAGCCCGACCTCTTTTGCAATGAAACTGCAGTATTCGGCGACCCTTTTCACATGGTTACCGGTCTCTTTTGAGCGCATTTCTCCGGTTTCGGCCAGGGTATAGATAATCTCCCGCTGAGTTGACTCTATCTCCTCACGCAATAGCGCTGCATCAATTTCACGTGCAAGATAGACCGTAACCAACAAGAGCATATTGAGGTCATTTTCAGTGAAATTCTCACCCCCCTGCTTGTTGAGTGCCTGAAAAACCCCGACAGCTTCTCCGCTTGCATTTTTCAAGGGTATGGCAAGGATATTTCTGGTTTTATAGCCAGTCTGCTGATCTGTCAGGGGATTAAAACGCTTATCATTATACGGGTCATTGACAATAACCGGTGTGCCAAAATTAAAAGCATGACTGGAGATACCCCGTGATGAAGGGGTTTCGATTTTTTCAACCCCATCAGCAACTTCACTGCACAACACCTGCCTTTGCGAGTCATAAACCCACACCGTGCATCTGTCTGCAGGAACCAATTTGTGAGCCATGTCAGAAAAGAGATACAGAAGCTTTTTTAGATCACTGGTTTCAGCAATTTCAATAACAGAATTCATTATGTGCGCGAGAACTTCCTGAGGGCCCCGACCGTAAAGTTTTTCAGATGATTCCATCTATTTTTTTCCAATCATGAAAGAGCCCTCTAAACAAATCAGCTCGCAAAATAAAATCAGAGGTTTGTAAGAGTAAAATACAAAACACTTTACAGGGTTGCAACACCAATTCCTGTCAGATTCGCTACCGCTGCTGTTCACAGACCTATTCGCTGAAGCAGTTGTACCCAATCGGTGTTTAAATCCTTGTCTTGCCACCTCCGTTCCCACTGCATTTTATTATCACCTCCCCCGCTCAACAAAGAGGAAGTATGGGGTTTCTGTACTGCCGGGAGGTTGCCCCGAATTGGCTTTGGTATAGATCCAATGCCCACCCTCTTTTTTTCTGCCTTTGCACACTTAAGTCGGAAATAGCGCCAGAATCGGTTATCTTTTTCACTCAAAGAGACTCACTTCAAAGGGCTGGGGTAGTGACCAAAAACCTGCAGTTGAAAACAGTTGACTTTTCTTGCCGTCTATTTGGCAACAGAAAGTACTGGAATTACAAAGAGACAACAACTGAGACCCTTTAGTTTTTTAATCAAAAAACAGCGCTATATTTTAAGCGACACGGCAAAAAGATCAGTTGTTGGGGTGAGTCGGGTGAGATTGGTAGCCAACAGACGATTGCACGAATTGAATACCCAAAAAAAGAGCAAAAGGGAGAATGCGATAATTATATTACATAGCAGTTATTTTGGTGTGATTTTATCATTGTACTAAAAAGGCGTGTCTCTCTCATACATTTCTGAACTTCTTGAAGAACCTTGCATATTTGGGATAGTATAAGACCATTTGTTACACGTTTAAATTTTTAAGAGAGGAGGGTCAGACAGAACTACAACTACTTTTCTTGTGTAAAACAGAAGCGACACGAGTTAACCACAGTATCATGAACGGTTTTAAAATATGGAGGTCCGTTTGATTAAAAAGTTTTATCGCTTAACAGGCGTGGTGGCTGTTGCTATTGCCCTGGGAGCAGGGGTGTTCTCCTCTGGTTTTGCCGGAGAGCTTTCTGCCTCAGAGCGAATCGACACGCTCTCAAGAGCAATGGATCGGTTGGAATCAAAAGTTCT
>SKJJ01000125.1 GCA_007115975.1 Chitinispirillum sp.
ATGCTCGCTTCACTCGGTGCCACGTTTATAGCGCTGCGAGGACTTCGCTTTTTGAGGGCACTGGACAATCGGAATTGTCCACATTTCGTTCCCCCTGGCGCGTTTTGCTCAGTAGTAGTTGTTGTGGGTACTGGTTTTGATTTTTTCTGCAAATCCCTTACAAAAAACTGGAATCAACATCTAATTCCTCTCCTAACCCGGCAATACCGCTGGTGGTCCCCCCGAACGAAAACACACAATGTAGCCGAACCAAAGCCACAAGGGGGAGACCTCCCGGCAGTACAAATTCTTATAATTTTTTTTGGGTTTTTTTATTCTGGGTGCCTGCCGTGGTTCGACCATGCTCACCAACCACGGCACCGGTTCTCCTTCATGCTCGCTTCACTCGGTGCCACGTTTATAGCGCTGCGCGGACTCCGCTTTTTGAGGGCACTGGACAATCGGAATTGTCCACATTCCGTCCCCCTTGGCGCGTCTTGCTCAGTAGTATTTTTTGTTGGCACTGTTTTTTTCATTTATCTGAAAATCTTTGAAAAAGAGTAACGGTACACAGCCAAATCTAACATCCCTTTCCTAACCGGCAATGGCGCTGGTGGTCCCCCCCAAACGAAAACTCACAATGTAGCCGAACTAAAGCCACAAAGGGGAGACCTCCCGGCAGTACAAATTCTTAATTCCTTCATACTCCAAACTCCAAACCTAGAGGGAGAATGGAAAAAAAATTAGAAGTCGGGGATGCGGAGGTGGTGCAACCCGAAGCCACCTAGTCCTTTAATGAGATTTTTCACTTGTAACCGTAAAAAAAAACCTTCAAACAAATGTTTACAAAAAAACTATACAGTAGCATGTAAAAAAGACAGTTATTTATATTATCTCGTACTAATTAGTGCAATTAATCCCTACAGGTTGTACCAGATTAAAACGGTCAAACAGAGCGGCTACCTGTCCGCATGCAAAAATTTTATATAGCAGAGGAAAAAAATGATACCTTTCATCCAAAAAAGCCTGTTAATAACTGTTCTGCTTATCCCTGCCTGTTTTGCAGAAACCGATTCTCTCTCCTCTTTTACCACCACTGATGGCAGAGTCCGACAAGCGCTGTTTGTCCAGATGAGAGATGATACCATCACACTGCGCACCCCCGCAGCAGACGGGGAGTTCATCACCCGAAAAACAAACAAGGAGGTATTTTCCTCTGTTCGGCTCTTTGATGGAACGGAGCTTGATCTCGCCCTCTCACACTGGCCAATGAATGAGAGTGATGAGTGGGAGGAGCTCTTCTCCGCTCCCTCAACTGGCTCCCTGCGAATTGAAAGCAATGATGTGGAGGCCGCCATATTTTTTGAGAACACGCTTGCAGGAATAACTCCGCTTACAATAGATAAAATTACCGAAGGGATATATCCGTTGCAGGCAGAGGCTCAGGGGTATGATCCCGTTGAGCAGAAGGTCACTGTTACTGCCGGCGATACGCTGCATCTCTATTTGACTTTTACGAGATCTCAGGCATGGAAGGATTCGGTAAGTGCCTATGAGGACTCCGTGTCACTGGCAAGGGCCAGGCATGTAGAGGACAGTATTAACGCACTGGCGGCAAAGCGTATTGCCGCAGCGGTTGATGAGGCAGGGGATAATGACAGTGAAGAAAAAATTGTCGATGCGCTGGTGAAGGGACTTGCTCCTGATGAATCCTCTCCCATGGTCCTGGCTGTTTTGCCCTTTACTGTTTCCGGCGAACTGGACAGCTCTGCGGCAGTTGCACTTTCGGAGTATACGGTCTACCGCCTTTCGCTGGTGCCGGGACTGTCGGTGGTTGAGCGGAGTAATTTCGGGAAAATGATGGAGGAAGTTGCTCTGTCGCAAAGTGGCATTGTCCCCGAAGACAAGGCGCTTGAGGCTGGTAAGGTACTTGCCGCAAGGTACCTTGTTATGGGAACGGTAGCCGAGGATGGGGGAAGGCGCCTTGTGACAATCAGGGTTATTGAGACCCAGAGCGGTGAACTGGTTACCGCTTCAGCCGGCTATATGCGCACACGTCAGATAGATGCGCTCAGCAGAGAGCTGCTCCGAGAGCAGATGAGTCCCGCTTCGACCGTTTTCAGAAGTACTCTTATCCCCGGCTGGGGGCAAAACTACGGCGGGCACCGCATACGGGGCGCTGTTTATACCGTATCTGCAGCCGGAGCAATAGGGGCCCTTACCTGGTCGGCTCTTGATTATCGTGAGAAACAGTCTGAGCTTGACCGTCTGGAGAAGAACTCTTTCAATCCGCAATCAGGGGAAGATCCTGAAGAGTACCAGCGAAGGCTCAAACGGCTCTTTGGCACTGCTGTAAACGAAAGAGACAGGGCTGCAGACCGAACAAATCTTGCTATAATCGGCACTGCCGGTCTATGGGTTATTAATATTGTGGATGCTGCGATTCTTGGAGTGAGTAACTCCAAATCAGCAAGAACATTGTACTTCACGGCACTTCCCGGACGGGAAGTAAACATGCAGCTGGGTCTTAAGGTTAACTTCTGAATCTCAGTACAACGGCAGTAAAGGAGAGACTATTGTGAGAAAAGATGTTACGGCAGCAATTATTATGTCGGCGGTGCTGGTAGTTACTTTCTTATTTTCCTGTACAAAGGAAAATCCGGTAATTCCTGATGATTCTGTAGATCGTTACCGGAGTGTTATTGAAGGGGTGGTGGTTGACCGAAGAGGCGATCCCTTAAGCGGTGTAGTGGTTGCATCCTACAGTGATGGTGTTTCCGTTACTACCAACCGCAGCGGTCAATACAGGCTCACGGGTATCAGAGCCGGTGAAAATGAGGTTGTCTTTTTCAGGGATGACTATCTGGATACCAGTATAAACGTCAAGGCTGGTCTCAGTGATAATAAAAAAATTGATACCGTAGGTCTTCAGTACCGATTCAGCGAGGTTAGAGGACGGGTTCTTGATCAAATGGGGAATCCCATAGATGGACTGACCGGTGTTGCTGTTGAAGGGCAATCTGCTCCGGCTGTGGTTGCAATAATGGGCCGATATGAGATTCCCAGACTTCAGCCAGGCAAGCTGCGCCTTGTTTCGCTTCACGATGGTTATGGCTTTGGTTTTACCGATAAGGAAATTGTCAATGATTCAACCTATACAGATATTGATATACAGTTACAGGGTGCAGGCGGTGAGGTATTTGGAACCGTGGTGGCAGACTGTCCGGAAGGTGATACATTGATAAGGGTTTCTAAAGCTGAAATCACACTGTTTGGCGGTCTCTATAGTGCAAGCAGCGATGACACCGGCTATTTCAGCATAAAAAATGTCCCAAGTCACGATGTCGTAAGCGTTACCGTGAAGAAAGCTGACTTTGATACAGAGGACACTCTTGTGGCTGTGCTTGGCGGACTGAGAGTCTTCGAAAAGTGGCATCTGGACCTGGGTACCGTTAAACTTCAATCGGCAGGAACTGATACATCGGGCATTTTTTCCATCAGCGCAGCACGGTATCAGAGCGAACTCAAAGGTGATATGGTAATTGAAGTGGTCGCGCCGGTACGACTTACAAGAGGAGATGACTATTTAGCATTTCGCTATGAGTGGGACCTTACCGGGGACGGGGAGACCGACACCACTACAGCAACCGACCGTCTGGTTATCTCCAGACTGGATGACTGGGAAACAGAGGGGGACTATATGGTCTCCTGCCGTATGCTTGTCGCTTCAAGGACTGATGGAACCATTCGCGGATCGGGGACTGCATACATTACCATCAGTCTTGAAGACCGCGCTGTACCACCGCTTTTCAATACACTGAAACAGACCCAAGTCACTGTACCCATGGGTGAAAGCCTTCGCTTAGCACTAAATGTGTCGCAGGGAACGGTACCATTGCTCTACAGTTGGTACCTGAAAATGCCAGAGGGAGAGGGCACTGTCCTATTGCAACAAAGCGGCTCAGATGCAGACAGTACCACTCTTATGATTGATTCTGTTCCCAGGGAGTACGATAGAGCGCAGGTTTTTGGGATTGTAAGTAACAGCCGGGGCACAGATACAAGTGTAACGATATCTCTTACCGTTGAGGTCGATACATTCGTTGTCTCTTTTGACTCCCGGGGAGAAGATGAGATCCCTATTCAAAAGGTGGCCGATGGTCTCCTGGCTACCACACCCCCAACCCCCGAACGTGAAAACTACTCATTTGAGGGCTGGTACAGCGATACGGTCGGTGGAGTGTTGTGGGATTTTGATAGCAGTGTTGTTACGGGTGATATGACACTGTATGCACAGTGGAGAGAGGAAGTTACTGGCCGTGGAGAGTGGACTGAAACAGAAAACAGCCTTACCGACCCCGACGGAAACACCTACACGACAGTTAACATCGGCACTCAGGTGTGGACCGTTGAGAATCTCCGTACTACGAAATATAGAGATGGAACGCCTATACCTCATGTTGAAAGCGGCAGTGACTGGTTTTCCTTGTCAACACCCGCTTACTGCTGGTACAGCGACTCATCAGAGGCACCATTGCGTAACAAGTATGGTGCACTATATAACTGGTGGGTTGTGGACCCTTCCAATTCAAAAAATATAGCTCCTGAAGGGTGGAGAGTGCCTACGGATGAAGACTGGACAGTGCTTGAAAAATTTCTCATTGCAAATGGCTACAACTGGGACAAGACTACAGAAGAAAATAAAATAGGAAAATCACTTGCATCTAATGGAAGCGAGTGGGATACGTATTCATTGGAAGGCACTATTGGTAATAATCAGGAAAATAATAACAGAAGCGGCTTTTCGGCTTTGCCTGCAGGTTACCGTTCAAACAGCGGTGACTATTCTCTACTTGGGCAGCGCAGCTTTTGGTGGAGCAGCTCGGAGGCAAATACTTCAGACTCATACCACCGCATTCTATATGAATACAGGGAAGATTTCCGCAGGCTACCTCTGTTTAAAGGGCACGGTCTTTCCGTACGACTGCTCAGAGAGCAGCCTGCTGCTGAATTATATACCATTATATTTGAACCCAATGGTGGAACCGGAACCATGGATCCCCTGTCCCCTGCAACCGGTGATACGGTAAACCTTATCGAAAATACTTTTATCTTCGAAGGGCACACATTTACCGGATGGAATACAGCAATTGGTGGCGAAGGCGATACTTATGATGATCAAGCAGCGTTTACAGCAGGTACTGGAAATGATACACTTTATGCTCAGTG
>SKJJ01000155.1 GCA_007115975.1 Chitinispirillum sp.
ATGCGGATTGTACTTGAAAATTGTACACTGGCATACTAGAATAAGAGAGGGAGTTATTGTGTTGGCTAGACCAGAGGGGGACAGGTGTTTGGAACATCTCTGGAATACTGAGATACGGCCCTCGGCGGGATCCGCTCCGGCAGTGTGAGCGCGGAGTGGAGGCGTAACTTTTCACCTGTTTGGCCAAAGGGTGCAAGTTATTCGAAAGGAAAGATATGCCGGAAAAAATCGGTACAGACGAAATCAAGGTCGGTGTTTTAAGCAGTGACGGGCAGTTACACTCCCTGCTGTTATCATTGCTGTCAAGCGATAATGATACCGTTTACAACGTGATTGGCTTTAATGATTTGGATTCGATAAAAGACCACTTCTCCAAAGAGGGCCTTGATTTTCTTGTTGCTGATTTCAGAGAAAAGATGGAGGCGCAGATTGAGCTAGTCGGGCTGATTGCAAAAGAGAATCCGATGGTTACCTGTATTGGGTTAGTGGACAGTTTTGACAGGGGGAATCTCCAGGTGGCTGCATCGGGGGTGCATGAGATAATCACAGCATTGAATATCACCGAAACTGAGATAGTATGGCGGTTGCAGGTGGCCCGAAAGTGGCATAACAGAATGTTCTCCATGATAAATGATAATGATATCTACTGTAAGATGCTTGAATATTCAAATGATATCATGGTGATACTTTCCCCTGAAGGGTACATTCTCTACACCTCACCAAATGTCAAACACATACTGGGTTGTGATTCTCAAGAGTATATAGGAAAAAGTGCAATTGAGTTTATACATCCCAATGATGCAGAGCAGAAATTGAAATTGTTTGAACAGCTATTGGGAATGGATGAGGATGAACCAATGCACTCAGAAATGCGGTTGATTAACAGTAAAAGGGAGTTCGTTGCCGTGGATGTTACAGCAAGAAATATGATGAATTATCCCAACATCAAAGGTGTCATAGTCAACTATCGCAGAAGATCGGTCTGATGACGTTTTTGCTTTGTGTAAATACGTTGGTTTACTCTTGAAAAAGAGCGGTTTTAAACAGGGAGAATTTTTTAGGTGGTACTTTATAATATCAATGACGTAAAAGCTGGAATGGTTCTTGGCGAAGCTGTCTACAGCGAACACGGACAACTGCTTCTGTCTGAAGGGGTTGAGATACAACTTTCGCATCTGGATATTCTCAAACAGCGGGGATACAAACATATCCTTATCGTAGTACAGGGAACCGAAGGCGTTAAGCCGGAAAAAAACATCTCAGATCAGGTTAAAAATGAACTGGTCTCTACTGTTTCAGATTCAGAAAAAAAATTAAAACAGGTTTTCAAACCAGAGCGTTACAAAAAAGAGAAAGTGCTTGATATTGTAAAAAGAGATAAATCGGTTATCAATCAGATTCTGAGAAAAAAAGATCTTTTCAATGTTGTAAACAGGTGTATCGAGGATATTCTGAGCGAACCATGGACCGCTGTTAATCTGGCAAAAATAGAGAGCGAAAACAGATCGGTTTTTAATCACTCCATTAATGTACTGGTTTTATCACTTTGCATTGGACACAAATACCATTTTGACAAAGATGAAATGACTCAGCTTGGACTGGGTGCGGTGAATTATGATATCGGCCTGCTCACTGTGCCGGAGAAAATAGTGGAAAAAAAGGGCCCCCTTGATGACAATGAGAGGAAAATATTCAACCAGCATACACTCTATGGATATTCCATGCTCTCTGATAACGCCGCCATTCCACCTACCAGTGCAATGATAGCACTGTCCCATCACGAAAATCAGGATGGAAGCGGGTATCCCAGAGGTATAAAAGGGGAGAACCGCCCTCCGGTAAAAAATCTCAGTAAGGGTGGGATGATTCATCGCTTTGCCGAAATCGTCGCTGTAACAGACTGTTTCGAGGCACATTGTTATGGCAGGAGGCACTGCAGTGAACCATTGGGACCACTGGGTGCGATAAAAAAGTTACTGTCACTCAGAGGAACACAGCTGAATGCAGATATCACCAACAAACTGGTCTCAATCATTCCGGTCTACCCCCAGGGGGTCAGAATCCGTATCATATCAGCTCCCCTTGATAACCTTATCGGATCAACCGGAGTCGTGTCCAAAATAGATGAGGGGGATCTGATGCATCCGCAAATTATTATCTATGAAAACAAAAATGGAATCCCCATAAAGCCGTTGTCCGTTAACTTGATAAAGTACAAGACGGTAAAGATTGAGGTTGTCTGAGCGGTACCTTGCCGTTTTTGACAATGACGGAGAAATAAGCCGTGTAGGTGCAGTCCTACCCGCAGCTTGCGGAGCACTTGCAATAACCTGCTCTATATGGGTGCACCCCGGACAATAAGCACATTGGATGTAGAGTGCACCGATTACGACAACGACAGAGAAATACAGTTCTGGTTGTGCAGCAGCAGTGAACGTCTCTGTGGGCGTAATCACTCACTTGACATATCACCAGAAGGTAAAAGCACATCCTCCCAATCAGAGGCGTTTAAGGCGCTCAAATCTGAAAACAGATTTTTGGCCATCTCACCATTGTGGAGAGTTATCTTCAACTCCAGTTTCCTCTTTTCAAAACCGGGTGAAGGGATAAATTGAACTCTGGATGGTTCGGGATTTATCTGCCTCACCTTCGCTTTCCACTTCCGTTCAAGGGCCCAATAGAGCGGAAATCGCCGGTGATAAAAGTAATCCCTTAGTTTTTGAACTTTCTGCGGGTTATTGAGCGTTTTGTTGCTGACACAGTTCTGCACCTCTTGCTGAGAGATCACCTCTTCAATAGTGGTGTTTTCTCTGCAGGCAAGTTCTGGAACCCATTGCAAAAACTCCCGCTGATTTTGACGGGTAAGGGGTAGTGAAGTGAACAGGCTCATAATGCTGTCACGCTCAGCAGAAGCTAAACCCTGAATATCCGATGCAAGCGTAAAATCCAGATATCCCTGATCGATGGTGCGGATAATGGATGAGTCGATCTCATTAAGGACCTCAAGCTCATGCCTCTCCTTTGGGGTGATCTGTACCCTGTCGCAAAGGGCGCTGTAAACAGGTGCCGAGTAGTTCTCTCTGAGCCATCTGGTTGTGGCGATCTTCTCCTCAAGGGTTCGGGGACGGCTGCTGTTGAGGCTTATCCTTAAAAGGGTGCAGCTCTTTTCATCCAGCTCTGTGCACATGCAGGGAGTTGATGCAACAGTGTTGTCAAGCAGGAGACGGTACCGCTTCACTCCATCTATGATGACAAAGGAATTTTGCGATACTTTCCGGACAATGATCGGGAAATTGGCGGGAGGGGAACTGCTGTCTTGGCCAGGAGAATAAAAAACGGTCTCCGGAGGATGTATCTCATTAAGCGGCAGGTCTTTGAGGGTAAACTGTGCGCGATGTGCAAGTTCGTCGATACTGTTTTCTGTGTCAGACGGTGAGTTTGATGTATTGCTGATAATCATTCAAATTTCCTCTTTTAAGTGCTCCGTTAGCGATAATTGCTGCCTTTTTTCTTAGTGTATCTATAGTTGCCGTTTTTTGTGTTCCGTTCAGGCCCTCCTTTGAGAGCAGTTTTTGCAAAGCATACACTCTGTACTTGTCAAGGCAAGGCGTGGATAATGAGAGCTGATCAGGATGGCCTCCATACCTGATCAGGTGCTCTCTGTCGACCAGTCCGACTCTCTCTGAGGCCGTTATTCTCAGCCACAGATCGTAATCTTCACAGGCTGGCAAAGCTTCATCAAAGCCACCATGCTCCTCAAAAAGGCTTCTTCTGATCATCACTGTTGAAGGAGTAATGGAGCATCTCTGAAGGCTCTCAAAAAACAGGTCCCCCTCTTTTTTTCTCAGTGCACGCGGTTGATTCACTCTTTTGCCATCTCTTATCCATATCTCACGGGATTGAAAAATAGTACATTGGGGGGTATGGAACATCCATTCAACCTGTTCCTGTAATTTATTGGGCAACCACTGGTCATCGGAGTCAAGAAAGGAGACCCACTCCCCCCCGGAGTGTTTCACCCCCCGGTTACGGGCGCAGGAAACCCCACTGTTGTGCTTGAGATTGAGGAGTGTAATATCGTTATATTCGGCAAGAGTCTTTTCTGTGTTGTCAGTGGAACCGTCATTGACCACTATCAGTTCAAAGTCTTTAAACGATTGTGAGAGAACCGAATCTATGGCACGGCGTAGCAGATCAGATCGGTTGAATGTTGGAATGATTACACTTATAAGGGGCATGGATGAAAAATATTTAAAGGGAGGGAGGAGTGTCGAGGGTCGGGTGTTTGGGGGGAGGAAGAGTGTCTGTATGGTGGAACCCAATGTTCCCCTTTCTCCACCAGAGATGGAATTAAACTCACCGCCGCTGTTCCCCTGTAGACGGGGACCCATTTCTCATATCACGTTTTAAGAGCGGATTCAAAGGGCCCCTTTCTAACTTTCAACAAGGATATCCCTGATGGAATGAGATACTTGTCGGTGGCCGAATAAATATGCTGGATCTGAAAAAAAACACTGTTCAGTGCTGAATTGTGCACCAATTATCTTTATATTAATAGAATAGAAGTTTGGTGGTATCTCACATTCAGTTCTTTTTTCAGGCTCCAGAAGTTACTGATTTCCGGCTCTGTTTTTTTAGCTATTTCTAAAAGGGGATATCGCTTCGGGGTAAGTGGATCCTGGTATAACAGGGAGAGTCCCACCCGAATAGCAGCAATTATATAAACACGGCCCAAAAAAGGAGAATGGGTTTGAATAATGGAGAAATACACACCGACTCGGCAAGTATCATAATGTTGGTTTCGCTCACAGTCATGACCTTCGGGCTGTTTATCCCATTTTGGTTTATCCTCAAAAAGGGGAGTTTAAACAGTTTGCAGTCAGGGGAAAAGATCGGGGTGTCGGTCTCTGTTTTTGTGCTGATTATAAGTGCGATTGGTTTGGTGATCCGCCTTGCACCCTTTTTTCCCTCACTGAGCTGGATTGCCGGGTATCAGATATCCCAGACGCTTCCAAAATTGTTTGACGCTGTTGCGTTTCTTCTGATAACCGCTCAGTGTTTCAAGGTAAAAAGAGTGCTCAGTGACCATTTCAGTACCTATGACAAGTGGAACAAACCCTTTTCCAATATCGCTACCATCGCTTTTCAGATTTTTTATCTTCAGTATAAGATAAACCGCTTTAACGAGCATGAGCTTATAAACAAAAAACTTAATGAGATCAGAAGAGAGGTTGTGGGGTAGGGGAGCTTGGAGCTCGCGCCGACCATGATAAGCCCTCCGCGTCCTACTGAAGCAGGCTGCTGCCGCGCGCTACCGAAGAGGGGCGGCACACTACGGGCGCATGGCTTCAGGACAAGATGGGTGAGCGAAAAAAGCGACAAACATCTTTTGAAATTTCGAAAATTTGCACCCTGCAAACTCCGTACTCATTTATCCCAAGATTTGGTAAATTTCGGGAAAGCTACCCCAGACATCTGAGGAAAACTATTTTTATCTTAATCATCGTTAATAAATTGGTAATATAGTGTGATTGTAACCTCTGCCCGGTTACCGGTTACACGTGGAATATCTCACAAAAGAAAGCCCGCAATGCCCAGACTATTTGATTTAATTCCGGAAGATTCCAAAAAAGAGCTCAACGAAGCCCGAAAAAAGGGGCATAAAACATCGTCTTCTTCTAAGGCCAAAGTGAAAAAAGAGAGCAACGCCGTGGCTGCTCCAAAGGTGTACATCCCCGATTTCGTTGCGCTTGATGTGGAGACAACGGGTCTGGATTTTAAGAATGACCGTATTATCGAGATCGGGGCTATTCGTTATTGCAACGGCAATCCGGAAGAGGAGTTCAGCACTTTTATCAATGCCGGGGTACCTGTTCCGGAGCATATTACCCGTCTGACCAGCATTACCAATGAGGAGATGCGCAGCGGGCCGCCTTTTTGCGATATTGCACTGAAACTGCTGGAATTTATCGGTGATCTGCCCCTCTGCGGACATCAGATAGAATTTGACGGTACTTTTATCAACGCCGAGCTTAAACGGGCCAGCCTGCCCTCGATCTCCATGAAGTATCTCGATACAGCACTGCTTTCGCGCATCCTACTCCAGGAAACGGGGCGTTTTTCACTGGTACATGTGTGCAAGACCCTCTCGGTGACTCTGGATAATGCACACAGAGCACTTCATGATGCACGGGCATCGGGAGAAGTTGCCCTCAAGCTGATCCCGCGCCTGGCAGATCTGCCCCTCAATGTGCGACAGACGCTTGCGGTCTGTGCTCCGGCTTCACTGTTTAAGTCGCTGGTGATCAATACGCTGGGCAAGTCCCGTCCTATGGTCAATCTTACCGAGGGGCCTGCTTTCAGGCAGACCTCAAAGCTCGACAGTCCGGAGTGGCACCTTGAGATCAACCGAGATGAGATTACAGAACTGTTCTCAGACGGCGGGGGGGTTGCAGAGGTGGTGGAAGGCTTTACACCGCGTGAGTCCCAGCGAGAGATGGCCCTCTATGTGACCGATACCCTTAACAGCGCTCAGATCCTGGTGGCTGAAGCCGGTACCGGAACGGGAAAATCGCTGGCGTACCTTGTGCCTGCTGCCCGTCATGCCCTGAAGAACAATTGCCGAGTTATAGTATCCACCCGAACCCGTAATCTGCAGGATCAGCTTATCACCAAGGACATACCGGTAGCCGCAGCTTTAAGCGGAGGGGATTTGCGCTACAGCACACTTAAGGGGCGCTCCAATTACCTCTGCAGGAGCCGATGGAAAAAGCTTCTTCTGGGTGAAGCCGGTAATCTGTCGCCAAGGGAACGGTTTGCAATCCTGCCCCTGATCTACTGGTCAGAGAACACGCAAAGCGGTGACATCGAGGAGCAGAATCAGTTTAATCCCAGGTGGTTTGCAAAGATCTGGAATCTTATCAGTGCAGAGAGTCATGAGTGTCTGGGGCGACGCTGCTCCTGTTACTCCAGTTGCCATTTAAACAGAGCGCGGTTCAAGGCCCAAAGTTCCCACATAGTAGTGATTAACCACGCGCTCTTCTATTCTGATATCTGTTCGGAGTCTTCATTCTTAGGGCAGGTGGGGTCGATAATTTTTGATGAGGCGCATCACCTCGAATCAAGCGGACATCAGCACCTCAGGACTGAACTTGATACAAACAGAGTAAAACTTTTCACCGACAGGATACAGAATGTACTGAAAAATCTCGGAGAGTTCAAACACCAGGAGTCACTGAGCACTCTTGGGCGCAGGCTCAAAACAAATTTAAAGCACATACGCAAGCGATCAGTTGAAATGCTTAATGAATTCGCCGCCTGGGTTCGGGACCACGCACCTGAAAGTGAGGGGGAGTATCAGATCGGATACGATGAGAACTCCATGTCGGGGCTTATTGAATCTTCTGCATTTGATATGGTTCTCTCTGAGCTTCAGGATACTTTCCAGGGGATAAAACAGGCGCTTATCTCATTGCCGGGGGGTGATGACCGGCTTGATGGGTTTAAATCTGAACTTCAGAGTGCCGCTGAATACACTTCTCAGATGCGTGCGGACTTGCAGTATCTGATAAGCGCAAAAACAGAGGATCACGTTTTCTGGATCGAGGGCAACACCGAGAAAAAGTGGACAAAGCTCTGTGGTGTCCCTCTTGATATCAGCACTATTCTCAGCGATATCTGGGATCGTTGCAAGGGTGGTGTGGTTTTCACATCCGCCACTCTCGCAACCTCTGGCAATACCGACTATTTCAGAGAGAAAGCCGGGCTGCTGCAGCACGAAAAGCGCACAGCATCGGTGGTCTTTCCGGGGCCGTTCAGCTCAGCACAGATTCTGGCCGGTGGTTTTAAAAATGGCCCCGAGCCGGATAATCCGGAATTTGCCGTTAATGCAGCAGATACTATCACTCTTATGCACCGGCAGCTCAGGAGAAATATACTGGTACTGTTCACCTCAAACAGCATGCTTAAAGCGGTGTATAACTCCCTAAAGGGCAGAAAAGAGATCGGTAACAATAACCTGTTGGCTCAGGGGTATAGCGGAACACGGCACTCAATGCTCGAACAGTTCAAGCAGAGTGGCAATATGATCCTTCTGGGAACGGATAGTTTCTGGGAGGGAATCGATGTTCCCGGGGAGAGCTGTGAGATTGTGGTGATACCACGGCTGCCGTTTCCGGTGCCGACTCATCCACTTACAAGAGCCGTTGCGCAGAGAATCGGCCGGCAGTCGGGAGAATCCTTTTTCTCCTACTCTGTTCCCGAAGCCATAATCAAGTACCGGCAGGGAGTGGGCAGGCTGATTCGCTCTGCACAGGACAGGGGTGTTTTGATTGTTCTGGACAGCAGAATACTGTCAAAGGGGTATGGAAAACAGTTTGTGCGTGCAATCGATGCTCAATTCCACGATTTCAGTTCTCCTCAGGAGATGATTGAAGCCATGGGTGATTTCTTTAATGGCGAATCGGCCGTTGATTCAGATAGACGATATGAACCACTGGAGGAGATGTGAAGGCTGTTCTCTTTGTTGTAACCATTTTCACGCTGAACATTCTACTGGTTGGGTGCGGGTTCTATTCATTTAGTGGATCAACGCTTCCGGGGCACCTCAATAGTGTCGATCTGCCGCTCTTTGCCAATGCCACACTGGAACCGGGCCTGGCTGAGGGGCTTACCGAGGAGTTGAACAGAGAGATTCTCAGGACTAATCTCTTACGAATCGTACGTGAAAACGGCGATGCCACCATAAGCGGCACCGTGACGGGGTACAATAACACTCCCCATACCTTTGGGACCCGGGAGGAGCGCGAGGTGGATATCGAACAATACAGGGTTCTGATCTCGGCAAATGTCTCATTTTTTGACAACAGAAGAGCTCAGGCGCTCTTTGAGGGGGTAGTCACGGGTGAGGGGATCTATGATTTCAAGACTCAGACTGAAGAGCATGGCAAACAGATTGCAATAAAAGAGCTGGTGGAAAAAATCATGCAGAGTTCGGTACAGAGCTGGTGAGGGGATATAATGGGTAAGGTTTTGAATTTCATCAAAATGGAAGGTCTCGGCAATGATTTTATTCTCACCGATGGTATCTCTGATGAGCAGATCGGGGGGATACGGGAAACATTTGCCCGGTTGTGTGACCGTAAAATTGGTATCGGTGCTGATGGGATAATATTTATTCTTCCTTCCGCCTCCTGCGATTTCAGGATGAGGATTTTCAACTCCGATGGCAGTGAAGCAGAGATGTGCGGAAACGGGATCAGGTGTTTTGCTAAATACCTGAAAATCAAAGGTATAAGCCAGTCTGATCCGGTAACGATAGAAACCCTGGCCGGGCCCGTTACTGTCGGGCAGGTGGATAGAGATACATTCCGGGTCACTATGGGAAAGCCGGTACTGAAGCCTGAGCTTATCCCGCTCAACATGGAGATGGTTCAGGAGAGCGGTGCTGAACGGTTTATGATGCAGCCGCTGGAAATTGACGGTAAAGTGTTTGATATCAGTGCGGTATCCATGGGTAATCCTCATGCGGTCCTATACGCAGATGCTTTAACTGATGAGCTGGTGTGCGGAATAGGTCCGGCCATTGAATGCCATGAGCTGTTTCCCAAAAAGACCAATGTTGAATTTATTAAAGTACTGTCAGACCGGGAGATACAGATGCGTGTGTACGAGAGGGGCTGTGGTGAAACCAGTGCCTGCGGTACAGGGGCATGTGCTGCCGTAGTTTCCGGTATTATCAATGGGTTACACGGAAAAAGGGTGGTGGTTCATCTGCCGGGGGGTGATCTTTTGGTCGCATGGGATGGAAATCCGGACAGTGGAGTGTATATGACCGGGCCGGCGCTTGTTGTATTTTCCGGGACTGTTGAGTTATGAGCATTTTTGAAGCAGTGATGCTGATTTGTTTCGGGTTAAGTTGGCCTATATCAATTACTAAGAGCCTTAAAACAAAGGTTGTTACCGGAAAAAGCCCGCTCTTTATGGGTATCGTTATAACTGGCTATGCGAGCGGGATCATTCATAAAACATTTTTTGCAACCGATTGGGTTATAGTACTTTACGTGCTGAACTTAATTCTGGTGGGGACTGATTTACTGCTCTATTACCGGTATCGGGAGCGCTAGCACAGTAACAGATCTTACCTTTTTTCAATAGGTTACTATAAATTAAGTATCCGTTTTTTCTGAGAGACTGTTTTCAGGCAACCTCAGTTGCTCCCGGGGATTTTGAGTAACAGGTTGTTTAATAGTCGTCGAAGGGGATAAGCGTGGGGCATATCGGGCTTGAAAAGGCAGTAAGCCAGCTCTAAAACGGTTAAGTGGATGATTTCAAAGCAACTAACCGGGTTAAGGACAACTACTCCTCTGCGATCACACTGAGCAGGTCAATTCCGATTGGCCGTATCAAAGTGTTCCTGCTGCTGATTAGCAACAGACGAAGCCTGATCCCCTTCGACTAGCAGCTGCAGGGGGAACAGAACTTAGAATCAATCTTTGAAGCCTGGACCTGACACATGCGCTTACACGGGGCCAGAAAAGACGCGGGTAAGCGCAAAAGGAACGATCAGCTTAGGTGAGGGGCCCAACACTGCCTCACCAAATCAAAAAAAGATAAATACAAACCCATATCCACAATTTCAGGAGGTAAAACCATGCGTTCATCAAATCCTGCACTCTCCGTTAAAGCATTTGAGAACCTCACGCTTGATACCGCAAATCAAAATATAATGACATGGGGTGGGGCGGTAAACAAAACAGCCATTCTTTTTATCCTTGCACTGGTTGCCGCTTCCTATGCGTGGGCTAACCCTGTTGCTGCAATGCCCCTGGTGACAGTGGGGTTTATCGGAGGCTTTATTCTGGCTATTGTCACAAGCTTTAAAAAAGAGTGGTCGCCGGTTACCACTCCGCTCTACGCCCTGCTTCAGGGAGTGGCACTTGGTGGGTTGTCCAGGATGTTAGAAACCATGTATGAGGGCATAGTGATGAATGCGCTGGCGCTCACCTTCGGTACCCTTTTTATGATGCTTGCCGCATATAAAACAGGGCTGATCAACCCCACTGAAAAGTTTAAGGCTGGTGTGATGGGGGCTACCGGTGCGATCGCCCTTGCCTATCTTTTATCGATTGTCCTGGGCTTTTTTGGCATCCGTACCGGTATTTTTACCGGTAACTCACTGTTCTCTATCGGGATAAGTCTGGTGATTGTGGCTGTTGCAGCTTTGAACCTTGTTCTGGACTTTGATTTCATCGAGAAAGCATCTGCCAAAAAACTTCCCAAATATATGGAGTGGTACGCCGCTTTTGGGTTGATAGTTACGCTCGTTTGGCTCTATCTTGAGATACTGCGGCTTCTTTCCAAACTCAGAAGCAGGAATTGAGGTTCCATATTGCAGGAGGGTGCAGCGGTTACTTTTAGTCCAATGCCCTCTTTTGCAGGTTGCTAATCCCGACGTTCTGTCGGGATTTCAAGAACTCTTACACACACAGGGACTATTACTTAGCTTTCTGATTGGGGAGCGCAAAACCTTCTTCTTACTGAGCCCTCAACAGAACTGGCCTCGTTTGAAAGGTAACGATTTATAAAAAAAAATTCCCATCTCTGGAAAATTATTATATACTATAGGTATGTATGATAATCATACTCCCCGGGAGATTATATGTACGGATATAAAATTGCTGCACTTGTTTCAACGCTAATCTTCTGCCTGGCAAGTTTCATCGTTGCCGGTCAGAATGTTTTCAGTACCGATTCCCTTGCGCCTCAAAAAGATGCATCACTCAATGGTTACACTTTTGAGGCAAAGCCCTATGCACCTCAAAGGGACATCGCATTTGTTTCAACAATGGGAAGAACTCCTGATATTGAATCGATGCAGGGGTTTCAAAAGGCTGTTCTTTACAATGCAAAAGGAGCCATTATTCAGGAAGTCAACATCTCCAGAGCCGACTCTGTCTACTCCTTGGACAAGATGATTAAGGAAAACAGCAGTCGTGGTCCTGTTATTATCAGAATGGTTCGCTGAAAAGCTCTTTTTGTAACAGTTGTTTTTTTATCCCCAAGGAGTTATCTTACCAGCCCCGGGGGCCCGGACTTTTGCGTGACCCGGTGGTTAGAACGACCCCTGCAGACAGTAACTACAGTGAGCTTGTCATAGTATACAACCGTAGATCATAAGAAAAGGCATTCAACTGATGACCGCACCACTCCAACTCACCGCAGGACCAATCACACTGCTCTATGAAAACGGCTACATCCGGTCCCTGTTTTTGGGGTCTGTTGAGCTGTTACGAAGAATCTATGTGGCGGTACGGGATCCGTACTGGAATACAATTGAGTATGAGGTGTCAAATGAGGTGTTTTCCCTGTCTGAAAAACATTTTCAGATACATTTCGATTGCCACCACCGAAGGGGGGAGATCGACTTTCGGTGGAGAGGCAGAGTGTCGGGCAGTGAATCTGGGGAGGTGACTTTTTCAATGGATGGAGAAGCCATCTCTGCATTCAAAACACTGCGCATCGGTTTCTGTATTCTTCACCCCCTTAGCCTGAAGGGGGTGCCGGCAGAGATCCAGCATCCTGATGGCACCTTAGGCAAAGCAGAGTTCCCTCAAAGTATCTCTGCTCATCAGATATTTAAAAACGTGAGTAGAATATCTTTTTCTCCCCGAGCTCAAATTAACGCCACTATAGAGATGTTCGGAAGTACTTTTGAGACCGAGGATCAGCGAAACTGGACAGATGCAACGTTCAAGACCTACTGCCCTCCAATTGATCAGCAGGGGTTGCGCCTTGTTACCCCCAAAGAGACCTTCTCTCAGTGCATAAAGCTAATTGCCACAGGAACTTCTGAAGCAAACAACACCAATGCTATGATCTGTCTGAATGAAAACGCAGAAAGTTACGCCGTTCCTGAAATCGGGACCGCAGTATATCCGCAGGTAAAATTCACCGACGCGGCGGCGAGGCGTTTGGGAGCAGCCGCGTTGTCACATGTGAGAATCGACATTGATGTTTCTGCTCCTGATATTGGGGAGCAGATAAAAAGAGCCGCATCCATTGCTGAGAGTCTGGAAACGAATATGGAGTTGGCACTATTCTTTACCGATGAATACGTCGGTGAGATAACCAGGCTTCTTGTCTCTCTTGGGGAAGAGGCGACCATACCGGTTAAACGCTTTCTCATCTTCCACCGGAATAGGGCTGTTACACCAAACTACCTGGTAGCATCGCTTAGAGAAGCCCTTACAACGTATGCGCCAGAATCGTTCGTTGGCGGGGGCACCGACAACTACTATGTGGAAATAAACCGGGAAAATCCATCAACAGACAATCTTGATTTTATCTGCTTCTCAGCAACTCCTCAGGTGCATACGTTTGATAATGCGGCAGTGATGGAAAATGCTGCTGGGCTGGCTGAAGTGTTAAAGGATGTACAGCGGTTTTCAAACGACCTTCCCATAGTTGTTTCTCCCCTAACCATACGGCCAAGAAAAAGGAGGACTGCGCCCTTAAAAGACGGAGGTGCAGATAGCAGGTTAAGAGAACAGTTTGGTGCATCATGGACACTGGCAAGTTTCATATCGTGTGCAGCGCAAAACCTCCGGTCGATTACCTGTCATACTGCTTTTGGAGATGATGGTTTGATGGATGAAAACGGGAGTGCTGTTGGTCCGGCATTGTATCTGATTGGATTTATCCAGGCGTTTAAGGGTGGAACTTGTTTGGTTGTAAAAACTGGAAAGCCGCATCTTAATGCTTGTATTTTAAAAAAAGGGAGTGAACGGAGGCTGCTGATTGCGAACTGCGCTTCGGAGAAAAAGAGAGTTGATCTGAATTGCATGAGTCATAAAAGAGCACGGGTGCTTATACTTGATCAGACAATGCCTATGGAGACCGCCGGTTCTCCGGAAGAGCTTTTTTGCAGTGCCGCAAAAGAGGTCGACCTTACCGATAGTATGCTTCATCTTGAGCTGCGCCCTTATGCTGTAGGTTGTGTGGGTTTTTGCTGATCGGCATTTGCGATTATCAGTACCAAAAGACCGTACCTTTGAAACAGAAATTATGATTGAACTACTCTTGAATCGGTGATAAAATAGAGAGAGAAACTGGTTGGCGGGGCAAAATTAGGTGAGAGGAGAGGAGGAATATGGTTTCAGAAGACATTAATCAGGCGGCTCAGCAGGGTGATGTTTCAGCTGTTGCGATGCATCTTCAGAAAGGTGCATCTGTGAGGGCAAGGGATGAAGAGGGGAATACACCCTTGCATCATGCGGCGAACCGGGATGTGGTGCAACAGCTCATCTCAATGGGAGCAGATGTTAACGCCAGAAACAACAAAGGCTTAACTCCTCTGCATATGGTAACAGCACAGGATGTTGCCCAGGCCCTTGTTTCAGCAGGAGGTGACCTGTATGCCAGGGATTGTAAAAATCGCACACCTCTTTACAAAGCGGCAGTGAAGGGCTGTGCCGGCGTATCAGAGTACTTTGCACAGATGGGTGCAGAGGTTGACACGAAAGATAATTATAATTTGACTCCCCTCTATTTTGCCGCCAGGGATGGTTATGTCGAGGTGGTTAAAATCCTGATCGAGCGGGGAGCAGATGTAAACCTAAAGGGAGAAGCCGGCTATACTCCGCTTCACATGGCATCTGGCAGGGGACACACAGAAGTTGTGAGGCTTTTGATTAATGCCGGTGCAGACAGAAAGGTTTTGGATCATATCGGTTTTAAAACACCACTTGAGCTGGCTGAGGACGAGGCGAATCAAGAGGTGGTAGAAATTCTCAAACCGTAATGTGTCGTCACTTATCCCCCCCCCAGTGGTTACGATGGCATTATGTTTTACCTGATTCTTGTCCAGAGACAAAGTTGTTTTTTGCACAATCAAACAACAATCTCTCTTACATCTTGACAATTTCTTTAAAAGCATTGATTTTATAGGTAAAAAGGGTTCGTCATCGGGTAGGGCTCAGCACAAAAGGTGCTTTGCATCGAGTCCTTTTCTGGTATGATCTAAAACAAATAATCAGAGGGGTAAGCGGTATGTTAAAATTGTTAATCTGTTCTTTTAGTGTAGTTACTTTTTTATTGGTTTGGGGTGTCGGTGCACAGACTGAGGGCGCTGATTCCGAAGTTGTAGAGGTAATTGAACTGGGATTCAGCGATACAGAAGAAGAAACTCCCTCCCGGGAGGCTCAGGCAGATAAGGATGGCTGGACTCTTCTGCACAGAGCTGTATACCATGGACAGGCAGAGCACATGGAACGGTTGGTGGAGGAAGATGGACTGGAGGTGAACGCAAGGAATAATTTCGGCGCCACTGCGCTGCACTGGGCTGCAAAACATGAGCGTTCGGAAATGCTGCAATGGCTTTTGGATCATAACGCTGATGTCAATGTAAAAGACAATCTTGGTTGGACACCTCTTCACAGAGCCGCATATTATGGTAATGATAATATGCTTGATCATCTGATAAGACGGGATGCCAATGTCAACGAAAGAAACGGGCATGGATCAACTCCTCTTCATCTGGCAGCAACAGAGGGCAATATAGAAGTTGTAAAAAGACTGGTGACACACCATAATGCAGATGTTGGCGAAGTTGACAGGAACGGCAAAACCCCCCTGCACAGGGCCACATTCAGAGGACATTCTGAAATAGTTGCATTTCTGGTACAAAATGGTGCGGATATCAATGCCAAAGATGAAAACGGCTGGAGACCTCTCCATGTGGCTGCCTACCATGGCCTGTTGCCAATGCTTGATAAGCTTATGGAGCTTGGTGCAGATATCAACGCAGCAGACCGCCGCGGTGCAACACCGCTTCAAAGAGCAATTTACAACAGACAGGACGGATCACTTGAGCGCCTTGTCGCCAGCGGTGCCAGTATTCAGGCAACCGATGAAAATGGCTGGACTGCACTGCACTGGGCAGCTTACAAGGGGCATAGAGTTGCTGCAGAGCGGCTGATAAATCATGGCGCCGATGTAAACGCCAGAAATAACGCAGAGTGGACCCCGCTCTACTGGGCCCGTCAGGAAGGGCATGAAGAGATTGCGGATCTTATCCGGCTTAGTGGCGGGGTGAGGTAGATCCTCGAAAATCGGATCGGCGGGCGATGAATGGCCCGCCGGTAAATGGACCACCCCCTTGGGGTTAAGAAGAGGCCAACCAGTATCGTGCATTGAAAACTCCGCCCTGCACCAACCCAAAGCCCTAATCCCAAAGGGATTGTCCATTTACAACCTGGCATTTTAATGCCAGGTCAGTCCAGCCCATATCTCATATCCTCAATCCCACAAATACCTCTCATCATACTCAATCTTCTGCTTTTGCAACATATACAACTATTCACCTTTAAACGTATTGTCTCTGTGATGCTCTTCCTGTCTGTTGCTATATCTGACCACCGTATCCACAACCGATTTACTCATGGTGAATGCTCCGTACCCTCTTTGCCAGGAGAGATAGGTCGCACACTTCCGCTCGTCATTTACCCATTTTGCTGATCGCGCCTTTATAATCCTGACCATATCGCTAACCCGGTGAGTAGGAGGAATTTTAAGCGCAATGTGAATATAATCCGGCACTCCCTTTACCGAAAAAACAACGCCGCCTTGCTGAATTATGCTACTCGTTATGTACCCGCACAACTCATTTTTGAAACCTGTGATAAGCGGCCTGCGATATGTTTGTTGCCCCATATACTATAATGAAAGAGAAGGTTTGTTAACGACTGTGACATCCGGCCCTCCTTTTGTGTGCCATATTTAGAGCAAAACAAGGGCCAAATAGCGGCAAAAAAAGGGCCAAGGATTGGCGGAGATAGATCCCCCTTAACCTCAATCGTCAATAGCGTAGTCTCTGCGAAAGTTAACCAGAGGGTTTGAACCGGGATTGTACTTGAGCATATTGGTTGTTATTTGGAACTCTGATTTGCTGGTTTGTCGCTCGGCATGGAAAAATGAAAGTTCATAGGTTTTTCCAAGAACGAGTCCAAGGTTTTGTCCGATACTATCCATGTCCAGAGTTCCTGATTGCGCTGTATGAATGCCACCCAGATCAAGTACAAGGTTCCCATCAATGAATACCCATACATCATCATCTCCCTTAAAACTAAAGGTAAGCCCTGGAGAATAGGTGAAGTCATGCCGAATTACCGTGGTGAAACCATAGTTATGCTGCGACAGCAAGGTACCTTCAGGATGGTTGTGGTGAGTTGAGGTGGCGATATGGGTGAGGTTCCCAAAACCCTCATTATCGATGGGAAAAAATTCTGTATCTATGAACTCATAGGTGCCGCCACCGGTATGAGTAAAAGTAAGTTGTTTTTTAATCTCTCTATTTTCATACGTTGTATCGTGATCCACCCGAAGCGTGTCCAGGGGAAACCATCCACTGAATATTGCCTCGGGGCTATCAATTATATTTCCATCTAAATTGTAATATTCGCCACGGTGTGTACTAGATTTTGAATCTCTAACACTATTGCCATCTGTAATTTGCCCATGCCAAACGAGGTCTTCTCTTCCGGGTAAATCTTTTAAAGCACCTCTGTTAAATCTTCCTGGGGTAAGTGAAAAGGGAAATCGCTCAAATTTGATCTCATCAGCGGTCCTTGCGGTTTTCCAGATACGTATCTCGGCAAGGTAGCCGCTAAAATCTCTGTTGGCTTCCTCCGCATTACGTCCTATAAGAACCGGATGATTATTATTCACCAGGTTAACTTTTTGTCCGAGTGGGCTAAATATGTTTCTTCGCTTACCATTTATATAGATTGCCATTGTTG
>SKJJ01000190.1 GCA_007115975.1 Chitinispirillum sp.
TTCTGTTATATCTCTCATAACTCTACCGCTTTGAACATCAATCTGACGTATGCTTACAGAGTATGTTCCACCAACTTTTCCGACATGTCCCATGAACATGTATCGCACTGCAAGTAATTGCCCTATCTCAACAATGCACTCTTCGGTTGTGCAGGCGCCTGAAAGCTGAAACCCCTGCTCGTGAAGAATCTCATTTATCTGTGACCGTTCCAGCATATCAAACTTGCCTGTACGTGTAAGTTCTCCACGCAGAGCATTGGTAAGTGCTATGGCCTCCCCCTCCTCCATACCACTACCGGTGAGTTGGTTTAATGCAGCGTTTTGGGTAGCATGGGCAGAAAATGGCAGTATAAGAGTAATTAATAGAAACAGTACATTGAGAGTCTGGTTCGTCATAGTAGCAAATATCCCCTGTAGATAAGTCTGTATAAACAGTTTTGTACAACCCTGTTTCAAGGCAGAATATTCAAAGTTATGAAATTAGGTTAAGTATGATGGTTAAAATATTATTAGATACATAATATACCATGTGCTGTTTGGTCCAGTTACTGTGAAATCAGCTCTGCGGAGTGATTTCATTAGAAACGTAACTTACCGCCACATGAACGATCAATCATCGCCTCATGTTTTTTTGACCTTAAGTACTGTTATTATAGTGGTTTAGGCCCTAAAAAGATGGCATGTGTTACAAATGGGTATTCTGCGGGTTGTAATCGAAAAAAATGCTGGAACATAAGCACAGACTATGAAGTATTCGGGGACAATCTGATCTGAAAGGCAGTTGTGAACAGATTGTTAATGTCCTCCTTTTCTATCTCTATGAACCGGAATGCATCCAGCAAAGCTTGGCTGAGGTTTTTGATACTGCCATAACGTTTGATCATATTGCCCAAATTAAAACCTCTAATGCAAATCGTTAAGCTCCACAGAGCGTGCAACAGCTAAACTGCGCAAAGACGGGCGAATTCGCTATATCGGTTCCAAAAAAGGCGGACATTGGGAGGTACTAGAATGAATATTTCCCGACCCGAATGGTTGAGTTATGGTGATTAGTGTGGGGTATCTCAAGAGTGTGTCTTTTGTAAAAGTCAATCATTGTATAGCTGGTTTGGGTTGAGAGTCTGTACCTCTGTGCACTGGTACACTAAGGCAGTAACTCCTTCACCCTCTCTACAATTCCCGAACAGCGTTTCACCCGACGCTTCACAGCCGCTTCCAGCAGCCGCTCTTTTCCCTGAATCAAAACACAATCGTTGCTGTCGTCCTCTTTCGGTTTCACCCTCGTCACCGCAGTGTAAAGCAACTCTTTGGTCACAAGTGGCGACTCCTTTTCCCCCAGGATAATCGCTATTCTGGCGTATTCGGACCCCTGACTCTTATGTATAGTGATGGCGTAGGCTGTCTGCCATGCGGGAAGGATCTCCAGGGGAAATGAGCGAGGACGGTTGTTTTCATCAAAAAACCAGGCCGTGAAACCGTCTTTTTTTTTCTCTCTTCTTACTACCCCAATATCGCCGTTATACAGGTTGAGTGTGCGGTTGTTTTGAGTAATAATTATGGGCATATTATGACAGATACGCTTACCCCGGGGCATCATACCTTTGTTTATTGCCTCCTGGCCGTAGCGCCCTCTGTTGCGCACCGTAAGTATCATTCCTTCGGTCAACGAACGCAGTGCGGTCAACTCATCCTTTGCATCTTTCAGTGTTTTAGAATAACTCGACAAATCTATGTCGGTGAGGGTATCGGAGAACCCGATCTCCCTGAGTGACTTGTTGTAGGGAGACTCTCCGTCGTTGATCTGCCTGCTTAACCGGCCCACTTCACTCTCATCACTGAAACGATAACTCTTCCTCAACTCAACAACCGGGGACAGGGTCCCTGAGGCGCTGAGGGTGTGGGGGAGGACTGATTGCAGTGCGTTGAGAAATTCCCCATTAAATGAGTTTTGCCTAAAGGACTGGCAGAGATCACCAAAAATCGATCCGACCTCAACTGAGGCCAACTGGTTGCGGTCTCCTAGAAGTATGGTCGCTGCCTCCTGAGGCACGGCAGATAACAGCTTTGCCATCAGAGGGAGATCAATCATCGATGCCTCGTCTACAAGAAGCAGATCAATGGGCAGGGGATTCTCTTTGCAGTGTCTGAATTTTGTTGATTGATATCGTGTGCCCAGCAGGCGGTGAATTGTTGTGGCATTGAGCTTCTTAAGCCGCTCTTTTGTCTGCTCATCAATTCCCGAAAACCCGGCAGAACCAATGGTGCCTTTCATCGCCTCATTCATCCGTTGTGCAGCCTTTCCTGTGGGAGCACAAAGTGCAATGCGTAAATCCGACTGTTCTGAAACAAGCATTGCAAGCAGTTTTGCCACACTAAAGGTCTTTCCGGTGCCCGGTCCACCGGAAATAATTGAAAACGATGAGAAGAGCGGCATCAATGTCCCTGCGGTCTGATAGATATCTGAAGAGCTATTCTTGATAAGAGAGAGCATTTTTTTGTTCACAGAAGGGATCCCATCAGCTCTTTTCCCGATACGGTTCAATACCCACTCGACAACCGTGGTCTCATACTGAAAATAGCGTCTGATGTAGAGCTTTGATCCCAAAAGCACCAGCGGGGTAGTCGCTGTTGGATCTCCCACCAAAGGTGATGAACGGAGGTCGTCGGCAGTGACTGCAAGTGCCAAATCATGGTGAATGGTAAGGTCTGGCCATATCTTTTCCGGCGAAATCCCTCTGATATCAAGTGCGATATGTCCCTGTGCCAGTGACCAGGAAGCCAGAATGCCAGCCAGTTCTATGGCTGGAGAAGCCCCCTGTTCCCTGAGATAGTCACCAAATGATCGGTCAAAGGGGCGGACAAGTTTTCGTACAGCATTAAGATTTCCGTGCGATCTGTTCACAGTTCCTCCCCGGTAAAAAGCTTGAGCAGTTGTGAGATGGTCCTCTTACGAGGCTTGTGGTAGTAGATACCGGTCTCTTTTCCTGCCTCTATTCCACGCAGGAAGAGGTAGAAAGCACCGCCAATGTGGGTATCATAATCAAAAAAAGTTCCTGGACGATGTTTGAGAAACTGACTAAGGGCGGTAATGTAGAGAATGTACTGAAGATGATACTCCTTCTCTTTCATCGCCTCCTCCACCCGCCGGGGCGAGTAGTCATCGGTTGTACAACCAAGCCAGTTGGATTTCCAGTCAGCAACATAGTATCGGCCATTGTGGGCAAAAACAAGGTCGATAAACCCGGTAAGGTATCCCTGAAAATCACTGTCATTGATTGAAACAGAAAAACCCTCCCCCTCCGCTACTATTTTCCTTATCTGTGAACATTGCACACCCTTGGACAACAAGGAAAATGAGAACTCGGTGCTCCTGCATTTATCCGTTACCGAACACAGTTGTATGGTATCGTTTTGGGCGTTGAGCTCAACGGTAAGGACATCGCTCACCATCTTTTCGACACTCCTGAAACTGTTGTCACTGTCTGTAAACCCAAACTCCTCCATTGCCCGCAGGACGGTGTCTTTGAGTGCTTCCCCTTTTTGGAATTCCGGGTAATCAAGCATCTCAAATATTCTGTGCCAGGCGTTTCCGGTGCGGCTGCCTTTGATAAAAGAGTGGATTGTTCCCGGTTCGGGAATGCCCTCCTGTAAAATTGCTTCTGAGCGGCCATGGACGACAAGTGAAGAGTAGCTTTTACTCTCTTTGCCCGGGGGTATAGTTTGAAAATCGAAGGTTTCGGCAGAACCACTTACTGTAAGCTGGTCCGGGATAACGGTTTCATCCGTTTTTTCATTGTCGATTTTAATGATTGATATGCTGCTGTTACGCTTTTTTTCGGCAGTTGTTTCTGTAAACGGAGCAAGAAAGCGTTGAGCAGGGTTGTCCGGATCATCGGCAACCGGAACATAGGAGCAGTAGAGACGATAGGATGCACGGGTAAGCGCCACATAGAACAGTCGCTGGTACTCCTCGTATCGCTCCCGTATGGCTTGGTTTCTTGCAACATCATCATCACAGAGATAAAACCGCTTGCCATCCAAATCATTGGTGAACGGATGGATAATTCTTTTATTGGATTTATTGGAGACAAGGGCATAGGTAAGGTCCCAGGGGGTAGGTACAAAAACAATAGGGTACTCAAGCCCCTTGCTTGAATGAATGGTGACAATATTAACCGCCGATTCATCATTTTCCAAACGCTCTTCCTGCTCACTCTCCTGGTGATCGGCAATGGTCTGTCTCAGGGTGTTCAGTAGTCGCAGTGGTGATTTTCCTGTGCTGGTTTCAATACTCTGAACCAGCTCAAAGAGTTGACGGTAGTTGGTGATGGCCCTGTAATCTCCCACAGTTCTCAACCGGGCAAAAATTTTCTCCGAGGTGAATAGTGTACGAAGTGCCACCGATATTCCTTTGGATAACCACATCTGGTGATATGCAAAAAAACGTCTGAGCCACTCTGTTTCAATACTCTCTTCGATGGTATGCAGCGACCAGGCAAAGGGCTCGGTGTAGAGCACCGTCTTTAGCAGTTGGGTGTTTGAGGGTTGCAGCAGCAGCTCAAGGAGCTGTTCCAATGCTGCAGCTTCTGCGGATCTCCATAGGGAACCCTGCTTTATCGTCACCGCAGGGATATTGTGTTTGTTAAGCATCATTTTAAGCGTCGATGCGTCGTTGTGTGAAGAAACCAGAATGCCTATGTCTGCTGCAGTCACAGAAACATACTCATTGCCGCTCTTTGCCGGCAGTTGCCACTCATTCTCTTTTTGTAAAATCTGTGCTATTTCACTGCAGGTCTTGGTAAACATCAGCCTGGCAGCCATTTGCTTTGATAACTTATTGCCACTGGAGCTCTTGTGCACCGTCTCCTCCATGTACCACAACTCCAGCGGAGGGATCGCTGCTTTGCGGCAACGAAGGGGGCGCTCAGCTGAGCCCGATTCTACTTTTTCGTAGTGTATACCCCTGGTGATAAACTGATCACTGTCTCCGCCATTGAGAAAGGTGTCATTCAATACACCGATGAGGTTTTTCTCGGAACGATAGTTTTTATTGAGCGTGTAGCGCTGTGATTGTGGCACCTTGTCCCGTGCCTTGAGATAGGCATATACATCACCGCCCCGAAACTGATAAATTGCCTGTTTGGGATCCCCGATCATAAAGAAGTAGAAACCATCACCAAAGATCGTATTGAATATGGTGAATTGTCCGGCATCGGTGTCCTGAAACTCATCTACAAGAGCACAACCAAATCGATTTCTAAGGGCTGCGGTAAATTGTCTGTTATGCACCGCCTGGACAGTGTCTGAGATGATGTCGTTGAAACTGCACTGATTTCTTTGCAGTTTCAATTGTGCCAGTTTTGTTTTAAGCGTCCGGATATATTGAGTTTCAACCCAGGCGATCAGTTGTTGGCCTTTTTGGATTAACTCGTTTTGTAATAACAGTAAATCGGGACACACCTCTTTAAGATAATCAAAATAGTCGTGTTCCGGAGCTGTTGCACCTTTTTTGCATTTGGGGTTGGAAAGTGTAGTGAAAATGTCGATATAAGTCTGCAGGTTTTCTGTGGAATAGTTCTCCAGTGAGCAGAGTATCTTGTCCAGTTTAAAAGACCTTTTGTCAAAAACCTCCTCGTCATTCCCCTTCCTCAACAGTGGTATCAGATTACTGCTTGCCCCACACCATTTAGAGTAAATTGAAACAACAAGCTCTTCGATTTTTTTCTGTGCCGATACGATATCAGGTTTCTCATCAACTGCCCCGACCAGTTCGGTGTCGGAAAACTGCAGCAGGGTGCTGATTCGATAGTGAAGTACTTCAGGGGTGCTGATCGTTGCTACCACTGTCAAGTACTCCGGCTCAGAGAGGGTAAGAATCTGTTTTCGCCAGAAATTGTACTGAATCTCCTTGAATATCGGTGTTTCATCCTGTACCATTTCACGGTCGAAGACCGTTCCTGCCTCAAAAGCATACTCAGTAAGAGCCCTTTGACAAAAGCTGTGAATGGTATAGATCGCCATCTCATCAATTGATTCAACGGCTAACCTCAGCCGTTTTTCAACATCACCTCTGCCATATTCAGAAATTATCCGCGGGATATACTCTCTCAACGGACGTGATTCATCGGGCTCAGGGGACCAATCGCAGTACCCGAGAGCCTCACGAAGAAATTCACCTACTCGCTTTTTTAGTTCCGCAGTAGCAGCATTGGTAAAGGTCACCGCCAGTATCTTTCGCAGAGGCAGGTTTTTTTCCACCACAAGACGTACCACAAGAATTGCAAGAGTAAATGTCTTTCCGGTCCCGGCACTCGCCTCAAGAAGTACCAGTCCCTTGTCTATTTCCGTCTTAGTCGATTCAAACTGTTTCATGGTTTTACCTTACACTTTGGTGATTTGATCAAGGGGCTCAAAAAGATAACGGCAGTTCTCCCGTGCTTTACCAATGCTGGACTCAAGTTCACCGTGATCGACCGTCTCAAAAAACAGTTTCAGGTAGGGGTCCGCTGTTTTGTTATAAGTGTCCTCTGCAGCAGCCCCAAAAAGTGAGAGTAGAGAATCGGTATCGGATTTTTGTAAACGGTGACTGACTTCTCCAAACCACGGTTGGAAGGCTATTCTGCTCTTCGCCCAGAGCTTCACCACACGCTGAATCAAGCTCTGGGCGTACTCCTGCTGCCAGTGGGGCAACTCAAGAGTATGGTTTTTTGCACAATAGACCGAAGTCGTTGGTGCAACGGTGTTGAGGATCGCGTGGGTGAGAACAAAACGGAAATATCGCTTGATGCTACCCTCTGTTGACTTGTAGCGAATTTTCCCGGCGTCAACACTGACCGCTCGGTGAGCACTGTCTGTATAGTGGCAGGGAGTGGAAAGCTGGTACAGGCAGTTAGCAACACTCCCTTCGATCTCTACTGTTGTGCTCTGTTTCAGTGGTAAAATCAGTTTTTGCAGTTGATTTTCAATCTCTCTTTTCAGCTGAGTCTGTGCACATAGTTCAGAGGCTCCGGCCGGGATCTTTGCCTCACAGCGATAGTTGCTCAGCGCTGTGGAGTAGTCATCGGTATGGGAAAATGTGCCGGAAATGAATTTTTCGCAAAGCTGATATTTAGTGAGATGGTCAAGTGTAAACGGTTCGTCATCATCAAGCATCTCCACCTCCCTGATACTGCGCATATTACACGCCTGTTCAAAAAAGTCTTTGAAGGGGTTGTCCAGATAGCTGAGAAGTTGGTGCAGTTCAACCGGCTGTTCTAAGAGCTGATCGCGGTTGGGCACTGACCTGCTGAACAGCTTCTCCCTTATGCGCTTGGTGTGCTCTGACTCTCTAAACCATCCGCTTGCGTAGGTGACAAGCCGCTCTGTACCGTATCGGTGTGAAAAGGGGTGCAATGGAAATACCGTGGTAATCATTTTTGAACAGCTGTTGGTCGTACTGCTGTACCGTGAGTCAAGGTGTGCGAGAAAGGTATCGATCACCGAACTGCCGGGGATACTTTCACCCTTGCTCTGTTCAAAGGCGGTATAGCTTAAGCAAAGTCGGCTTTGTGCTGCAACGATCGATTCCAGAAAGAGATAAAGATCAGCATTGCGCACAGAGTGGTCACCCGGTCTGCGCCTGAGCTGCTTCAAGTCGAAATTAAGCGGCCGGTCCTGACCGGGAAATGTATCGTGATTGAGCCCCACCCAGATAATCACCTTGAACGGCAGCGAACGAACCTGCATCGGTGAGGAGAGGGTGACACTGCCGCGAAGAATGGATCCTGACTGCGCCTCGGCAGCATAAAGTTCGGTGAATTCACTGCGGATGATACGGAATGGAATCTGAGTCTGTAAAGAGGCAGCTTTGAGCTGGCCGGCCATTTTTGCAAGGGTCTTCGTCGCATCTGCTACCACCGTTGAATTACTGTCCTCGTCCTCCCCTTCATCACTGCCAAACAGACTGTTGAACCAGATGGTCAACTCCCTTTCCCACTGCTGGGCAGTCCAGCTCTTTTCAGAGAGTTCATAGAGCCTGATCAGAGCGGCATGGAACTGCCAGAGGTACCCAAAGACGGTGGTATCAGAACCCTCAACTTCAGTATAGGATGGAATAGCACACTCCGAATCCCCGCAGGCAAAACCCTGCATAGTCCGGTCCAGACCGCTCTTCCAGTTGAAACGGTCCAAGCCGAAATCTGTGCCGCTTTTACTTTTCCAGAAATCACCATTGAGCCCCCATCGGATACCGCTTTCTGCAATCCACTTTTTAACCCTGGACTCCTCCTGTTGGGAGAGTGATGTGCCCCGTATCCGGTTGAAATCGATAAAGAGAGCAAATAGTTCAGATGCGCAGAAATTTCCGTCGGGGAGTTGTAAAAGATTATGAAAAAATGTTGCTGTCTCATCGGGATTTGCCTGACCCTCTGCAACAGAACACCTAAGTTGCCTTTCGAAAAAAACAAGGGGCAGTAGCGGAGCATACGTTTGGGTGTCAGGAGTGAGAATGCAGATCTCACCTGGATTAAGGGTGCTATCGGCTTTGAGAGAGGAGAGGATGTAGTCCTTGGCAACCTCCAGTTCTCTGAGTGGCGAGTAGCACCGGTGCACTGTCAGCGATCGATCGGTTGGACCCGGCAGATACTCCGCTGCACTGTCACAATCACTCCAGTTGAGAAGGTCATTTTGAATTGACCTAAGAAGTGTCTGAGGCGGTACCTCCCTGTAATAGTCCTCTTCGTGTACAGAACAATCCTCCCCGGTATACAGTGTCTTGAGAAAATCTATGCCACAGGCACCAAAGGAACGAAGCAGCTTTGAACCCTCATCAAAATAGTCTGATCTCACGCCGGAAGTACGGTTTCTGCTTTTGTAGTACCTGGCCTGATTATCCGTAAGGATATCCCCCCAATAGTATCTCGATGGATTCAGAAGATAGAGCTTTACCGTACTGTAAAGTGAAATCAGCTTGAATATACGGATAAACCGCGGTGGCAGTGTCGCTGTACCAAACAGAAAAACACGGTAGCTCTTCAATTTCTGCTCGGCAGTTTCAAGCGCAGCCACAGACCCTGTCGGCGCCAGTATCTTCTCAAGCTCGTTCCATACCATAAGAGGATTCTGATCGGTGTGGTTGTTCTCTTGTGCAACACGCAGTATCCGCTGCCACAACTGCATCTGCCACGCTTCGTAGTCCTGCACTTCTTTGGATTCACTGCTCATTACACGCCTGCCCCCAGACCACGATTCGAGAATTTCAGGGCGGTAAAGGAGATAGCTGTTAAAGAGATCGGCAATTTTTTTGGAAAAGTTGAACCGCTTCTGTGGTGAATCTGTACCGGTGCGCCGAAGGTACTCCCGGATAAGCGGGTAGTTAACAAGTGCTTCACCGGAGATCTCACTGTAAATAAACCACCTCATATTATCCGGCTCAAAAACAGACGGTTGTTCACTTTTTTGGAAGAAACGGAAATAGAGCCTTCGCAGATAGTCTGCAGGCTGCAGAAACTCAACCCCTGCAAAAACCGTCTGCTTATCTGTAGCGTACTGGGTCAGCCAGGTGTTTATGCCACTGTGCGGGGTAATGACTTTGTGGCTCCTGAGCGGATTCGAAAAAGCGCTATCCCCCTGCACTGCGAAAGCTTCAAACAGTGACTCCAAAAATCGGTCTGCAAGGGTTTCAAGCGAGTTGCTCTGAACAAGGGTAAATCCGATGTGAGCTTTTGGCATGTATGGTCTCTCTTTTTAACGGGCCGCACTACAGAAAAAGCTAATCTTAGCTTACGTGGCATATTATCATTCAAATATACCATTGGTGCTGCTGCAATGGCACCTGGTTGCATCGTATACGCCGGGCCAGTGGGGTTTTAAACCCCTTCCCATAAGAACGATACTTAAAAAGTCGTGTCTTTCGAGTGTACAGGCAAATAATGGTCTTGAATCTCACAAATCAGGGATAAACGGTACATTTAACTGTTGCCGCTTTGAAATCATTGGTGGTTATTATGCTCCGCTTCCGCTGCTGATGTTCAGATCTGTCACCGTTACCGAGCAATTCACAGACGTCCTCCCCAAAGTACATAAATAACAGTTCTGGTGCGACAGTTTGTGTCATTCCAAAAAAATAGTCATGGATGATATTCCCCCCCCCCCCTCTCTCTCATATTTTAACGTTGGGTTAGCCTGGCGATACGCTGGTTGAGGAGCAGGCATAGTGGTCTCAATTTGGCGCAGGGGCAGTTTTGTTTCCCTGTTCCCCGGTGTAATCACCAGCAGTTCTCTGTTCATCCCTTACGCTATGATTGTGAAACTGCGGTGGCTTCATTTATTTTCATAGAGCAAAAAAGATAGAAATAACAGTTTCTTATTCGCAAAAAAGGAGTAGCAGGCATGTCACCACACGTAAATATCTGGGAAGATTTATCCTATATGGTACAGGATATCAATCTCGCAGACTGGGGAAGAAAAGAGATTGATATTGCTCAAAAAGAGATGCCCGGGCTGATGGCGGTGCGGGAAAAGTATTCAGCAGAGAAGCCTCTTGCGGGTGTACGGGTATCCGGTTCACTTCATATGACTATCCAGACAGCGGTTCTGATAGAGACACTTGTGGAACTTGGAGCAGATGTCAGATGGGCATCGTGTAACATCTTCTCAACCCAGGACCATGCAGCTGCAGCCATAGCGAAAACGGGCGTGCCGGTGTTTGCCTGGAAAGAGGAATCACTTGAAGACTATTGGGCATGTACCTACAAGGCGCTCACCTTTCCCGGTGACAAGGGGCCAAACTTAATCGTTGATGATGGTGGTGATGCAACGCTTCTTATCCATAAAGGTGTTGATCTTGAGAATGGGGACAAGTGGGTCGAACAACCTGCAGACAGTGAAGAGGAAGGGTGTGTAAAGGCTCTTTTAAAGAAGGTTTATGAGAAAAATCCTGAACACTGGCGCAATGTGGCTCGTGAGTGGAAAGGGGTTTCGGAGGAGACCACCACAGGGGTGCACCGTCTGTATCAGATGATGCAGGAGAATAAGCTTCTCGTTCCGGCTATCAATGTGAATGATTCTGTGACCAAATCAAAGTTCGACAACCTTTACGGCTGCCGAGAGAGTCTGGCTGATGGAATCAAGCGTGCAACAGATGTGATGATTGCAGGCAAGGTGGTTGTTGTCTGCGGCTACGGGGATGTGGGTAAAGGGTGTGCTCAGTCCATGAGTGGTTTTGGTGCCAGAGTTATTGTCACTGAGATTGATCCGATCTGTGCTCTTCAGGCAGCAATGGCCGGATATCAGGTTGCACCGATAGAAGACACTCTTGGTGAAGCGGATATTTATGTAACCACCACCGGTAATGTGGATATCATTACAGCAGAACATATGTCGAAAATGAAAGATCAGGCGATCGTCTGCAATATCGGTCATTTCGATAATGAAATACAGGTTGTACAGCTTGATAATTGGCCGGGTGTTAAAAAGTTGAATATCAAGCCACAGGTAGACAAATACATCTTTCCCGATGGTCACGAGATTTTCCTTCTTGCTCAGGGCAGGCTGGTGAACCTTGGATGCGCAACAGGACACCCTTCATTTGTAATGTCAAACTCTTTTACAAATCAGACTCTTGCCCAGATCGATCTCTGGAAAAAGAAGGACACCTACAAACCAGGTGTGTACATTCTTTCAAAGGCGCTTGATGAAGAGGTTGCCCGGCTTCACCTTGAAAAAATCGGTGCAAAGCTCACCAAACTTTCAAAGAAACAGGCTGATTACATTGGAGTGTCTGTAGAGGGACCATACAAACCGGAACACTACAGATACTAAGTCTGAGGGAGCGATTGAATTCATGAAGGTTACCGGCATTGCTTTACGCACTCCTCCGGGAGCAAAGGATAATCCCGAAGTTACCCCGGAGCTTCTTGCAAGCTGTCTGGCAAAGTATTCACGGTCCAATAAGGGCCTCGATACAATACTTGCGTCCATAGACTGGAGTGATCCGGACCGATCGGTGGATTCGATTTTTAAATTTGTGGACTATGGCCATGCCAGTATAACCGGTATGACCGGGGGCATTGCCATAGCCATAGATGGTCTGTCCATGTTTCTGGCCTACAAGATTTTTGAAATCGCTCAGCTTTGCGATGGTCAGGAGTCGAGCACCAGATACATCCGCCTTGACAGAACAAGTCTTCCCCAAGCTCAGGATATCGGGATACCGCCATCATTGGAAAAAGAGTGGCAGGAGCTGATGGAGGTATCCTTTGACATGTATCATACGGTATATCAGAAACTTGACAATGCAGCACAAAAGGACCCCTCACTGATCGCTTTGCCACAGGGGACCGATCAGAAAATAGTTGATCGCATGCGCAGAAATTACGCCCTGGACAGGGCACGGTATCTTATACCTTTCGCCACCCGCACCAACGCAGCCTATATCATGACCGCCAGAGTGTGGGCCGAGACCGTCCGTCAGCTCGATTCCCTTCCTGTTGCAGAGGCCAGGGAGTGTGCAAAGCTGATCCGTGCAGAACTGGAAAAATTCGTGCCCCGTATGGTTAAGCACAGTTTCCCCACCGAAGCGAGCCAGGCGCAGGCATCGAGTATGCTCAGTTATGCTGTTGAAACAATCAAAAACAGCGGTGCAGGTATCCAAAATATCAAAAACGAGGTATTTGTATCGGTTGATGACCATATGCCCTCCTTTCTGGAGCCGATGCAGAGTTTTCAGGATGCTTTCAGGGGGAAGGTGAACAGGTACAGTCTTACGGGAACTGCGGTAAACAGAATTATGGTAAGGGCTGCATGGAACAATATGGCAATTGCTGAACTGCGTGACCTCAACCGTCACCGAAGCGGATTCAGGATTTCGCCTCTTGTACCTGCGGGTTTTTACCTGCCACGGGAGGTTTGTCAGGAATCGGTTCTCCCTCTTTTACAAAAGCACAAAGCGTTAACCGAGAAGCTGGCTAGTGAATCTGATGGGAGTAGTTTCTACTATGCGCTTCTGCTAGGAACACAGACCCCTTTTGAACACTCCACTCATCTGGATAAGTTTATATACGAGATTGAACTTCGCACAGGGCTTGGGGCACATTTCCGCTATGCAGAACATCTCAGAGACGCCTGCAATAAGCTTCTGAATCTTCGTCCCCAGTTAAAACCCTATATTGACATTGGTGATGCAGAACCGGAGTTTTGATTCTTCAGGGTAGGGGTTGCGCGCCATAAATGTCAGGTTAATATCGGCAGATATTTTTTAAGGCCCTATAGTTGAGGCTTTTTTTATGCTCCGCTCACCCTGAGCTCCTAGCCCGAAGGGTTCCTGTCCGCTTTTTAGATGTAGTGCAGGAACCCTTCGACTCCGGCAGATCTTCGCTCAGGGTGAGCGGATCAAACGTTATTCGCACACCGGTGTTTTTCAGTTATATTAAACATACAAGGGGGCTCTCAAGAAGAACTGCCATCACGAATATTGCTATAGCACGCCACAAAAAATCATGATACAATTATAATATGAGAAAATTATCAATCATAATTCCTGCCTATAATGAGTCTCCAACAATCGCTTTGATTCTAAACAGAATTAAAGAGGTTGAACTGATCAACGGAATAGAGAAGGATGTTGTAGTTGTAAACGACTGCTCGGAAGATGACACCCAAAGAGTTGTTGATAATTACAGAGCAGAAAATCCAGATCTGGCTATCAGCTGTTTCTGTCATGAGAAAAATGCGGGAAAAGGGGCAGCAATAAAAACCGGTATCCAGAAAGCAACCGGCGATGTTATCGTAATCCAGGATGCTGATCTTGAATATGACCCCCGACAGTACAACCTGCTGATTAAGCCTATCGCTGATGGATTTGCTGATGTGGTTTACGGTTCACGGTTTAAGGGTGGAGAACCGCACCGGATACTGTTCTTCTGGCACTCCATTGGTAACCGCTTTCTCACCTTTGTCTCAAATATGGTTACTAATCTTAATCTTACCGATATGGAAACCTGCTACAAAATGTTCCAATCGGATCTGTTAAAGGGTATCAATCTTAACGAAATGCGGTTCGGGTTTGAGCCGGAAGTAACGGTGAAGATTGCAAGGATTCCAAATTTGCGACTATATGAAGTGGGGATCTCCTATTATGGCAGGACTTACAAGGAGGGAAAGAAAATCTGCTGGGTGGATGGAGTCCGTGCGCTGTACTGTATCTTCAAGTATGGTCTTGTGGGGGCGAAGTAGGGGAGTTGCGCGATTTACCCCCGACACTCTTCATGGGGTGTTAAGGTAAGCCTTGTTTGATGCTCTGCTCACCCTGAGTTACGAGTTGATGGGTTCCCTTTTTTTTGACTTGAAATACAGGAACACTTCGACTGCTCCCGATGACAGGAGCGCTCAGTGTGAGCGGGAAATCAAGCCTAAACTCCACCCCTGAAACGCTCATTCACCCCCGCAACTTGAATCTTATACAAAAACCACAATACCCCATACCACAATGCCCGCCAGCAAACCGTACAAAAGGCACACTGCCATATTTTCTTTTATAAGAATCCCCTCTTTTCCCACGAGTCCTACGGTGGTAAGTGCAGCCACCACATTATGGATACAGATCATATTGCCGATTGCCCCTCCCACCGACTGCAGCGAAAGTACGGGAACCAGCTGCAGACCGGCTTCCATGGCCGTTGAGAACTGAAATGGTCCGAGCATGATATTGGAAACTGTTGCGCTTCCGGCAATAAATGTTCCTAAAATCCCCACCAATGGTGCAGCAAGGTACCAGAAATCTCCGGCGTACTCAGCTGCAGCCATGGCCATGACAATGATCATGGAATCGGTGTCGGTGGGGTCCCCGGAATTCATGAGAATGTATACCATCCCGAGGGTGAAAAAGAGGGCTATGCTTGCAGGTATTATCATGTGTATGGTCTCTTTTGCAGCACGTGTCAGTGCCCTGTAGGGTACTTTATGGATAAGGGGAATAATTAGTGCCACCAGTATGAAGGGGATTATGCCCGGATTATAGAGTGGTGCGATTGTGCGGCCAACGGTTGTGCCAAGGATCTGTTCCCAGCCAACGGTAAATGCCTGGAGAAGAGGGGCAAGGCCGAAAATGGGTACTCTTGATACCAGCAGGAGTAAACCAATAATGATATAGGGAGACCATGCTTTTACGGTGCCCTGTTTTAGTGCTCCGGCTTCGGGTTCTCCGCCTCCGGCTTTAACCTCTCCCTCCCAACTCTCTTTCCATGCGCTTTTTGGGGGGAAATTCCACTTGTCTTTAGGTGTCAGAAAACCGATCTTTACTGCAGGAATAAAAATTGCCATTCCAATCAGTGAGCCCAAAAGCGTGGGGAGTTCGGGGCCAACAAAGTTTGCAATTACAACCTGAGGAAGGGTAAAGGAGAGCCCTCCAAAAAGCGCAAGGGGCCAGATTTTAAGACCTGTTATAAATGATCTCCCGATGATTTTTGTCATGATGGCTACCAGGGCAAGGGGCATAAAAGTACCTGTGAGAAGATGAATAATTGCAGAAAAGGCTCCGGTTTGAAAGAGAAATTCGTTGAAGCTGAGGGTGGTACCGTTAACTAAAAGGGGCCAGCTTACAGCTCCTTCCAGCGCCGCAAGTCCTCCCCAGATCGGCACTCCCACAGCGCCGAAAGTCACCGGTGTGCTGTCTGCCATAAGGGTCGCACCGGCAGCGATAAGCGGAGGAAACCCAAGGCCTACCAGAAGAGGGGCACCTACAGCGGCCGGGGTGCCAAAACCGGCAGCTCCCTCAAGAAAACAGCCCATAAGCCAGGCTATAATGATTAACTGCACACGTCGATCCGGAGAGATCTGTGCCATGGAGTGGGATATTCCTGCGATCCCGCCGCTTTTTCTCATAATCTGCAAAATCAGCAAAGCGCCAAATACAATTATAAGGATATCAAGGGCGTTTATCGCTCCGGCGATTGTGGCTGCCAGAAGCCACACCGGGGGCATATCCCAGAAAAGCAGAGCAATGGTGGCGGCACTGAAAAAACCGATCGGCATCGCCCTGGCCGATGGCCAAAGATACCCTATCATCAGAACACCAACTATCAGTATGGGCAAAAAAGCAAGAATAGCCAGCATGTAAAAAAATCCCCTCTGGGTTGATACTGCAAAATTGCTTTTCCGTCAAAAACAAATAAATCACGTTACAATTTCTATACCAGTTGATTGCTCCTCTCTCAAATCGGCCTCGACCTCGCAATCGATCCCTCCCCAAGCCACAATTACCCACCAGCTTTATCACCCGGTTTTTCAAAAAGCGAATCTGATTCCGATTCTGACCCCGCCGTCGAGTGGGAAATGGAGTGAGGGTCACATGTATCTTCTCCCCCCCCCACACACTTTGGCCCGCTGCTTGCAAGCTTACTTTGAAAAAAGCACTGGAGGCATCTATGAATAAAAAACCATTTTTCTTTCTCCTTTTACTTCTGTCCATCGTTTCTGCTCAGGTCGAAGATCTCTTCATAGAAAACGACGATACCATGGGTATTTCCGTTTCTGCCGTCCAGGATCAAAACAATGATAACGGTGAAGAGGAGGTGGAGATTCCCCCGCGGCGTATCTTCACAGTATTGGGGCTTGGGCCCGCCGGGCTTGGAAATCTCGATTCTGACAATCTGGCTTTAAGTGCCTACTACGGTTACACTCTTGCAATCAACCCTTTTGTAACCGGCAAAATAATCTACGAGATAAATACCGATTTCACCGATGCTCTGGTCACTGAAATTGGGGTCGGAGCGGACATTCTCCTGGCCGAAGGGTTCTTTGCCCCCTATTTTGGTGTTGGCGTTGGGGGAGGGTTCGTCAGAGGAGCCCAAGACAACCTCTTTGGGGTCATTTTGAATGCAACTGCAGGAGTACTGCCGTTACGCTTTGAGAATATTCAGTTGGACATTCACGCAAAGGTTTCGGTTCTGCTCAGGGATGCAGAAAAAGGCAATCCGTACGCCTACTCCTTAAGAGCTGGTGTCTATTTATAAAAAAAATTTAAGTTTATGGAAATTCAGCCGATATCTAAAAAGGGAGATTCTTTATGGTGCCCGCCAAGAGGTTAAAAAGAGAGACAAAAGTAAAAAACTACTTTTGTCTTCTCAGGTAAAGAAGGAGAAACGGCAAATTTCTCATATATAATCTGTATCGGTAACTTGTTTTGAAAACTTTAGCAATGGATTGCTGAAAATGTCTGCTCTTCGCATGGAAGTTTTAGGAAAATTCGATATTTCTGAAAAAAGGGAGCAGTGCTCTCCAAAACCTCGTGACGAGGAGTGCTGTCCGGCTCAGAGACTCGAATTGCTAAAAAAAATCAAAAAAAAGGTCAGATCCGGCTACTACAACTCTGACAACGTCCTGGAAGACCTGAGCCACGCCTTTGCAAAAGCGGTTGATTCTTCTCTTTAATTCTCCCCTCCCCCTTGCTTATTTATTTCGATTTAACTGCAGTTGTGCTGTAAAAAAACTCTCGTGGAAAAACTGGCCAGTGGAGCATTCCGATGCGCAACGCTATAAACGTGGCACCGAGTGAAGCGAGCATGGAGGAGAACCGGTGCCGTCCTCGGCAGGCGCCCAGAATAAAAAAAAATATAAGAATTTGTACTGCCGGGAGGTCTCCCCCTTGAGGCTTTGGTTCGGCTACAGTGTAAGTTTACGTTCGGGGGGACCACCAGCGGTATTGCCGGTTAGGAAAGGAATGGAACTTTTGGCTTTGTGCCGTTACTCTGTTACAAAGATTTTCAGATGAATGAAAAAACCAGTGCCAAAAAAA
>SKJJ01000124.1 GCA_007115975.1 Chitinispirillum sp.
ACTTGCACGGTTGATACGAAGACCAGTTGAGAGGCGTTCAAGTGAAGTGGACATGTCGCGGTTAACTCTGCTCAGAGAACCCTGGGTTACCATTGAAGCGATGTTATTGTTGATACGCATGAAAGTACCTCCTTGTTGTGATAACAACCCGCGCAAAGGTTGTTATCGTTTACAAAAACCAGTGGCATCCTTGCCACCCTTTTTAATCACCCGGATCCTGGCAAATCCAGCTCTCCAGGAGCCTAATAAGTATATCGACCAATATGGGGAGCACTTAAACGATTAGATGAAAAAAAGGTGAGAAACAGTCCCGTTTCGCAATTATTTGGAGCTTCTGTTATGCGTAGCGGTTAGCTGACCACATGCCCCCATTATATCTCTCCCCCGACTTTTTCTTATCATTACAGAGAGCCCGATCCGTTTTAACGCTTCAGAAAACCAGACAACGCTGTTTTCAGAGGGGACTTCAGATGAGCTTTCATCTGCTGAGTTGAGAGGTATGAGGTTGATTTTACAGGGAATTTTTCCCAAAAGTGCTCCCAGACGGGACACTGCCTGGGATGTATCGGTTACTCCCTTAATCAAAACATACTCAAATGTTACCCGTCGTCCGGATTTTTCAAAATATCGCTGCGCGATTGCTACAAGCTGTTCGATGGGATATTTGCGGTTAACAGGCATATAGCGATTTCTAAGCTCATTATTCCAGCTGTTAAGTGAAATAGCAAGTCCGATATTGAGATCTAGATTCATCAAACGCTCTATTGATGGAATAACGCCTGCAGTGGAAACGGTTATTTTGCGTCCGCCTATATTAAAAATATCCTTGTCCATAAATAACGACAGAGATCGTGTGAAGTTATCAAAGTTACTTAAGGCTTCACCCATACCCATAAAAACGATGTTGGTTACCAGTTTATCCAATTGGGAGTAGAGATAGTCATTTATCCCAATGATCTGACCCACGATCTCTTCCTGAGTGAGATTTCTGATAAATCCAAGCTTTGCAGTCTCACAAAAGGTACACCCAAGGGCACACCCCAGCTGACTTGAAATACAGGCAGTTCTCCGTTTATCATCAAGCAAAAGCACACTTTCAATCACAAATGAGGAGCCAGAGAGCTCAAAACCAAACTTAACAGCATCACCGGATTGTGATTTCATAATGTATTTTGGGGGAAGTTTTGTAATAGCAGAGGAGTTCTGAAGTTGATCGATGAGGGGCTTGGAGAGGTTGGTCATCTCAGAGAACTGTGCAGCCCTTTTACCATATACCCATTGGGCGATCTGAGCAGCACGGAACCTTTTTTGCCCCATACGTTCCAGATATTTTTCCAGCTCATCAATAGTCAGATTTTTTAATGCTGTTTTTTCTTTTCCCATAACGAACAGTCCTGAAAACAGAAAGCCCGAAGAACAGTGTTGTTCTCCGGGCTGAAAATTGCGGTCGGTCGGACTCGAACCGACACAGGCGTACACCTACTACCCCCTCAAAGTAGCGTGTCTACCAATTCCACCACGACCGCGATATATTCATTACTATTGCTCATCACTCTCTGCAGGTTGCACAGGAACTGCTTGATCAGGAACAACAAGCATCTCCTCCTGAGGTATCTCTTCCTGTTCGTCGTCGAAATGCAGTCCACCTCTAAGTGCAGAGGATGGTGAGTGAGACTGCTCTTGTTGCGCTCTTTGCTGAAGCAGTGATCGGTCACCTGAAACCGTGGTGTTAGAAACCACAAAGGACATCAGTACACAAAGGACCATAAAAGCTGCAGCGAATATGGCTGTACCCCGTGTAAGGATGTTTGCGGTATCCTGTGTTCCAAGGAAATTACTGGCACCGCCAAACCCACCCAAAGCACCGGAGAGACCACCACCTTTGTCTGACTGAATCAGAACAATGGCACAGAGCAAAAAACATACTACAATAAAAATAAATAAAAGGATACCGAATAGCATACTACCACCATAGAAAAATTATTTAGGTTGCACAATTCCTGCGAAATCGCCAGCTTTAAGAGCAGCTCCGCCAATGAGCCCTCCATCAACATCGCTTTGGGCAAGCAGTGCTTTGGCGTTGTCCGGCTTCATACTGCCGCCGTACTGTATACGGATTATGTTACTGATTTGTTCACCAAAAAGTTCGCTGACAATTTTTCTAATGAAGACATGTGCCTGATTTGCCTGTTCAGGTGAAGCAGTTTCGCCGGTTCCAATAGCCCATACAGGTTCATAGGCGATAGTGCATTTTTCAGCATCCTGAGCACTTATTCCATCAAATGCCCCACGTACCTGCCGGTCGATCACTTTGTCCATTGAACCACTTTTTCTCTCTTCCAGTGTTTCACCAACACAAACAATGGGAAGAAGGTCTGCGGCTAAGACTGCTTTGGTCTTCTTATTTACAGTTTCATCGGTTTCACCAAAATAGCTGCGTTGCTCTGAATGGCCAACAATCACATAAGTGACACCTACATTTTTGAGCATATCACAACTTACCTTACCGGTAAATGCGCCCTTAGGTTCCCAGTGTACATCCTGTGCACCCAGTTTTACATTTGATCCTTTGATAACCTCTGCAACAGTAGCAAGGTTTGTATAGGGAGGACAGACAGCCACATCAACGTCATCTACCTGACCTACAACTGCAACTACTTCTTGAGCAAGCGCACGTGCCTGATCAGCAGTAGTGTTCATTTTCCAGTTACCTGCTATAAAATTCTTTCTCGACATATTCACATCCTCTCAGATCTATTTAAAACAGGAGCAATAAAATAGTTACTCGACCCATCAAAGGTCAAATAATATCTGTGAAAACAGTGTAAAAAAAAATCGCTACTTATCATTAAGTGCTTTTACTCCCGGCAACTCTTTGCCTTCAACAAGCTCCATTGAAGCACCACCACCGGTAGAAATATGAGACATTTTGTCTGCCAAGCCAGCTTTTTTAACAGCAGAAACCGAATCCCCTCCTCCTATTACACTGATTGCACCAGGAAGCTCAGCGATCGTTTCAGCGATCTTCTGGGTTCCGTTGGCAAACTTGGGGAATTCAAAAACACCCATTGGTCCGTTCCAAAAAACCGTTTTGCTCCCCTTGATAACACTTTTGAAAAGATCAACTGTAAACGGACCGATATCCATTCCCATCCATCCGTTCTCAATATTACCACGTGCCACGTGCCTGGACTCTGCATCCGGGCTGTACTCCTTGGTAATAATATGGTCGATAGGAAGATATATCAGCACTCGCTTTTCGAACGCCTTCTGAAGAACGCTTCTTGCAACATCGATCATATCATCTTCCACAAGGGAATCGCCGATATTTAATCCTTTTGCCCTTAGAAAGGTGTATGCCATCCCACCACCGATAATCATTTTATCGACTTTAGAAAGCAGGCTCTCGAGGACACCCAGTTTTGATGAGATCTTTGCCCCACCGATGATTGCAATAAACGGTTTCTCAGGAGCAGCAATTACCTTCTCCTGCAGAAACACCAGCTCTTTTTCCATAAGAAAGCCGGCTACCGCCGGGAGGTGATGTGCAATGGTTTCAGTTGAAGCATGGGCACGATGAGCAGTCCCAAAAGCATCATTTACATATATATCGCCATAGCGTGCAAGAGCAGTGGCAAGTTTTTCCCGGTCTGCCTGCTCTTTTGCTTTCTCCTCAGAGTGAAAGCGGGTATTCTCAAGCATAAGAACACCTCCATCTTCAAGGGCATCTACCATAGCCTTGGTTTCGTCACTCATACAATCAGGTGCGACCGCCACTTTTCTTGAAAGCAGCTCAGAGAGATGCACTCCAATAGGAACCATTTTATGCTTAGCTTCAAGATAGGCATTTTCATCAAAAGATTTCCCCTCTTTTTGAGCACTCTCCTTTGCTTTTTTCATATCTTTTTTAGGATCACCAAGATGCGACATCAGGACAAGGCTTTTTGCGCCCTGGTCAAGTACGTGTTTAATGGTGGGCAAAGCCGCCTGGATTCTGGTATCGTCCTGGATAACCCCTGCATCCATGGGCACATTAAAATCCACCCGCATTATAACCCTCTTGCCCTTAAAATCCACATCTCTTACGGTCATCTTACTAATAGCCATATATCAAATCCTCTCATTTAAAGCACAGGTTTTAAAAAAAGGTCCTTTACATTCAATGAATAATAAAGGACCCCGTTTCATAAACTCAGAGCATATCAATTACTATGCTTATTTTACTGTATCCATGTGAACGATAAGGTCACACACTTTATAAGAGTAACCCATTTCGTTATCGTACCATGAGACAACTTTTACAAATGTATCGGTAAGTGCGATACCAGCACCTGCATCGAAAATTGAAGTGCGAGAATCACCGAGAAAGTCATTGGAAACAACCGCATCTTCAGTGTAACCCAAAATACCTTTGAGTTCACCTTCTGAAGCAGCTTTCATAGCAGCAGTGATCTCATCATACGTCGCAGGCTTTGCGAGTCTGCATGTAAGATCCACAACGGAAACGTCGGGTGTGGGGATACGGAAAGCCATACCGGTAAGTTTTCCGTTAAGCTCAGGGATAACTTTACCAACGGCTTTTGCTGCACCAGTTGAAGAAGGGATGATGTTCTGACCGGAACCGCGTCCACCGCGCCAGTCTTTTGCAGAAGGAGCATCAACAACCTTCTGTGTAGCAGTTGCAGCATGTACTGTGGTCATAAGACCTTCAAGTATACCCCAGTTGTCATTCAGAACTTTTGCGACAGGAGCAAGACAGTTTGTGGTACATGAAGCATTGGAAACAATGGCCATATCTTTTGTGTAGCTGCCATGATTAACACCCATTACAAACATTGGAGTGGCATCTTTTGAAGGAGCAGAAAGAACAACCCTCTTTGCACCAGCCTTGATGTGAGCTTCAGCGGTTTCCTTGGTAAGAAAAAGACCAGTAGACTCAACAACGTACTCTACACCAATCTCATCCCACTTAAGGTTTGCAGGATCTCTCTCAGCAGTAACTCTGATTGGGTTACCGTTAACGATAAGTTTACCGTCTTTTACTTCAACGGTACCGTTAAAACGGCCGTGAGTTGAGTCGTACTTAAGCATGTACGCCATGTAATCGACATCGATAAGGTCGTTGATTCCAACCACTTCAATGTTCTCATTTGTCATTGCAGCACGGAAAACAAGTCTTCCGATTCTTCCAAAACCGTTAATTCCGACTTTAATAGCCATGAAGCCCCCCAAAATTGAAAGTTAAAAAGAGAATAATACCTATGAAGTTTTCCTTCTAAAAACAGAAGAGTTAATATAGTTGGTACAAATTAAGGTGTCAATATAATAATGGGATCGAGTGTCGGGGGAAGGGAACACTGATTACATTTGTCAACAGATAGAGAGGGAGCACTAGAGCCTTACCATCTCAAGAGCCTGATCTATACCCTCATGATGAACCGGGACACTTTCTTTTGACCCTCTGAATGAATGTACCACCAAAGAGCCTTTCGGCACATCTTTATTTGTAAACTGAAGCATCATCTCCAAAGCCATCTTGACATTATCACCCTGAAGCACTACTGCCGGTGCGGAAAATCCCTGGGGCTCCAAGAGATGATCTTCCGGTGTTGCAAGTTTGGAAAGTCTCTCACTTTCCACTCCATCCCTTGCCACTATAATTTTCTCGCCCGTCTCTGTTCTGAAATGCCGTGCGATTCGCAACAGGGGCATATCGGCGCTTTTGGGATTATCAATGTGGCTGAAATAGTCCTTCAACCGTGTGCCAAAACTGCTGTGGGTCAGTATACAGCCCCCTGCAGGTGAAGGAAATGCAGAAATCCCCAACTCTTTTGCCAGCGCTATCTGCGGTTTTCTGTTTCTGCCACAAAATGAAAGGAGCCGCTCTCTGTCCACCCATCCGTTCTTCTCCGGGATGGTTGGTTCGAGCAGATGTGCGCTCAAAGGGCGCAGAATCAACCCCGGTATGGTAGAGTCCCTCTCCACGATACCCAAAGCCCTGCTGTGCTGTGACATGGGACGCTGCCCAAGAACTTCACCGGTAAAAACAAAGGATGCACCAATCTCTTCCATGTACTCTGCACCCTTTTTTATTGAAAAAATCCTGCAATCTATACAGGGGTTGATCCCTTTTCCATAGCCATATCGTGCGCCACGGATCATCTCCAGGAAATCATCCCCATGGCGTTGTTGCTTGAAAGGGATATTACCCAATATTTTTATACCTTTTATGGCATCAGAGCACGACTGATCCTCTGAATCAGCTTTGGTAAAAGGGAGTACAAAATTTAGAGCATGAACCTCTATTCCCTGTTCAAGCATCAGTTTAATTGCAAGGAGGCTGTCGAGTCCGCCGGAAAAAAGTGCCACCGCTTTCGTAATGAGCTCCAGTTTTAGGTTTTTAGAATAATTCCCTGGGGGGGGGGTATTCGATTATGAAAATTAAAATCAGGCCAGCGTTGGGTCCAGAGGGATGGCCTATCTTTTGAAAAAACAGTTGCGCAGCCCAGACCGACCGCGATTTGAAGGGATAAAAACATTTTTAATCTTTGAGAGGGTAATTGATATTATTTTTACATGACACAGCTTAAAACGTTCCTGTCCGTTCTCAGAGGTTTAAAATGCTACAAGAGAAAAAGTATAGAGCTGAATGCGAAGTATTCAACAAGCATCTTTCAAAAGTCGGTATAAGGAAAAGTTCCCAGCGATACAATATAATGAGGGTCTTTCTGGATGCCCGGCACCACATAACCGTGGCGGATCTGCTCCAGATGGTTAAAAAAAAGTACCCGTCGATTGGAGCCGCTACGGTATATCGTACCATAAAGCTCTTCTGTGATGCAGGTATTGCTCAGGAGGTGGATATTGGTGATGGGGTCACACGCTACGAACATAAACTGGGCCATGAGCACCATGACCACCTTATTTGCAATGAGTGCGGTGGTTTCATTGAAGCCAAAGATGATCGTATTGAAAGTCTTCTGGAGAAGCTTGCAGAAAAACACGGTTTTACCTCTTTGAATCACCGATTGCAGATTTTTGGTATATGCAAAAATTGCACTGAAAGCTAATTACGTCTCCCCTGTTTTAAACATTTCCACGATTTTGGATTTCAGGCTTATCAATTGCTGCTGATTGCCTGGTAAGCGACTGCTTTTCCACCCCGAACTCTTTTGCTGCTTTTTGCCTTTACTGTACTGGAGGAGGCTCACATGAAAATAGCCATGCTTTCACCTGTTGCCTGGAGAACTCCGCCTCATCACTATGGTCCCTGGGAGCTGATAACCTCTCTTCTCACTGAAAAACTTCTGGATATGGGGCATGATGTAACACTGTTTGCCACCGCAGACTCTTTCACCCGCGGGCAGCTTGAATCGGTAGTGCCAAGGGGGTACGAGGAAGATAGGGACAGTGATGCCAAAGTGTGTGAGAGTTTGCATATATCCCACTGTTTTCAACAGGCCGGTAAGTTTGATATCATCCACAACAATTTTGATTTTGCCCCTCTGTGCTATACCCCCTTTACCACAACACCGGTCCTTACCACCATTCACGGCTTTTCATCGTCAAAGATCATCCCGGTCTATAAGCGATTTAACCACAACAATTTCTATGTATCCATAAGCAGTGCCGACCGTTCCCCTGAGCTTAACTATACTGCAACCATCCACCACGGAATCGATCTAAAACAGTTCGTTTTCAATAAAACAGGTGGCGACTACCTGCTCTATTTCGGGCGGATACATCACGACAAAGGAACAGCGGAAGCAATAGAGATAGCCAAGACATGCGGCAAAAGGCTTGTTATCGCCGGGCCGGTTCAGGACAATAATTACTACACCCAACGGGTATTGCCGCTAATAGACGATACAGAGATATTTTACCTGGGAAGCATTGGGTCTTCAGAGCGCAGCAGACTTCTTGGGGGTGCCAGTGCACTGCTTCACCCGATAAATTTTGATGAGCCCTTTGGACTATCGGTGGTGGAAGCGATGGCTTGCGGAACACCGACCATTGCGTTTGAGAGGGGCAGTATGGCTGAGCTTATCGAAAACGGTATAACGGGTTTTATGGTGAAGGATGTGGAGGAGGCGGTTTTACGGGTAAATACAGTTAGTGAAATCAGCAGAAGGGAGTGCAGGGAGAGGGCAGAGAAGAGGTTTTCGGTTGATCGAATGGCTATGGAGTATGTGGGGGTATATGAGAAGGTGATGCGGAGGATGAGTGGGAAACTCTAAAACAGATGTCAGAACTTTAATTTGTATGATTTATGTGATTACTGTGAATAGATTACGAACAACCATTTTACTTTTACCGACATCCGCTCATTGAGCTTCAATCACCAAAATCACAGTTCAGACGTTTTCCCACTTTTTGCTATAATCTAATTTATATTTTCACCTAAAACAGATTCTGCAGCAATAAAGGAGAGGTGGATTGAAAATGGGACTTCTATTTTCCGGCCTGTTTTGGGGAGTAATTCTTATTCTTATCGGAGCATCGATTATTGCCAGGATCCTTTTCAATATCGATCTTCCGGTGTTCAGAATTGTGTTTGCCCTGATTATAATCTATTTCGGCCTTAAAATTCTTACCGGCGGCAGTTGGTTGAAAACAAACGGAGCCACTGCTGTTTTTGACAATAAAACAATGGCTGCATCCGGAAAAAACAGTGAATTCAACGTTATATTCAGTAAGGCTCGAATCGATGCCGATGGTAGACTGCCCCCTGAGGGGGAAAAACTGGAGATTAATACGGTGTTTGGATCTACTGTTCTGAAGATCTCCAGTGTGATACCTACAATAGTGAAAGTGTCGGCCGCATTCTCTACAACCTATCTTCCCGACGGCAATTCAATAAGTTTCGGGTCATACACTTACCGAAACAGCTCTTTTTCACCAAACGCCCCTTATCGTTTAATTGAAACGAATGCGGTGTTCAGTTCCTTTAATATTATTGAGTCAGAAGCGGCCAAACCGGAGATGGGAACGGCACTGAATGCACAATAATGGTTCGGTTTTCAACGAATATGTGTACACAATACCAGAAGTCAGAGGTCTGAGGTCAGAAGAAACAACCCTCTCACCTTTTGATTGCTATCAGCCTTCTGATTTTTGACCTCTTCAACGGAGTGCATTACCTATGTCAAAAAGCAAAAAAAAGAGACGTCCGCTCATTATACGAGTACTGATTTGGCTTCTTATTATCGCAGCAGTTTTAGCGACCGGAAGTGTTCCCGCTTTCCTTGGTTTTCGTTATGCATTTAACCGGCACTTTGAACACTGGGGCGAGAAACTGGTGGAGCTAGAGAGGCGGGGACTGCTCTCAAAGGAGTACGGGGCTGGGTGGCAAGATGTGCTTGCAGAGCGAGCCATGGAGCTTGAAGCACAGCGCATATCCGATATCAAGGAGCATAATCTTGAAGAGGTAACGGTGGTTGACGGGATCACTCTGGCCGATTACCCCTCTTTATCGGTGGTTAAACTTCTAGGGCAGATCAGAGAGTACTCCAATACCATATCGATCACTGACCGAAGCGACCTTCCGATTACCACCATAAAGACCAATCACCGAAGGGCACGGATTGAGGAGTTCCCTTCCACCCTTATTGAGGCACTTGTTGCAGCAGAAGATCAGAATTTCTGGAGCAACGATCTGGGCTTTGAATTCAACAGCTTTGTACGAGCAGGCCTGGATGCTGCACACCGCTCGCTGTTTTCATTCAGCAGGGCTGTGCCACGGGGCACCTCAACAATAACCCAGCAGGTCGCAAAGCTGTTTATATCGCGGCTTGATGAAGCCGGGCAGCGGCAGGTAGATACTGATGTCGAAAGAAAAGTGCGCGAACTAAGGCTTGCCGTTGCAATGAGAAAACTCTATACTCCCGAGGAGATCCTTGAAGTCTATATGAACCATTGTGTTACAAGTGATTACGGACTTATCGGGTTTAAGGATATCGCACGGGGACTGCTCGAAAAAGAGTTGCATGAGCTTACGGATGCAGAATGCATTTACCTGGCCAGGATGGTCAAATGGGGCAGAAATGTAAACCCGAGAATTGTCCAGCAGAGCAAAATCGATATGCCGAGGATGGCTGCTGCACTGGGGTGGGGTGAGGAGAAACAGCTGCAGGTGCTCGAAGAGATCGAACAGCTCACCTTCTCAAGACCTGCCCGTGTAAGAGGCGATCACGGCCCTTTAGTTGACCTTGCAAATGAGTTCTGGCTGCTGACGCTCAGACAAAACGGCTCCAGCGAAGAACAACTAAGGGAGATGGATCTTATCAACCCCAATTCTCTTGTTCGCAGAAAAGGCAATCTCGCTATTAAACTGACCATTGACCTTCCGCTCCAGAAAAAACTTGAAGAACTGGTGGATAACCGCGGGTACGGAGCAGATACCGTTATAACAACAGAGGTACGTATCGGAAGCTTTGGTGAAAATATCACTGCCCGATCCAAACCCACCGATACAATCAGGAAGATCGACATTCTCTCCGAAGAGAGAAACTTTTCCGAACCGGGTTCATCCTATAATACAACGCTGCAACCCGGAGACACCCTTATAACCAATATTCGCTACCGAAATTTTGACAAAAGGGACGAGTACCGCAGAAGTGTGTTTTACTATCAGCGTAAACCCGGGCCCGTAGACGGACAATACTATGCATATTCCATTATGGATTCGCGCTCTGGCGAGCTGCTCGCGTATTATTCAAAAGACCAGTTAGGGTCGCGCCTCATAGGACTGCTGAGGAACAGAACCCCCAATGGTTCTGCACTGGCAAAACCAATACTCAACGCAGTTAATTATGATCTTGGCATATTCAAACCATACAGTAAGTGGACCGATGAAAGACCGGTGGTGGAAGATGTGCCCTGGCAACGGGAGATAAACTACCGCAGCAACAGAGCTGTTGGTGTTGTTTTCCAAAACACTTCAATCCGGGGAAGAGGTTACCCGGTTCATAACTACAGTCGAACTCTGGCCGGTTGTGAGTATGTGTTTGATCACCTTAACACTTCAAATAACATTTTGGGTGTAGAGACGATCTACCGGCTCAACCAACAGTTGTTCAGCCAGGGGGAGGTTGTTCCTGATGCATTCCCTATTGTTAATTTTCTCTACAGGATCGGTGCCTACTCAACAATAAAAGATGAGCTGGGGATGAATTACATCACCGGCGTAAGAGTCTACAGAGAGCTTGCAAGAATAATCGGTGCGGAGGTTGACACCATCACATCCAATGGCAGAAGAATGGCTGTTTCTGACAGTCTTTATTCCATTGCACTGGGAACTCTTGAGATGTCGCTGTTTGAACAGATGCACCTGTTTAACCTACTTTACAATAACGAGCTGATTGAAAATCCGTCACAGCGGCCCTCACTTGCAATAAAATCAATAACTATGAATAACCAACCGGTACCGGTAAATGATATTGTCAGACGATACCGCCCGCTCTCAGACATAAACAATATTCGCCCGACCCTGCTTGGACTTCACAAGAGATTAGTCTCAAACCGCGGGGATGGCCTTAGTGATTATGACATAGCCTACACTCCCGATTACAGTGATCCGACCTACCGTTCCAAACGTTTCCATAATGATGCTTTTTATATCGATAAACCGCTTTCAAATTTTGCCAAAAGCGGCACAACCGATAGAATAATACGACCATTCAATGTTGAACCGTCAAGTTCAGAACGGACCAATTACGGTTTATGGAATGCGGTTATCAGGGTGGATCTCTCAAGGCTCAGCGGAAGCGGTTCTCCTGATATCCGTGACCTCACGGTCGCCTGCATCGGTGAAACAAACCGCCACTACACGGGACCAATGGATGGAAAATCTCTCCACAAATTTTTGACCATAGGCCTCTTACATGAGGCTGGAACAAAAGCTGCACACGGGTTCTACGCACAGTATGAGCAGTATATCCGCAGGGTTACCCCTGAAACAGAGGACTGTTCCGCTGATCCTTTGGAGGCGCAGGGGGCTGAGGAGGATGTGGTTGAATTATTTGATGATTAGATTTGTTACGATGGGGACGGGATTAATCCCATCTTAAGTTGACGCCTTATGCACCCGGGCTGACCTCAGTGTGAGCGGCGCATGAAACAAGCCGTAACTCAGCCTACACCTGTGTGGTGCCCTCCGGCCCAAACCAAAGCAATCTTCACTCACATCGTGTCAAACTGATATGCGAGCTGAGTATAAAAATGAGACTACAGTTTGTCTGACTGCAGCCTCTTCAAGTCTAAAAGGAGCACTTTTACAGGTTCCTTAATACTCTGTTACACTATAATCAAAACAGTTTTCTAAGCCTCTCAGTTCCTCTTTTAATCTGCTCCTGTGCCTCTTTTTTCTGTTCTGTTATTCTCTCTTTCTGCTCTTCTGTTACAGGAGCCTTTTCCTGAATCGCTTCACGCACCTGCTCCTGGACCCGTTCTTTCTCTTCCCGTGCTCGTGATTCAAGCTGCTGCCGTTGCTTGTCAATTGTCTCTCTGGCCCTTTCAGTGACCGATCCCCTGACAGAGGGCTGTTGCTGCGACGGAGCCCCATCTCCGGGAGCAAACCCAGCAAAAGCAACCTGAGGATCCTCCACCGTTCCCCGCAAATTGAGATTCACCGTTACCCTTCCATCACGATCTGAGGGGACACCAATATCATCGACCAGATTTGAAGCACCGGCAAGTGCGGTTCCTGAGAGTAGCCCTCGGAGCGCATCTTTTCCTTTACTCTGTACAGAAAGCAGTGTACTGCTTGACCTTTTGGGCAATCGGTTAGCGACTGTCACATTAAGCTGGTTATCAAATCCGACATTGCCACTGGCAGTCCAATCCCCTACCCCAGTAAAGGCTTTCATATCATCGATAATCAGATTGCCATCACTGATGCGCATATCTGCATTGAGTTCCCTGAAGTTAAAGTTATCGATTGATACAAACCGCTCCAGCACCCCGGTAATCCTGTCAAGAATCAATGCATTGGCGATGTGCCCGTCAGTCACTTTCAAACCGATAGTCCCATCGAGACTTTGTACAATCTCCTCCTCAGTGCTGCCGTTTCCGCCCATTTTACTTGTCAGATTAATTTTACCAAAGAGACTGTTCTGTATGCTCCTGAGTTCACGGTTGAGAGCAGTTGTTGGGGGGATGAGATCACCAAAACCTGCCAAAAGATCATTTACCTGCACATTGCTGACCGTAAGGTTGTTATCAAAAGAGACATGGCCTTGCTTTCGAAGATCAGCCTTGAGCACGCTATTAATCTGACCTCCGGAAAAACCTGTGGCAAAATTGACATCGGCAACATCGTTTACAACATTCACACTCATGTTGAGATTATTCATTTCAAGTCCCTCAAAGATAATTCTTGTTGCTCTGACCGTTCCCCGCATATCCACTCCCGGCAGCGGTGCAATAAGGGGGGTATCCTGTGCCTGAGCGACACCAGACTCTTCCGAGGCTTGCTCTGGCAGGAGGATCTCATCAACATTAAGAAGAGGTGATGTGAGGGCGAAATCAACCTTCGGCCTTGGGAATTTGTTGTCGTTATTATCGAGAACCAATGAGAGGTAATCCACAATTGTGGCTTCCATTGTCAGTGAAGAAGCCCCGATTGTGACGGACATCTTCTCACCTATCGCTTTGGATGAAAGGGTAAATGCACCATTCACGATGGCTGGTTTTGCAAGTGGTGACCAATTGACATTCAGATCAATAAGTTCCACCATTCCGGTCAGATCAAGTTTTGTGGGATCTTCAGGATCGACCTCACCTTTACCCCTGATATCGGCATTTATCACACCGGAAAGGGATGCTCCGGGGGGAACATCAATCATATCCTGCAGATCCATCAGATCAATTACCCCCTTGAAAAAACCATCAACGTAGGGCTTTTCAAAATCACTAATTAGTGTGCCCAGCTCTATGTGATTTTCCCCAAAAAGGAATGCGGTCTCACTAATCTGGAGACTACTATCGGTAAAATCTATGACACTATTGATTTGACTTATAGATTTAGGTAAATCGGTGTAGCGAACCATACCATCACTGAAAACGATCCTTCCTTCAAGTGGCAGCGGTTCATTCTCTTCCAGCACACCTTTAAGCGCTACGTTAACATGGACGGTTCCAGAAGCCGTAAGCTTATTCTTATCGGGAAAAAACTCCAGAGGTACCTCTGAAATTACATCGGTAATATTAAACGGATCGGATGAAACAACGAGATCAATAGCAGGGATCTTATTAAAATTTGCAACTGTCCCGCTTATATTGAAAAAGATTTTCTGAAGAGAGAGCTTTGCATCATTGACATCCAAGTGTCCCTCTATCAGGTTGATTCCAAGGTCATAGGCGAAGGTAAAGGAGAGGTCGGAAAGTGGTGTTACTATCTCTTTGGCTTCGACACTGATTTTGTCGAGAAGAAGAGAGCCGGTTGTCGTTATGTCGGTGAGATTTCGGTCAATGGAAAGCACCAACTCCTTTTGCAGTTCACCAATATGAACCATTCTCGATTCTGCCTGATCTATATACAGTATTACGCCGTCTCGAATTGTAAGTCTTTGCAAAGAAACGGGTACGGGAAGCCCAGCCAGTTCACCCTCCACAGGCTCTGTTTCCTTTACTTCATCAATCCTTTCAGCTGCAGTGATTACTTTAAGATCTTCGTAGTTGAAAGCGCCTGTTCCATCAACCTCAAGCACAATCTGGGGACTTTCAAGTACAACGGAGGTTATCTCCGGGTAACCCTTGAAGATGGAGCGTACAGAGATCGCAATCAAAAACCGGTTGAATTTTATAAACGGCTGTTCAGAAGTAAACCCTTCCCGGTGGGTTTCCGCAATCTCTACATTGGAAAGCGAAACTCCAAGCACCGGAAAGATAGTGAACCCAACCTTCTCCACCTGTATCTCCCTTCCAAGCGCCTTTTCAAGATGAGTCACCGCAAGATTTTTCATCTCTTCAGGGGGAAACATAACATACAGGGTAACCGCTCCTGCGGTAAACAAAACAACAAAAACAGACATCAGAATCAAAAGAACTTTAAGCCACTTTTTCATATAAGTGATCTCCTGTTAAATAGTTGCCCCACCTAAATTCCCCGGTGGGGGACTTCGGAGGGTTTTGTAATAATTCCTTATGATAGCTTTTTCAATTACTTTTTTCGCCGTCAACAGAACTTCGGAGGATTTCATATGCATAGGTTAATTTCCGATCACCCTGAGCGCTCCCCGACTTCGGGAGCAGTCGAAGTGTTCTTCACCCAGGCCTCCCCGCCCATCTCGACTTGGCCTGACGACTTGGCCGAAACTCATCTTTGGATTGTCCTCTACCCCAATAGCCAACAATTCCAAATATACTACCTATTCTTGCATTTCTAAAAGAAAAATGAAACACCCGCTCAAGGATCAAAACAAACTCTCCCCCCTCCCGGCACACGATACCCAGCATCCGTCATATCACGTATCTTTGACCCTTCAACCGTACTATTAATAGCTGTTGATTTAAAGTAGCCTGCTTGCCCATTATGAAAGCAGCAGATAGATCCATAGAAAAACAGAACACGGTGTTTTAACATGGTTTTAGACAAGGAGGATATTATGCGAACCGAAAGAATCGGAGAAGACAAACAGGAACTGATCAGCGTAAGAGTACTCTCAAGCGGCCCCGAGTTTAATGAGATTGAATACTCCTATAAAGCCAAAGGCAACCTCTATGGGGTGGACTTTGACGATTTGGGAACGTATATATCCCTGGTTCGCCCCGATGGAAGCTCATCGGGCGAAGCAAACGGATTTATCAGAACCGCTGATGGAGAGATGCTCTCTTATAAGGTTTCGGGTATGTCTGTTTCTCAGGGAAAAGGTTTTGAATCCAAATTCAAAGCCGTTGGATTTTATGAAACAAACAAGCCTGATGGCAAACTGGCAAAGCTGTGCAAATCACCGATAGTGCTGGAAAATCACAGTGACGAAGAGGGTAAATCACAAACAATTTATTATGAGTTGATGGAATAGGTCCATCGTTCATTATTCATATGCAAGGCAGGAGTGGGTGTCGGGGGCAGTGATGGATCACCTATGTCCCCTGCCACTAACTTATTTTAAATCCAGTCAGAAAAAATCCAATTACCAACAAACACGGCACTCCTGGAGAAACCTCATGAAAACCCTTGTTGTCTACTATTCAAACAGCGGCAATAACAATTACCTGGCCCAAAGAATCGGTCGTGAACTGGGTGGTGAAACAGAGGCGATCAAACCCCGGCTCACTCAGCTCCCTTTTCAGATACTGTTTTCTTTAATCAAGATGAGTCCCGGTATAAAGAGGCTTAAAAAGAGCGTGGGTGATTACGATGTTGTGGTACTGTGTGGTCCGGTTTGGATGGGCCAACTTGTTTCACCTCTGCGCACCTTCCTGAAAAAGTATCAAAAACAGATCAACAAGCTCTGCTTTGCTACCTGCAATGCCAGTACTGATGCACAAAAAGAGACCCGCTTTGGCTATTCCAGAGTCTTTGCGCAGGTCAAAAGTATTCTTGGGGAAAAACTCTTTATTAGTGAAGCGTTTCCGGTTGGGCTCACTCTTCCCGAAGACAAAAGGGAAGAGAGTGAAGCTGTTATGAAGGCGCGGTTATCGGATGATACTTTTACCGGGGAGATGCAGGAGAGGTTCGATGCTTTTGTCGGGAAGGTGAAGGGTTGATGCCTCAATGATTCAACTCAGTGCACCACTTAGACTGTCCCTAATGGTCCGGGTTTTCTTCAATATGATCCGGTAACCAGTATGCACCACCTTTACCGCGGTACTTCCGATACGGCAGAAATCAAGCCTACAGGATATGCCGATGATTCGCGGTGCTAGTGTAGCGATCCAGGAAACCTTGCAGCTTTCCTCTATACAATACAGCAAAGTAATTCAGGTTCTCACTTTCAAATAAACAATCTTCCCCCAACCCTCACCGGACAATTTATATTCATTTAATAGGTGAACAAACCAATACAACAGCTCTTTTTAACTAACAGAACTCTCACAGGAGGAATCAAATGTCACAGATAACACTGCACGGTAAACCAATCGAGACTTGCGGAACTATAATCTCTTCAGGTTCTCCCCTTTTGGATTTTGTTCTCACAGCATCAGACCTCTCCGATAAAAAGCTTGCTGATTTTGAGGGAAAGAAGCTTGTACTGAATATCTTCCCAAGTATTGACACCGGTGTATGTGCAGCATCAACGCGGCGCTTTAACCAGGAGGCCGCAGCACTTGACAACACTATCATACTCAGTATATCCAAAGATTTGCCTTTCGCACAGAGCCGGTTTTGCGCAGCAGAGGGGCTGGAAAATGTTGTTATGCTCTCTATGATGCGTAACGATTCTTTCGGCCAGGACTATGGACTAACTATTACCAGCGGACCTCTGACAGGATTGCTGTCACGCGCAGTAATTGTTGCCAATAGTAGCGGAGCGGTAATTTACAGTGAACAGGTCCCGGAAATCGCACAGGAGCCCGATTATGATGCGGCGCTTGAAGTGGTGAAGAACTGTTGAGAAGTTAAACTACTATTTATTCTTCCGAAACGGAGGGATTAAGAGCTCACCACAGAGGCACGGAGGACACTGAGAGGAAAATGATATAAAAACCTATTTGGAGGCCCTCTCGTATTCTCCCTATTCTCTGTGCCCTCTGTGCCTCCGTGGTGAATAT
>SKJJ01000034.1 GCA_007115975.1 Chitinispirillum sp.
AACCATCCGGCAAGAAAGCTTGTGGAGCGTATACGGGATGAAGTGCACCGGTTTGCAATCACCTATCACAGAAAACTTAGAGACAAGCAGTTTCAGACGTCCGATCTGGAGAAAATTCCGGGGATAGGGAAGTCACGCGCACTGCTTCTGCTCAGGAAGTTTGGATCTATGGAGCGGCTGAAAACGGCTGATGTGGATGAGATTGCCAGGACCGGAGGGTTTTCAAGTAAGCTGGCCCAGGAGGTTAAGGGAAGGCTTGTGGGGCAGGATTTTTCCTAAATCCGTATAATTACTCTCTTCTTTGCGTTCCCCCTTTGCGCTCTTTGCAGTGAACTCTCCTGTCGATCCCGAGACCCGAAACCCGGTCCCGTACCCGATAAGGAGATGAGATTACTCTATATACTTATTCTCCCCTTTAGTAATAACCTCCAGAAACTCTTCAGCATCATTAGCCAAAAGGAGGTCTTCGCGCACCTCTTCCCAGGTCATAATTCGTGAGAGAGATGAAAGAATCTGAGTATGTTCAGTGGATGTATTGGCAGGGGAGATGAGCATAAACAGCAGATGTACCGGTTGTTCATCTATTGCGTTGAATTCAATGCCCTTAAGGGACCTTGCAGCAATCATGTAGCAGCGGTCTATGCCACTTAATCTAACGTGTGGAATTGCAATGCCATAACCGATTCCAGTGGAAATTTCCGCCTCTCTTTCAAGTAATTTATCCTCTATGAAATCGGGGTCTTTCAGGTTATATATAGAGGCCAGGTAGTGGGCCATGCTTTTGAGGACCTCTGATTTGTCGCTGCTTTTCATATCGGTAAGAATGGCATTTTTTTGCAGCAGATCCTGTATTTTCAATTGTTTTCCTTTGTTCAGTTGTACAAACCCATTCGTCTAAACATTATTGAGACCGTCTTCTGATTTCGTTTTCGGCCTTTGCCTGGCTTTTATTTATAGCCACAAAGATTCTTCCCAGAATGTAGATAAGAAGACCAAAAACCGTTATTCCCATTGCCACAGCGGGCATGTTGTTACCAAGATGCCGGGTGCGCATCAGAGTAATGACTCCCGTAAGGGCAATAACAAATCCTGCCATCATCACACTTAACGCCCGTTTTTTCATGAAAGGAACTATTTTCATATATATCTCCCCTAGCTGAATGTTGCTTGATAATATGATTTCTGAACACACTTTTTCAAAATAGAAACAAACCGGGGGTCAAAAGGACAAAAAATGTACCAGAAAAAATCAAAAATGCATGATCTGTTTGCCATCCTTGAACACACTGATTCTTCGGGTCGATTCAGATAATGCTATACCAAGGGCATTGGTGCAGGAACTTACATTGGCAGCCGCAGTATGACGGGCACCCAGTCCCTCAAGTTTGAATTCCGATCGGTTTTCAGCTTTTACAAACGCTCCGGCGGTAATAATCACTCCATCTCCTCTGATCACACAGGCACCATCAATTTTTGAAAACTCCTTTATGGTCGCCTTGAGGCCAGGATCAAGAACATTGCGATTCTCTTCCTTATACCCCCCAAACGGATTGACCACCATCTGTTGACAATATTTAAGCACCTTCTCTGTATCACCCATGATAAAGAGCGTCCCCACCGGCTTACCCTCACGACCCTCAAAGGCCAATTCACTTGTAATTTGCAGCATTCGGGCCAAAACCTGTTGCTGGAGATCCACAGGCCTTGGCTTTTTGCCTATATTGAAGAAAAACCGGTAATCTCTTAAATTGGAAAGTATTATAGTGTCAAGCAAATTGGCTTCAGGACTGCCAAGAATACTCAGCACTTTCTGCCCTCTCTTAAACATTCCCTGGGATATCAGATAGATAAGTACAAGCTCCACCTGATTGGACCTGTTTATATTTTTGAACGGGATCTCAATGATCTCTTTTACACCAGGTATCTCTTCGGGCAATACTGAACGGTTCAGACAGACAAGATATATGGGAACTTTTCTTTTGGGTTTGAATGACAGTGAATTTACGCCCGTAACGGCATGATACACCACTGCAGATGCCCCTATCTCCTCACCAAGTTCATACGCTTTCTGTAAAAACCCCGATGCAACATGCTCTTTTGAAATAACTGCTGTTCGCTTGCGCTTTAATTCATCACCCTTTAGTATAGATACAATCTTATGTGGTGTTGATGCATTTACAATGCTGTTAAAACGCTCCGGATCACTGAGCTGTTTAGCGGTCCAGGAGAGTGCTTCAAGATGTTCACTGCCATCTCCCACAATAAGAACGCATAGCTGAATTTTGGAATCATCCAGAGAGTCGTAGAGTATCCCTTTTTTACTTAAAGCAACTGCAGCAACCGTGACGGGAAAACCCGGTATTCTGGCGTGAGGTATGGCAATAGATTCCGATACCCTGGTTGAGATCAGATTCTCACGCTCCTGTACAAGCTCCATAATCTCCTTCTGCGTTACATCCGGAAACTCGGCCGTAATCATACGAACAAGGTGCCTGAAAACCTGATCCTTTGATTTTGAATTCAGTATGGCAACTCGTTTTTTGCTAAACAAATCCGGCATCGGATTAGCCATCTTTAATCCTCTCAATCACAAATCACCGCGTCTCTTTGGAGCATGTTTTTTCTGAAGCAAACGCTACATCCGTTTTACCTTGTACCAGCCAACTGGCAGATACTCTGTGGTTACCCGTCTGTTCTCTATCACTGCAAAAGAGCAGTACCAATTAACAAACTATACTTTGAAAATGTCCACCTCTCTTACCTGCCTATAACAGCCGATACCACCTCGGCCTCTCTTTTTCCAACAAGGCGCACAAACCATACTCCTTTTGACAAATCAGATAACTTCAGCTCTCCTACACCCCCAACCGAACCTCTTCGAGCAATTCTGCCGTCAATTCTGAACAGTTCATAGCTTCTGAACCCGTGCTCCCGTGGTAAAGAGAGGGTTAGCCCTTTTGGGGTCGTAACCAAACCAATGCTGCTGTTATTTGATTGTATCGTTTTATTCGCCACCGACACAGTCTCGTGATAGGCACGTAATGTATCTCTGATAAATTTCCCCGACGCGGTCAGCATTTCATCCCCCCAGTTACCATGAGGCAAGGCAGAAGTAACCAGAGCTGAAGAGGAGCGAAAGTTATTGATTAAACTCCAGTTCGCCCAGCTTATCTGGTTTTGATCCATAAATGCCAGCCAGGTCCTGGTACTGGATAGGTTTATAGCACCATCCCCGGTATGTGTTACCGTTCCCCATTCGGTTACAAAGATGGCCGCGCCGGAATCAAGCGCATTTTGGGCATACCCTCGCTGGGTATTTCCGTGACTTGCAGCGTAGAAATGAAGCGAATATGCGACATTTTTATCATCAATTGGGTTTGCAGCAGCAATATCCACCCGCTGAGACCATGTGGGTGTTCCAGCCACAATAAGATTATGTGGATCGATAGGACGAATTGCAGCGATAACTTGTTCGTGGTACGGCTTTATATCATCGGCCCAATATTGATGCAGATTGCCCATTCCGATAGGTTCGTTTAATGTCTCATAGATGATATTGGGGTGGTGTCCGTATTCGGTAGCAACCGTTGTGAAAAACTCCTTGGCTCCCTGGATAATCTCATCCGTCTCTCCCGTTTGGTCATAGGCGTGAAAATCAACAATCACGTATATACCCCTTCGTATAGCTGCATTGACAACGGTTCGCATCAGGCCAAGTTGAGTCTCCCGATCTCGATCAACCATATAGCCAACCAGTCCATCCATTGTCCTTGCTGCTATGGGAGCCCTGACAAGATCGACTTTCCAGTTATCAACCAGATCATTAATCGCATTGTCGGTAAAAAAGTGTTGCCCACCCCAATTCCTGATAGGCCAGAACAGACTCATTCCTCTGAGCTGAACCGGGTTTCCATGTTCACCCACAATCCTGTTCCCCTGTACCTGCAGTCTCCCATGCTTTTCAACCGGAGTTTGGGCAAAGGTAAAAGTACAACAGACAAAAATCGACACGGCAGAACATAGCAACAGATTTTTTCCCACAACAGCCCCTAAATTAAATCGTTTAAATAAGCGAAGCAGTTTTATATCCCCTTAAAATAATTTATTCCCGCCCTCCAGTTGGCCTTATGTACTGTTTTAGCGGAATTTTCAAGCTTTAAAAAGTAAGGTTACCGACATTTTCAGGTCTGCCCACCGCAAAAACTGCACCTTAACACCCTGTTTGCCCCCTCCCAGGTTGCCCCGATCCATCCTTTGAGCATGTGTGTCTTTAGGCCTGCTGCTGATCACTGATTGCTTCTCCTCTAAATACACACCCGCCCCCCCCCCCTTTGCAGCTCAGTGATAAGTGCCGGTTATACATAACCCATTCCGTTGGGGTAACAACATGTAATCAACAACCGTTGCCTGCCAAAACCAATTATAAAACAGACATAAGAAAACGCCGTACCGTACGCCCTTATTTATATTGGTCATTTGAAAATGATGGAATTATTTTTATAAAGAGTGAGGAACATTTTTAATGGTGCACCGAAAAAAGACAAAAACCATACAGGTAGGCAACATACCCATTGGAGGACTGAACCCAGTAGTGATTCAGTCCATGACCAACACTCCTGCCCATGACCCAACAGCATGTATCAGACAGATAAGGAGACTGGAGCGCGCAGGCTGCACAATCGTTCGTGTTGCTGTACCAGACCTGGCTGCTGTTGAATCATTCAAAGAGATACGAAAAAAGATCTCCACGCCCCTTGTTGCCGACATCCATTTTGATTACCGCCTCGCTATAGAGGCAATAAGGGCCGGAGCAGACAAAATCAGAATAAACCCCGGAAACATCGGCTCAAAGGAGCGGGTGAAAGCGGTAATCGATGCGGCCAGAGCTGCCGGTATTCCCATACGCATAGGGGTAAATTCTGGATCTTTGGAAAAAAAAATCCTTTCAAAATACGGAAAGGCCACTCCCGAAGCACTGGTGGAGAGTGCCCTTGGGTACATCGAGCTTTTTGAAAAATGTGCCTTTAAGGATATTATCGTCTCTATCAAGGCAAGTGACATTCCCACCACCATAGAGTCCTGTACGCTCCTTTCTGCCCAAAGTGATGTTCCTTTACATGTCGGCATAACCGAATCCGGCACAATCAAAAGCGGTACAATCCGTTC
>SKJJ01000228.1 GCA_007115975.1 Chitinispirillum sp.
AACTGCAGAGTGAGTGTTTCCGGAAATCCAAACCTTCCCAGTCACTAAATTGAACTTGGTGGTGGAAAAACAGAGCACTCCATTTCTTATCGCTGAGCGAAACAACAGGGGTCGGGGGGGGATCTGGGGGATCTGTAGGCATGAAGTAATGAAACAGTGTTTCTGTTGGTACATCTTTTTTTAACGTAGGGTTAATTTTTTATTGACGATTTGGTGACTGAAGGGTAAGATATGAAAGTGTTGGACAAGGGTGAGTGTCAGAACTCTCTTTGAATAATACTTAACAGAGAAACAGACGAAGGGAAGGAGGCATTAATTGAAACATTCACATTGGACAGTATGCATAAATCCTGGATTTTTAATGAAAATGTAACCGTCCTATCAGGTGCAAAGGAAAACCAATAGTATGAATCAAATCAGTCAATACCGTTTTAAAAATGATTTTCAACCATAACAGCAACTGGTAATACTATTATGAAAAAAATACGACTATATCTGTTACACTATGTATGCCTTTTAGTTTTGGTAATGGCTCCATCCATAAGCTCAGACCAACTATATGTATTCACTGCAAATGATGTTAATGTATTGGAATTGCAGGAAAACCTTCGTACAGCAATTCCGGGCGTTGATATTGAGGTTTTCGGTCGGTACAGAGATTTTGTTCGAAGAGTTGAAACGGTGCCTCCAACGGCGGTTTTAACCAAGCCTGAATTAGTATCTGCATTAAGTGGGTATACACCTCAACTGGAGGGTACGGTGAGTGGAAGTAATACAATACCATACGTGCTGCTTTCCGTTGAAGAGCCCATTGACTTGTCCGCCCTTTCAGGGTTAACCATTGCAGGAGTAGATTTCATGGGTCGTGCAGGCATGACATCCTTTATCACCAAACTTATTGGTGGTCAAACTCAGATAAGACTTGTAGCGAAGATCCAGGATTTGCTGCCACTTTTAACATTTGATATGGCACAAGGCGTATTGCTTCCTCATAACAGTGTTAATTTCTTTAGATCCAGATCAAATATCGAACTTGTAGTGACGGAATTGTCTAACGGAAATGCTGGTATAATGGTGCTGGGTGTTAAGGATGGATCTGATCCTACAAAACTGAAAAACGATATTAAATCTCTTTCGACGGATATAAACAACGCTCTGGAAGTGGAGGCTTGGAGATGAAGAAACAATTTACAAATATAATAATCGTTAAAGGTGCTGCTAAGTTTACCCTTGCGTTGCTTCTTACTACTCTTCTCAGTGGATTTGCGGTCGCAAAAGAACCTTTGCTGATTATCAGACGTGATGGAAAAATTTTTGAAGAGGCGAAAGACGGCATTCAATCTGAATTATCAGGTCACTTTATTATCACTGATTTTATAACAACTGATGCTGTTACCACTGATGATATTTCAGAGATAATGAGTGTTGCCAAACCAAAAATTGTTGTGCTTATGGACAATAATTCAATAAGAATGTATAAGGAATATATGGCTGCACTACCGCCTTCTGAGCCTCGTATACCATCGTTATCCATGATGGGGGTGCTCATTGATAAAGCTATCCAAGGAATGGACGCTTCGGTAGGGATCTCTTACGAAGTACCAATCGTGACTAGTGCGGTAAATCTCAGGGCAGCACTAAAAATAAATATCAGGAATATCGCTGTTGTTCATCGTGAATTTATGAGTGAGTTTATTGAAAGAAATGAAGCGTTTTGTAAAAGAGAAGGTATCGGAATTATAAGCTATCCTATCAATGACCGGGCAAGAAACTTTGAAAGCGAGTTGAAGAAAGCCCTTAGAGCAATTTCCCAGGAAGAGGCTATTGATGTTATCTGGATTCCTAACGACAACGCACTGGTTAATGCATCAACAATAACCAATGTCTGGATACCATTTCAGAGAAAGAGCAAAACAGCTGTTATTGTTGGTGTCAGTGCACTTGTTAATCCTGACCTTAATTTTGGTACATTTGCAGTCCTGCCTGACAATATATCTCTTGGTGCTCAGGCGGCAGAGTTTATTCTTGAAATAATGGATAACGACTGGGACGTAGATGCAGGTTTTACCCAACCACCTATTTCAGTGTATCAGGCGATTAATTATCGTCAGTCAAAGGAGCTCTTCAATGTTGAAAAAAGCAGTTTAGGAGAGATCGATCAGATCTTGGAATAGTTAAAAAATATTTCTACAAACTTTTTTAGAAGGAGGGTTGTTCAATGTTACGTTTTTTAGATATAAGAGACCAAAAAACATCGGTTAAAGGAATCAGTGCTTTGCTGATTGGAATGTGTGCCTTTTACGGCCACACGTCGGGAATTGATGATCTTGGATTGTCACTTGGAGATCTTGCCAATCTTCGTGTGACCACCGGTACCATTACTGAAATGAAAGCTTCGCACATTCCAGTATCAGTTACTACCATCACTGCACAAGATATTGAACTTACCCCAGCCAGAAACATCTACGATCTTATAGAGACCTATGTTCCCGGTGCATTGTGGATGAATCACCATGAAGGCCCCAAACTTGGTATGCGTGGTATTATCACCGATAGAAATTATAAATTTCTCGTCGTTGTTGATGGCCGTAACCTTAACCAAAAAGCGCATAACGGTGCTACCTCAGAGCTTGAAAACTGGGATTTAAGTGACATCGAAAAAATTGAGGTGATCCGTGGACCAGGATCTGTAACTTACGGTCCCGGTGCAGTAATGGGTGTTGTGAACATCACGACCAAAAGTGCACGCGATCAGGACGGTTTGAGTCTGAGCACACAGTATGTTACCAAATACCACTCAATGGGAACATCTGCAGCCTTTGGCCAGACAAAAGATAATGTTAGCCTCTATGCTTATGCAAGCATGGTTCGTACTCCAGGACATGAACCCGAGGCTTTCACCGTCGCGAGTATTAACAACTACGGATATGTTGGAAAAGACTTCGGAAATCCACCGCTTACTTACTTCAGTGATTTTGATGGTGAGCCACAGCGTAAAGGATATCTGGAGATGGCTGTTAAGGATGTAACTGAAGAGGTTAAGGATGTAAAATTCTCTGTTCGTTACACTGAAGCAGGAATGAGTGCCAATGGAGTAAACCAAAAAACTCGTTATCAAACCGGCGCTATGCCCGGAGAGATAAAACTTGACACACTTGATGATGGAACCACTCAATATACCCAAAGTTATACTCCAATATTTGGGCCTTTTGTTAATCATAAACAGCTTAAAAACCGCCATTTAACTGCAGCACTTGATGCAACAGTTGTGCTTCCTGTACTTGAAGGATTGACCCTGAAACCGATGCTTATGTGGGATACAGAGGATCATATTAGAAATCAAACCTTTCTCCGCAGGTATGATAACCTGACCGACCCCAGAATGTGGGATCTTAGTAACCCCGAAACTATTAAGAACAGAGTTTTCTCTTTTTCTGAAAGTGAATTTATGGGAAGGCTCACTGGTATTCTGCGGTTAACTGAAAACCATCAGGTAGCCTTGGGTATTGAGGGTTCTATTAACACATGGGGTGCACCATGGGGTAAAGATGCTCAGTATCTTCGTATGGGTGACAGGCAAAACATCATCAGCGATGACAATTCTCCAGCACTTGGTACAGGGGCTTTTGCTTCAGTTAGACCTGAGGAAGCAATTTTTGTTGATGAAGGATGGTCAACTTGGTCTGGTGCCAGTTTTGTGGAGGGTAATTTTGTTTTTAACCCTATTACGATACTTCTTTCTGCTCGACTTGATAAAGACAAGTTTTCAAAGTACCTGCTTTCTCCACGTGCCGCAGTTGTTTATGAAGCCACTGAAAATGACATAATCAAGGTCATTGCTCAAATATCCAATAGAATGAATACTGCTGAAGCCCTGTATGTAGAAAATCATATGGGCATCGAGTCAGATCCCGAGCAATTGGCTGGTTTTGAAGGGATATATCTCCGTAATTGGTCAGAGAATGTATCTACTCATTTCTCTGGTTTCTATAATACTGTTGATATCCTCTCATTTCAGCTGACAAATTATAGAGATGGGAGATGGCATGGTGAAACTGAGCGCACCGGTACTTTAAAGCTTGGTGGGTTAGAAGCAGAAGCCCGATACCAGAATGATATCGTTACTGTCGGTGCAAATCATGCTTTCACAAAACAGCTTAGTTGGGAACTCAACGAGGGTAATACACACACCGGTATCAGTTATGGTGATTACAGAAGGCCAGTTGCCGGAGGAGACACACTAAAAAGTGTCGGTAATGATCTTAACAATTGGGCTAACCATGCGACCAAGGCTTTTGTTCGTTTAAATGTTTTTGATCGTCTGGCACTTCACGTTGATTCACGGATCTTCTGGAGCTTCGACGGAGCAAAAGATGGTTTGGAGATGCTAAAAAGAGATGCTACTCCATCAGAAGAGCTCACCTCAATACTGGACAGGCTTGATGAGGTGGGAGTGTATGATATGGATTTCAGACTTAATGTGTCAGCAGTTACAAGGCTTTCCGACAATATCAGGACTACTGTCTATGTTCAGAACCTCCTTGGATCAAATGACAACAAACGCTACTCCTATGATGCTGGTATAGGAAGTCCCTTTCCTCACAGAGTCGCATTTGTTGAAGAACCACGCACTGTTGGTGTAAGAGTTGATCTTGACTTCTAAAACCAATAATTATTGATGTCCGACTGTAAGGCGCACTTGTTTGCAAGTGCGCCTTTTTTAGTGTTTCCCGCAGGGTTGGTTTGCCTGATAGTGAGTCAGAATGTACTGAAAAGACTCTCTGTCAACTTTTAAATGTAAACTATTGTAACTAATCATACTGAACACGTTCTCTTTTTAAGCAGAGCGAAAGTATGAGGTGCTTGTTGTTTATCCATAGAGAAAAGATCTAAAAGAACCTCCACTTTTTACATCTTAATAACCTGTTGGTTGTGGGTGTAAAAATCAGCAATTATTGAGCAATTCTCAGTCACGATGTCCTATTAACATTACCGGTACCAGAGGATCAGTCTTTTTTATGAAGAGAGAGAAAAGTCAAGGATAAAAATATTCACCAACGATGTATATTTTTGCTCGACATCATTTGTTACCAACGGTATAATCTTTTAACAGTGGCACTTGTTTTTGCAAAACGATTTTTTTACC
>SKJJ01000176.1 GCA_007115975.1 Chitinispirillum sp.
GATGGGAAGCAGATGATGGGAAGCAGATGATGGGAAGCAGATGATGGGAAGCAGATGATGGGAAGCAGATGATGGGAAGCAGATGATGGGAAGCAGATGATGGGAAGCAGATATCAGTGGTCAGACAAAATTCCGGAACTGTCTGAGAACTGTATGTCATAGAGATATTTATATCTTTTGTCCATTTTCAGCAGTGATTCATGTGTGCCCTCCTCCACTATTTTGCCTTTGTCCAAAACAATGATTTTATCAGCACTCTGAATGGTGGAGAGGCGATGGGCAACAACAAGTGCACTTCGGTCCTGGATAAGATTGTTTATGGCAGCCTGTACCAGGCGTTCGGATTCTGTGTCGAGTGATGATGTGGCTTCATCCAGTATCAAAATGGGGGGGTTTTTTAAAAGAGCTCTGGCAATTGAAATTCTCTGCCGCTGCCCACCGGAAAGCATCACGCCGTGATCACCCACATTGGTATCAAATTTCCGGGGCAGTTTTTCTATGAATTCTATGGCATTTGCAGCTTTTGCTGCACTCATTACCCGCTCCATGGAAGCGTCTTTAACGCCGTAGGAGATGTTGTGATAGATTGTCTCATTGAAAAGGATGGTGTCCTGTGAGACGATCCCGAACAACTCTCTGAGGGCACAGAGGTTCAGGTCGTTAATATTCTTTCCATCAAGAAAAATCTCGCCTTTCGATACTGTATAAAACCGGGGCAGAAGATCAAGAATAGTAGACTTGCCACTACCGCTTGAACCGACAATTGCAGTTATCGAACCCTTTTTCAGAGTGAAACTGATATCCCTGAGAACTACCTCTTCTGTTTTTGGGTAGGAGAAAGAGATATTTCTGAATTGAATCTCTTCATTAAAATCTAATGTTGGGTTAGAATTGCCCATTGGTTCGACAAGCGGCTCGGTCGGGGTATCCAGAACTTTAAAAACTCTCTCTGCAGCAGCAAACCCCCCCTGGAGGGTGTTGTTTATACTGGCAAGCATTTTAAGGGGTGCAAAGGTTGAGAAAAGAAATATAAGGAACCGAACGAAGTCTTCGGCACCAAAGCCATCCTGCATAAGTACCTGACGTCCCCCATACCACAGAAGAATTATTACCACAGCAACACCAAAGATCTCAGTAAGTGGCCCGGAGGCAGCACTTATGGTCATTGAACGTTGCAGTTGCCAGAGCAGGCGGTTATTGGTGGCGGTGAATTTTTTACTTTCAACCCTATGCATATTGAACATCTTTACCGCCCGTATGCCTGAAATAGTTTCCTGCAGCAGTGCGAAGAGCTCTGAGGTGTGTTCGAGAACTCGTTTGCTTCTTCTGCGGACGGTTTTTCCGATTATCCAGATGATTGTACCAAGGGCGGGGAATATTAAAAAAATGGCCAATGTCAATCTGACGTTTATGATAAATAGCATAACAAGAAAAAAAAGCACTCTGATTGGTCCGATAAACACCTTGTCAAAGGTACCGGTCATTGAGGTTTTGATCTTACTGATGTCGTTTATAACGAGAGATGAGACTTTTCCAGCTTTTGTTCGGTCATAAAAGGTGAGTGGAAGGCGCATTGCGTGTGCGAAGAGTTCATTTTGCATATCACGCACAACCTCAAGGTTAAGTTTAATAATCACCAGTCGCTTTAAAAAATAGAAGAGGTTTTTAAGTAAAAAGGTCACCGCCATCAACACACAGACGATTTTCAGGGAATGGAAGGGGTTGTCATGCTGAATGAGGCTGTACGTCCAGTACTTCAGCAGGTTGTTGATCTCAGAAAAGGTGAATTCTGGCTGTACCAGTTCGTGAATGTCAGGGTTGAAAAGAGTTTGCACCAGTGAGGCGCTGAACCACAATGACAACCCTTCAAAGCTCACGACGAGAATGGAAAGAACCATTGAGAGCACAATGTAGACATTGTGTGCCCAAAGATACCCCCACATTCTTTTCAACAGATACTTACTCTTTTTCATCTTTTATTGCTGTCAGGGGAAATCTGCCTGTTTTTAGAAAAAATAGTTTAAGCGACTGCATAATAACAGTACGTGGGAATAGTTGTTGCGCAGAAATTATTCCTGTTGTTCCGGGTTTTGCCAAACCAGAATTGATCCGCAGCTTTCGCAGAGTAAAATGCGATTGCCGCGTCTTGTTTCATTAAAAAGCTGAGGTTCAAGGATTTTATAACAGACGGTGCAGGTTTTTGACTCATTAACAATGCTCAGGGCCCGTCCTGTTTTTCTTTTCTTTCGTATGTTGTCATAAACTCTTAGTGTCTGGGGGGAAACTTGGGGAGCAATTTTTTCCCGTTCCTTGTTGATTTCTTCAATAACGGAATCGATAGCATCAATTTTCGACTGCAGTTCATTGATCTGTGGCTCGTTTTCGCCCTTTACCCGCTCCAACTCCTGTTGGGCATTTTCAACCGCGGATGTAAGCAGCTCTATCTCATTGTCCTGGGATTGGAGTTTGTGTTCCGAATTGACGAGCATGTTTTTCTGGCTTTCAATTTCCAGGTGAACAGCGTCATATTCACGATTGGTTTTTATTGAGCTTAACCGTTCCTGGCTTTTACCAAGGTGTTCTTTGATATCGGAGACTTTTTCTGCGATCTGCTCTTTTGTTGATGCGGTTTTTTGTAACTTCTCCTGAATCGAGGAGAAATCATTTTCTGCATCGGCGATACTGTTTTTCAGCTCAGAAACCGTCTCTGGAAACTGCTCCTGGGCAATCTGCTGTTCTTTAATGCGCAGGTCTATCTCCTGTAATTGAATCAAAAGTTCTAAATCTTTAAGCATAGCACCTCCGGAAAATCAGACAAGATCAGAATCAGAAAAAAAAGCACCTCCAACAGGAAGTGCTTCTATAGTATAAAATGTTGTATGTCGGGCAGTTATGTGTTTTTCGCAAACCATCGAAGGTTGCAAGTAAGCCTCCTGTTGTACATAAAAATATGGGCCCACTAGGGCTCGAACCTAGGACAAACGGATTATGAGTCCGCTACTCTAACCGACTGAGTTATGGGCCCTTTGCCGTATTAATATAACTTTTTCTCCAACCGGGATCAATAAACAAATTTGTTTCTTTTCAAACAGGCACCCTTTTTTTTCCCGCCGATGGTGTTTAATGTATATTTTCACTGATTATGACACATTTTCAAAACTCCCTTAAACGATTGTTTGACCTTGTGGTGTCTGTTGCCGGACTCATCGCTCTTTTCCCACTGATAGCACTTGTTGCACTCGTCATAGCAGTCAAGTCAGGAAAACCGGTGTTCTATCTTCAAAAAAGAGTTGGCAAGGATGCAAAGCTATTTAATTGTGTAAAGTTCAGGACCATGGTTGAAGGCGGTGAAAAAAAAGGTTCGATTACCTGTTCCACCGACGATCGGTTTACATCTGAAGGTACATTTCTTCGCAGGTATAAAATTGATGAATTACCACAACTGTGGAACGTCGCCATTGGGAAAATGTCGTTTGTAGGACCGCGGCCTGACGTGCCGGGGTATGCTGATAATCTTAGCGGAAGAGACAGGACAATGTTATCACTCAAACCAGGTATAACCGGCCCCGCATCCATATATTTTCGTTATGAGGAAGAGATTCTTGCCAGGGTTGCCGACCCGAAAAAGGTTAATGACACCATTATCTGGCCGGTGAAAGTGCGCATTAATATGGAATACTGCAAAAACTGGTCATTTCTAAAGGATATAGGCTATATACTCATAACCGTATTTCCGGCTCTGAGCAGAGTGTTCAAGCTGGTTAACCCTTCACCGCGTACAATCGAGCAGGTGCATTGATGCAATCAAAAAAGAGAATATTCCTGTCGGCTCCTCATATGGGTGGCACGGAGCGTGAATTTGTATCCCGTGCCTTTGACTCAAACTGGATCGCTCCTGTGGGACCGGATATCGATGCTTTTGAGCAGGAGATTGTTAACTATACCTCTGCATCATACGCCGGGGCTGTGATTTCAGGTACCGCAGCTATTCACCTTGCGTTGATGCTTCTGAATATTGAGCAGAGTGATGAGGTTATTTGCTCATCATTTACCTTTGCCGGAAGTGTCTTTCCGGTTCTTTACGGTGGAGCAACCCCCGTTTTTGTGGACAGCGAAGAGAGTTCCTGGAATATGGATCCAAATCTTCTGGAATCTGCAATAAAAAAGAGCATCAAAAAAGGTAAAAAACCCAAAGCCATAATTCTTGTTCATCTCTACGGGCAGAGTGCGGATATCGACCCAATAATGGCGATTGCCGGCCGTTATGAAATACCGCTAATTGAGGATGCGGCCGAGTCCATGGGGGGACTATACAAGGGAAAACACACCGGAACGTTCGGGCGGTTTGGAATATTCTCATTTAACGGCAATAAAATTATCACCACTTCCGGTGGTGGGGTGTTGGTTGGTAAAAACTCAGAAGATATAGAGCGGGCCAGGTACCTTGCGACTCAGGCCAGAAGTCCAGCGGTGCACTATGAACATACCTGTGTAGGCTACAACTACCGAATGAGTAATATTGTAGCAGCAATTGGCAGAGGACAGCTTTCGGTTCTTGATCAACGTGTGGAGAGAAAAAGAGCAATTTTTGAACGGTACAGATCTGCGCTGGAAGAGATCGATGGGGTAGGTTTTATGCCTGAGCCGGTGTGGAGCAGATCCAACAGATGGCTTACCTGCATTACCCTAAACCCTGCCAAGATAAAGAAAACACACGAGGAGCTGAGGCTTGCCCTTGAAAGTGAGAACATTGAAAGCCGTCCCCTGTGGAAACCGATGCACCTTCAGCCGGTATTTTCCCACTATCCCGCATTCACCAACTCCGTATCAGAGACTCTTTTTCAACGTGGACTGTGCCTCCCTTCGGGTACTGGTATGAGTGATGATGATTTGACCAGAACAATAGATACGGTCCGTTCTGTGTTGAAACGTTCTTGATCAGAAGAGAGGGTAGTGGCGACCTGATGGTAGTACAAATTCTTGAGCTGTTAAAAAAAATAGAGATATGAGTAGGACAAGAGTATGAATTTGGGCGCCTGCCGAGGACGGCACCGGTTCTCCTCCATGCTCGCTTCACTCGGTGCCACGTTTATAGCGCTGCGCGGACTGAATTAAGAGTATGAATCTGGGCGCCTGCCGA
>SKJJ01000107.1 GCA_007115975.1 Chitinispirillum sp.
CACACCAACAACCGGCTGAACTCCAAGTAAATCATCCTGGAATGTAATTTTTCCTCTTGGTGTCCACCTGCTGAACCTGCGTAATCTTCCCAGTCCTGCAAAGATTTCGTCAGCATCCCAAATTCCACCATGAACCGGAGAATTTCCAGTTATTTTCAGCGCCTCATCCTCAAGGGCCTTCAGTGAGACGTTGAAGTCGACAAGTTTTCTAATGAATGGATTGATTTCTGAGTCAGCTTTTTTTGACAGAAACATCAATTCCTCATAGTAACTGATGCCTTCAAGAGAATCTAAGTAGGGTTCAATTAAGAAGAGTTCCTTTATATCTTCTAACAGTGATTTTAATAACGCAAAATGACAAGCAGTACTCCCAGACATATGATACTACAGCGAACTAAAAACACTCAGAAATAAAACCTGAAATCAACACCAGCATCAAGTAGCCCATATATTCTATCACCACTTTCCTCTTTTTTAAATGATGGTTTCAAAGCCTGGCTCTCCTCATCCTCTTTTCGTGTTAATATCCGGGGGATGTACTGGGTGGCATTAAACAAGAATGAGATTTTTTCTGAACACCTGAACTCAGTTTCGGCGGAAAGTTTCAGTAAAGCGACCCTTTCCCAGTGTAAAAAGAGCGTGTCTCTTGTTCCTTCCCAGCTGTTATGAAACTTTGCACTCCCTTCCATAGTGTAAATACTGCCTGCTGTTGAAAAATGATTTTGTGTTCTTTTGTAATTCCAGCTGTACGCCCCCCTGATCATCTTGGCTGAAATTTCTGCATCTCCTGTCATTCTTGTCACCCCATAAGAGATTCCGGTATATTTCACAGGGTCCATTAAAGCCGCAGCAGGAACTGAAACATTGGTTTTATCGTACCTTAAGTCCAGATAAAAAGTGTGATTTGTATTAAATTTGTAGGAGTTACGTGTAAAAAGTGCCATGCTGATTGACGAGCCCTCAAGATTTCTTATGAAAGAGGAGTAGGACCCATTGGCTCTTCTGTACAGTGCATCTAGGTGTGCGTCTGCAAGATAAAATTCAATGCCTGGTTCCAGCTCCAATCGTGAAGTAACGGTGAATTGTCCGGCAAGAGTAAAGTGGTCTTTCTGTGCCCCTGCTAAAATGATATCGTTTGATAAGATGGTGTCCGGGTGAGGTTTGGACCGAATACGGCTATATCTGAAATCTAAACCGTTCAGTGGTGAAAATTCTATGTTCCCTTTAAGCTGGAGACGGTTAACATCCTGCTGCAATGCTCCATTGACGATTACCATATTTTTGATATTCGCTCTGAGAACTGATTGGTCTGCCACAAACTCCAGAATTCTGAAACTGAAAGGCACCAAAGAGGACCCTGACTCAAAAACAACTGACAATCTGGCTTTTTCGCCGTAGAAATAACTTCCTGATAAATTATACCCCTGATACATACTGGCAGTTGAATCGAATTGTGTAAAGGAGCGGGTTATGGTTGGCGTAAAGGATGCGCCCAGAAGAAATCGTTTTTTCAACAGTGGTTGAATCCATCCAATTTCGTACTGTTGTTCCCGAACTTTAAAATCGCTCTCTACTTCAAGGGAAAGTAAATCGCTAGAGTTTTCAAGGTCGGCTTTTATAGCAGATGTATTGAGTGTAATGCCTGAAACCAGCAAGCCGGAGAAAATTTTTGTACCGCTGTGCAGGGATGATGCAACTGAGTAGAGGTGAAGATGTCGCGGTGATGATATGTTAATAAGGTTAAGATTGAGGTTATTGGTTTGCATCACAATACCTCTGGCCTCATCCATTGCTCCCAGATTATAAAAAATCTCCAGGCCCCTGTTATCGATGGGATTTCCTATTAGTGCGTCTGTAAATGAATAGATGCAATGAGGAAGAACCATTAGGTACAGGATTAGTGTCAGTGCTGTTTTGAATAAAACAGGGTGAGAACCACTGATTCTCACCCTGCGAATTCCGTAACGGAGCCCAAACATATTACCTTAGTGCTTTACCAAAAGGTAAACTCATCTTTGATAGTGAATAATTATTATCAGTTGCAATGGGATCTGTATACATGAGATCATTAATCTGATCTATATAGTCGATCCATTTGGCTCTTGTCATATCCGGATAGAGTCCGCCTAAAGTATAATCAGGGAAATAGGGAAATTCCTCCTCATCAATAATTTTACCCTGTTTATCTGTGAAATCTATAGGCTCGTACCTTTCATATTCATACCCCCATTCATCCGTTTCTATAGTATACCAATCAGAGGGATTACGCCATTTCATGTAGGGGAACTTGGTTTTAAGGTCTCCTATGGGATTTTCAAAAATAGCACTTACATTAATCCGCATAGATATGTCATCCATAACATCTACAGTGTATGGACCTGAAAGGTATTCTGAAACCTCATCGAGCATCTGATCCACCGTATATGCATTCATTCCGTTAAAACCATCCAGTTCATATTCAATATCATCTATATATTCTGATTTGATGACATTAAACATCTGGTCACCAGTTCTTTTACTGATGAAATCAGCGGCATTTTGAAGCTTTGTAACGCTTTGTCGCAGGTTAAGAATTGCAGAATTCATCGATCCTGCCCCATGGTCGTGGAGAGTGAGGAAGGTGTTGCTCTGGTGAAGCCTTTTAAGATTTACAAAGGCGATGCTGTCATTTCCACTTGAGAGCCATTCATATGAACCATTATCGTCAATATCGATGTTGTAGGAAATGAGAGTAAGCATTATTCCACGCATAATTCGAAGTCCTGCATCAATAACATAGATTTCACCAAGATCGAGAATATAGGTGTCTCCCTCAGTTTCCCCCAGCATTTGCGGTGTGATATTAAAAGTGAATGCAGGATCATTTTGGATAATGCTTAGCCTGTCGAGGGCATAGACCATACGGGGCAGCATTTCGTCTCTGACTACATCCTGAAGCTCACTGATTTTGGGTAATTCACCCGCCTGAGCACTTGCGAGCATGGGTACGACTCCGTCCACGTTACGGATCTTGGCAGAGTTTAGTTTAAGGGGAATAGTACGGCTTTTAAACAGACCACCTTCACTTACTGAGAGCTCATCTGCAAATTGCTGAAAGGTTTCATTTTGGTTGATCATCATAAGTTCTGTTGTTGCTGCTCCAAATTGAGCCTTAGTATTATTTGGATTAGCTTCAATAGCAGACTTGTATGCAAGATTTGCTTCCGAAAGATCAGCATTTAAGATATCAGCACTCAATACGGATTCTAGTTGAGCAGTTGCCATCTGGAACTGTGTTTCTGAAAGAGCAATGTCTTCAGAGGTGATATTTTGTGTTGTCCCTGAAGGGTTATCTGATGTACCACCAGGCACATCACCACCACCATCGGTAAAGGTCGGGTCTGCAGGTATCGGATCATTGTCACCGCTGACAGGGGAATCGACACAGCTGGTAAAAAACAGAGTTGCTGTGAAGAGAACGAAAAGCTTAAACGGATACATTGTGTCTCCTTTGTTGATGGGAGTAATTAGGGTGTTATGTATACATTTGTAGTAAAAATCAATCCTCTGTACACATTGTGTATTGCGAATATTTAAGAGTATATATACCGGTACCTATTTTGTAAACAGATAAATTGATTTCTTGTTAAAAGCATTAATCAACGGCACCTCTGCACCCAATCGACAATAATCCCAATCGGGATGCTTTCAAAATTCCTCTCTTGCTCAATGGATAGATATTATGGATGACCACCCTCACTTATCTGGGGCTGGTTACCCAAATAAGTTAGTTTATTGAATAAACATTAGCTTAACCGTAAGGGGGTCATCCTATGTCAGCCAAGAAAATAGTTTATGTCGGCCTTGATGTTGACGATACAGCTTTTCACGGGGCAGGTATTGTACGGGAAACTGACGAGTTGTTCGAGTTCAAGTGTAAGCCGGATCATGGAGTTCTTTGTAAAAAGCTCAATGTTCTTTTCAAGGACCAGTATACAATCCGACTATGCTACGAAGCGTGTTACATTGGCTATTCACTTTGCCGATTTTTGCGAAAGCACGGTATTCATTGTGATGTGATAGCCCCTTCCCTGATACCGGTCAAAACAGGGACACGAGTAAAAAAACATATCGGCTTGATGCTGCCAAACTTGCAGAATATTATGCCAAGGATTTACTGACACCGATTTACATTCCAGACGAAACCGATGAAGAAGTGGGGGACATAGTACGATCCAGAAATTTTTTGGTGCGGCAACGTAAAATGCTCAAAACCCATATACTATCAGCATGTAAACGTTATGATATCAGTTTCAAGATTGAGACTGGACTCAAAACGAATTGGTCAGACCGGCATATTTCCTGGCTCAGAGAACGAGCGCTTTGAGCATCAGGCCGAAAACGGCGCCAAAGATGACTATGGCAATGACTATTTCAACAACGGTGTAGCCGTAATTTCAGTGTTCCAGTTTCCAATATCCTGATTAAATAAAAAGGCATCCATGAACATCCAACTTAAATTTGTGACAGTTTGGGGTAAAATATCAGGAATTTGGATAACACTACTATGCAAAAAAGCACCCGCACGATTTGTAAGGCCTAAATCCCCGAAACTAATTACACGAGTCAACATTCTTAAACTGCTATTGTCGTGTTTCGTTAATTCAAATGTCTTTAAATCAAAGTTTTTAGACGAATCACTGATATAAGGTGCCGTCTTCGGCAGGCACCCAAATCCATACTCTTAATTTCATTTTGATTTTTATTACTGCTTAAGAATTTGTACTGCCGGGAGGTCTCCCCCTTGTGGCTTTGGTTCGGCTACAGTGTAAGTTTACGTTCGGGGGGACCACCAGCGGGAGTGCCGGGTTAGGAGAAGGATGGAACTTTTGGCTTTGTACCGTTACTCTTTATCTCAGATTTTCAGATAAATGGAAAAAACCAGTGCCCACAAAAAAAACTACTGAGCAAAACGCGCCAGGGGGGACGGAATGTGGACAATTCCTATTGTCCAGTGCCCTCCAAAAGCGAAGTCCGCGCAGCTTTATAAACGTGGCACCGAGTGAAGCGAGCATGGAGGAGAACCGGTGCCGTCCTCGGCAGGCGCCCAAATTCATACTCTTAATTCAGTCCGCGCAGCGTTATAAAC
>SKJJ01000088.1 GCA_007115975.1 Chitinispirillum sp.
CGCGGACTTCGCTTTTTTGAGGGCACTGGACAATAGGAATTGTCCACATTCCGTCCCCCCTGGCGCGTTTTGCTCAGTAGCTTTTTTTGTTGGCACTGGTATTTTAATTAATCTGAAAATTTTTAAAAAGAGTAACGGTACACAGCCAAATCTTGCATTCCTTTCCTAACCGGCAATGGCGCTGGTGGTCCCCCCGAACGAAAACTCACACTGTAGCCGAACCAAGGCCACAAGGGGGAGACCTCCCGGCAGTACAAATTCTTCATTCTCCATCACCTACTTTCTGTACAACAGCAGGGTTTATTCAAATTCTAAGGGACAGTAGTGCTAGCACCCAATTATTTTAGTCATAATTCGAAATATTCAACTGCGTAGTACACAATTCAATGAGGAACAGTAAAATGGAATCACAACTGGAACGGCTGATTAAAATAGTAGCTCGCTTACGCGCTCCTGGTGGTTGTCCCTGGGATCGGGAACAGACTCACACATCGATTCTATCCTGTCTTTTGGATGAAGCATATGAGTTTTTTGAGGCGGTGGAGCTGAAAGATTCATATAAGATCAAGGAGGAACTTGGTGACATACTTCTTCAGGTAATACTCCACGCACAAATTGCATCTGAAGAGAGCAGTTTTACTATTGAAGATGTCGCCCAGGAGATCAGCGATAAACTCATAAGAAGACACCCCCATGTTTTCGGGAAAACGGAGGTCTCCGGCTCCCAAGAGGTGATTTACAACTGGGAAAAGATTAAAAGGCAAGAAAAAGCCAATGCGCATCGCAAATATATGGTTGATGATATCCCCCATGCTCTTCCGGCTCTTTTCAGGGCAGAGAAAATGCAGCAGCGGGTTGCAAAAGTTGGGTTTGACTGGATGGAGATGAAGCCGGTCCTGGATAAGGTTGAAGAGGAGTTTGCTGAATTTCGGCAAGCAGTGATGACAGGAGATCAGGAACATGCCCATGAAGAGCTGGGTGATATAATGTTTGCACTGGTCAATGTTGCACGACATCATAAAATCAGCGCAGAAGACGCCCTGCGGAGCACAACCTATAAATTTGCCCGGAGGTTCAGGTATATTGAGGATAAATTCAAAGAGTTGAACAAAGATATCTGCAGCGCAACACTTGAGGAGATGGACCGGTACTGGCAGGAGAGTAAGGATAACGGCTGCTGAGGGGTAGCTCCGTTGGGTTGAGACCGGTACCGCTCTTGTGGCAATAGCCAAAAGACTTACATGGGCAGCTCAATGAGATGAGGTTAGGTGCATAGTTTTGCACACTGTGCACCAGAAACATCTTTTTGAGCGGCTTAGGGTAAAATCCAGTGAGCCCAATTTGGTAGTGGAAATCAACCAGAAACATTCGGTGCCGAAATTGATCACATCATTGCTGTTTATTGCTAAATGCCCAATGAACAAGACAAGGTTGTCGAAAATGGGCGTATTGCCCATAAAAACTATTTATATTCAAAGGACATAAGTTTCTAATGCCAATACGAATATCCCGAGATATTCCCGATTCAAATTGCGGAGGTTAGGATGAGTTTGCTTGAGAAGGTGAAATTTGATAAAAAAGGACTTGTAAGCGCAATCGCTCAGGATGCAAAGAGCAATGAGGTGCTGATGCTTGCTTACATGAACAAAGAGACCCTTGAAGAAACACTGCAGACGGGGGACATGGTCTACTGGAGCAGGAGCAGACAAAAAAGATGGAAAAAAGGTGAAACATCAGGACATGTGCAGAAAGTACGTGAAGTATATATAGACTGTGATGGCGATGCACTGCTTTTCAAGATCGATCAGACCGGTGCTGCATGTCATGAGAATTATTTCTCCTGTTTTTTTAGAGTGAAAGAAGATGGGGAATGGAAGATAGTAAAAGAAAAACTGAAATAAAGAGGACGGTTTCACCACTATCCCCTTTTATAGAAATCTCTCTGGATAATGTTCTTTACAATCTGAAAGCACTCAGGCGCAACGCACCATCAACAGTTGGAGTGATTGCAGTTGTCAAAGACTGTGCTTATGGTATCGGTGCAAATCCTGTTGCCCTTATACTCGAACAGTACGGTGATGTCGACTTTTTTGCTGTCGCAAGGACAGAGGAGGCATTCTCACTGCGAAAAGCAGGGCTGAAGTCATCGATACTTGTACTGGGGCGGGCAACCGAGGATCATCTCCGGGCTGGGCTGGAAAACAATTTTATTTTCACCCTTAATGACCCCTCCGATCTCTACAAGTGGAAAACCTATCCGTTTGACATACGCTTTCATATCAATTTTGATACTGGAATGACACGCAATGGAATCGGCAACCACGAGCTTGATGAGATGATAGACATTATGGATAAATCGCCATCGCTGCGTATGGAGGGAGTCTACACTCACCTGGCATGTGCCGATGAACCGGGGAGCAGTAGTGTACAAAAGCAAATAGGGAAGTTTAAAGAAAGCATTGTCAAGCTTTGTGAAAAAAACAGGCCACCTCTTCACATCCATTACAGCAACAGTGCCGCATGTATGCAGTTCCCTATTCAGGACTGTACGCTTGTACGGCCGGGCATTGCACTTTACGGTTGCAAACCCGACCCGCTTCAGGAGTTTAAACCAGAACTCAAACCGGTCGCAGCACTGAAATCAAGAGTTACAAAGATGAAAAAGGTTGCTGCCGGGACAGCGATATCATATGGGGGAAATTATACCACCAGTACCACCACCTGGATTGCCACAGTAGCCTTGGGCTATGCACACGGATTACCACGATTTCTCAGTTCAAGGGGAGAAGTTTTAATAGGCTATAAGCGCTATAAAATTGCCGGTAATGTGACGATGGATTATATCATGGTGGATGCGGGACCAAATCCGGATATATCTGTTGGTGATGAGGTTGTAGCAATAGGTACTCAGGGTGAGGAGATTATTACCGTGGACGAAGTTGCTGCTCACGGCAATACAATCGGCTACGAAATTCTATGCCATCTGTCAAAATCAATAGATCGGATCTATTTTTTGGGTAATACCATCGTGTATCACGAATCCGGTCACATTTTCTGAACCACACCATGTAACAGGCAGCGAGCGTTTACCAATAAGGTTTTAATACATACGACTATGAAAAAACTCGTAACAGAAAAAAAAGAGAACGGTGCAATCTGCAGAAAAGAGAGAAAGAAGCTCTGGGTTGCGCTTGACATCGAATGCAACGATAAATCATCCAAAAAAAAAGGGTGCTCCGGGGGGTGTATCTCCTGTGCAAAGAGAGAGATCGTGCGAAAGTCATTTATCCCGGTTGACGACTCATCTGTTTTCAGCCTGGGGCAGAAAGTTACCATCTCCCACTTTATTCCTGATCCGGCAATTATGGGTTTTGTAGTATTTGGAATACCGGTCGTTCTGGCATTGTTTACCATTTCGGCATGGTTCTATTTTGCTCCTCATAAAGCAGAGACTTCAATCGCCGTTCTCTCTACCTGTTTGGCTTTTGTCGGTGGTTTTTTAATTTTAAAGCTACTTGACCTGCTGTTTAGACATAATTTCCCCTCCACCCTGCTTCATGCAGAAAACCACTCCCAACAGGATCACTAACAATGGAAGAATGGCTTGATTTAGCTGATCTGGTTGAGAGAGTTCAAGACTTTATTGATATTGGAATGTTATCTGAAGCTCACGAATTGCTTGATATATACGAAAACGTTTTTGAAGATCACTGGGAAATATATTACCTGTATTCAAGAGTTCTATCCGAACAGGAAAAGCACCAACAATCAATCCCCTACCTTAACCGGGCTTTGGAGCTTGAGCCGGACAACCCGGACTGCCTTCTGGGACTTCTTTACGCTTATGGGATGATGAATCAGATAAAAATGGGTGGAACCTATCTGCTTAAAGCAGAAAAACTGTATCCGGATAATCAGCAGGTCATAATTGCGCTTATCTGGTATTATGTCGAAATAAATGAGTCTCAGAGAGCCGCAGACTATTTTGAGCGCATCAAATCAACTGGAACCGATAACCCTGAAGCGTACCGTAATGGAGGCTGTGCATATGGGAGACTGGGAAGGTTTGATGAGGCAGAGGCCAGCTTTAAAACAGCTCTTCGCATTAACCCGCAGTATGATGAAGTGCGGGAGCTTCTGGCCGACCAGCTTATTTACACCGGAAAAACCCCTCAGGCTATAGAAATATACCGTAATGCCCTAAAGGAATCCCCAAACAATGTTTACCTTATGTCCAGGCTTATCTTCTGCTTGTCACAAAACAGACAGATTGACGAAGCAGTAGCTGTTGCCAATCAATCAATACAGCTGTACCCAAACTCACCCGCAGGTTATGTTGATCTTGCCTACGTGTATCTCAATAATGACGAAACAGAAAAAGCACTTGATGTTGCAGAGAAGGCAATCGATGTCGCACCGATAGACAGTGAAGCCTACAGGGTAAAGGGTATCGCCTGTTCTGAGCTGGGTAAAGAGAGCGATGCAAAACAATTTTTTGAACAGGCCATCTCACTGGAACCCCAAAACAGTGAGATCCTCAGGGACTACTATGTTCATCTGCGAAGTTGCGGCAATGAAGGTGACATGCTCAATATAATCAACCAGGTCATTGAAACAGAATACCCCTACTGCACCGAGGAGTACTGGTTTCTTGCTGATTACTACCGTGAGAAAAAGAAAAACCTGAAGGCCTTCCACTATCTCAACAAAGCCTACAAAACCATGCCTGCAGAAAAAGAGCTCATTCCTCCCATGATCGATATACTTCTTGATCAGGGGCATACGAATTTCTCCCAGTCTTTTCTTCTTAAGTACATGAAAAAAAGCGGATGGAATGAGATAATGAACCAGTACTCAACCCACAAAAAGCTCAAGGGTAAATGGTCACAGGAGGGGTTACGACTTCTTCGCTTTATGGGTCAGAAACCGATTGATTTCAGGAAGTGGATTTTCAGGCTCTATCTTATCAAATTTCTGCTAGTGACTTCAAGTATTATGATCCTATCCCTTGCCATTCCAGTAGTAGTACTCTTTGGGTTAACCGGTTTTTTAGCGCTAAGCTCTCTGTACAGCCTCTTTTTCGGTTTTTTCATCTTTTACCGCAGAAAAAAAGAGAGAGCTATTCAGAAAGAGGCCTTATTGAATCGCCCCCCTATTTCGGGGAGTCTGCTATGAACGGCGATAAACCAAAACTACTGCTTCACATCTGCTGTGCTCCTGATGAAGCGTACGTTGTTAATCTGCTAAAAGATGAGTATGAGCTCCACTGCTTTTTCTTTAATCCAAACATCTATCCTCACAGCGAACATCAGCTTCGGTTACAAGAGGCTCAAAAAACTGCCCGTCACTTTGGCACTGATTTCAGCGCAGCGCCCTACAACCCAACACTCTGGAGTGATGCGGTTGCAGGCCTAACCGATACACCCGAAGGCGGGCAGCGGTGCAGAGCCTGTTTCCTTCTTCGATTAAGACATTCCGCACAGCTATGCAGCTCCATGGGATGGCCATCATTTACCACCGTAATGAGTGTAAGCCCCCATAAAAATATCAAACTACTCAATGAAACCGGTGCCGCTGCCGCACAGGAATACAATGTGATGTATGAACCCTTCAATTTCAAAAAGAGCGATGGCTTTAAAAAGAGCATCGTTTTGAGTAAGGAGATGGGGTTATACCGGCAGGATTACTGCGGGTGTGAACTGAGTTTGAGGGAGGCAAGGCTACGGGAAACAAAACGGTCCTGAAAACATCTTGCCCGGTAACCGGGCCGCGGAAGGCCGCTGCAGTCTTTTTCCTTACCCCGGTAACCGGGATTTTATCTCATTCCTTGACAACATTTATCCAGTCGCTTGCTTTTCCTAAAAACGAACGGTCGGTGAAAGTGATACAGTTGTCATAAAATAATCCCCTCTTCTGAGCTCAACGGCAACCGATAGATTAACTCCCACTCTTTGTGAGAAATCAAGACGTCCCGTCATAAAAAAGGTTTCAACAAGATCATGGCGATATTGCGCAAGCAACATTTCAACCGATTCATAACCCCGGGAAAAACCTGCTGATGCAGATATTTTTTCATCACTGGTGTATGATAGCCGTACAACATGAGATAAAAGCAGCTCATCACTTTTATCAAAACCGGCGGAAAACAGGTAAGCACCGCTGAATGTACCAACAAATTTCTCGATACCAGCCTTTGCAAAGATTAGCCACTCCCCGTTATCGTTATCAAAATAGCGATTTGCCTGCGAACTGAGTTGTAGCAGCGTTGAGGGGGTAACATTGGCATGTACCGAAAAACCGTGCCGCTGCTGGGCTAAAAACGTTTTTGACGGGGACAGATCAGTGCTGTAATTAAAAGACCATACGTGATTATACCTGAAATTCAGCCCCACTCCCGCACCCCACTCAAGAGCATCTGCCCTTTCTGCAAAAACGGTGTTAAGCGTAACGTTCCAATCGGGTCGCACTATTCTGTTATAAATCAACGCTCCAGAATTCCAGAGTTCGTCTCTTTGGAGAATGTTCAATTCCCAAAAAAGAGTGAGAGCATTTGGAAACCGGACAAGCTCTCTGTTCTTATCGGGAGCAATAATGCGATCAAGTCTTCTTGCTTGCTGAAAAAAAGGAGTTCCCCACAGTATCTCTGAGCTATAACGCCCCCCTTGGGGATCATCCTGAACGGTCTTTGTGTAGCTGTCGATCACCTTCAAAGCCTCTGAGGCACTGCCGTCCCTGTAGAGCGCCAATGCTTTACCTGCGTAGGCATCGGCATAATCGGGTGTAATAGCAATTGTTCTGCTGAAGAGTTCTTTCGCTTCATGATTCTTACCCGTTGCAAGATATACATACCCAAGACCAACAAGGGCATCAGCGTGAGCGGAATCACTTTGTATGATTTGTCTATATAGTTCGCCAGCTTTTTCCATTTCACCCGCCAGCCTCAGCACACCAGCTTCTTGCAGTACACTGTCATCAGCAGCTGATAGCACCGTGGAGAAAAGGAGCACCGTCAGACCGATTTTTTTTAGATTGCGTATCAATTCACCCACCATTCACACCCTTTTTATGGTTCCCCAACCCGACTTAACCTTGAAAACATACTTGACAAAACCCTTGAACCGCCACCACGAATGAATCTGACGATAGCCGAAATTTTCAAAGAAAGCGGCTTTGAAAAGTTTGAGCAGATCGCCTCTTTCTTTATACCTGCTATAGGATACCTCTTCAAGAAAAATTGATGAAAAGGTCAAAAAGAGTCCCCAGATAATTGCTACGGTTATAAAGAGAATAAAAAAATGTACATTTACTATACCGAGGATAAAAGAGACAATTACAAGCGGTATTGCCGCTATTTCCATAACACACCCAAGCATCTCATAGAGAAAAAAATAGGGAAACCCCACCATTCCCACACGACCATAGCGCGGGTTAAACATGAGACCCCTATTGTCAACCATTGTCTGCATAAGCCCTCTCTGCCAGCGGTCTCTCTGTGTGGAGAGGTCTTTAAGTGTACCAGGAGCCTGTGTCCAGCAAACCGGATCTGGTGCAAAAGAGAGATGGTGTGCAAGCCTGTTTTTTCTGATATGCTTGTGCAGCCGTACGACAAGATCCATATCCTCTCCAATGGCGCGGCTGTCCCACCCTCCAACTTTTTCCATGATATCCTGTCGAAATATGCCAAAGGCCCCGGATATAATCAGCAGTACGTCAAAAGCAGACCAGCCCATTCTTCCGAAAAGAAAAGCCCTAAGGTACTCAACCACCTGTATCTGTTCTAAAAAAGCTTTCGGCATCTTTATGTCACTGATCTCCCCGTTTTTAATCGTGCACCCATTACTGAGCCTTACAATCCCTCCAACCGCAACATTTTGAGGGTGCGCGGAAAACTGCTGCATGATTTTTTCCATACTATCTGAAGAGAGCTGGGAATCGGAGTCAACACCCCCAATATAGGGGTAGCGGGAACAGTTTGCAGCAGCATTCAACGCATCAGCCTTGCCACCGTTGACTTTATCAACAACGACAAGTTTTGAATCCAGTTCAGAGAAATAGACAGCCCTTATTGGCTGTGATTCAAAGCGTTCAACCCGATCGAAGTCGACTTTTTGGAGGCTGAAATTGTCGATGAGTTTTTGAAGTGTATCATCCTTTGAGCCGTCATTGCAGACAATAACCTCGTATTCCGGATAGTCGAGTGCAAGAAATGACCTTACACTCTCCACAATCACCACCGACTCATTGTATGCCGGGACCAGTATGGAAAAAGGTTTTGCCAGGTCTCTTTTTAAATCAGCCCCTTTTGCCAGTGCGTATTCGAAATTATAAGTTCTTATTGCAAAATAGGAGGATATTAAAAGAACCGCGTAGATAATATTCAACGAGAAGAAATAAAAAATCACCAACCAGTTGAACAGGAAAATAAGATCAAGAAATATGTTCATAGTCACCAAACCGGTACCTCATCCGCTTCCTTCCAAATTTATTTTCGTCAATCACCAGCTTAGCGATTCTTGCAGCCGGGCTCACCCCTTGTCCCTCAGTTACCACCATTTCAAGACTTTGAATCCCTTGTATGGCAACGAGCGCCTCTGCGGCATTTCGCCGCACCCACCAATCCGGATCATCAAGAGCGGCCCGTAGTTTTTGTTCAGACTTGGCTCCATCAAGCAGACCGATGGCTACGATACTTTTCAGACGTAATCTGAAATCGCTGCTGTCACAGAACTGTTCTATAAACGAAACGGTATTGCTGTCACCAACAATCCCCAGCGCCTCAACTGCGTGTATAAGAACCTCCGGATTTTGAGACCCTTTTGCTAAAGTGACAATCGACTCCTGCCCCTCTTTGTAGCTGTTGATTCTTAAATAATCCAGAAACACCGTTTTGACACTATCTGACATACCATTTTGGGTCAATAATCCTGCTATTTTTGGGCATGCAGCCGAACCATAGGCGGTCACGATGCTCAGCGCTCTGTCTCGCCCCAAAGAGGCATCAGGGTAAAGCTTTTCCATTATTCTGATTAGATACTCGACATCTCCCATAAGAGCAAGTCCCATAGAGGCAGAAAAACAGAGCTGTGAGGAAGATGACTGGTCAATGACCTCTCTGAACAGACTTCTGTTTTGAGAATCTCGCAGATACCCCAGTGTTCTGATTGCCATAGCCCGTTTCCACATACGCCCGCTTTTGGTACAACGACGCTTTTTTTTTGTAAACCCTGATTTTTGGGCAATTTCCCTGCAAAGATGGATATCCCAGTCTGAAGCATCACTGCGGCTGATTCTGTTACGCAAAAAACGTTCAAAAGCTCCAAAATATTTAGGTGTAACGATGGCTCGTATCTCCGAAGGGGTGGAGTTGATCAGATTGACTGCTGCACCTCTGTTGTCAAAGTAGGTTTCTATTTTCTCTATAAATTCCCGCACAACAGAGTCCATACGGTTATTTTTTAACCGTTGCAACACGGTCATCAGGACAACTATGCCCACCATTGCAGAACATGCGGCAATTGCCCAAAGAAGGTAAGGAGTAGCATCAGTAATAATTGCAGAGAGATCAAAAAACATGGGAGCTTCAGGCCTATGTAAAAAAAAGGGCGGTAACGGGCTGATTAAGCATCCATTATACATCTTTTTTTTTAAAACAGCAACACTATTCTTCTTTTTCAGCGACACACAAGGTTGCTGTATAGGAAATTCCCCATTGTGGCAATTATATAGCAGTACAAAAATGTGGTATCGACACCGAATTTGATACGTTTTTGTGTCTCCAGGGCTAAAACCGGCCCAGTTAAACAGTTGCGGGCATGGCATGACTATTGCAAGATATTTCTTAACAGCTCGTGAAATTGCACCGGTGAAGACAAAAATATAACCTTGGGAACACTCCCACGCGGCCACTTATGACTGATGAATTCGTTGTTGAGAGCAGAGAAAACCTTGCTAACGCTGAAAAATATCTCCTCTCTTTAGAAGAACGATCAGATCCAGAGACGCTTAATGCTCTTTTCCGAACGGTCCACTCGGTTAAAGGGGCTGCCGGTTTTCTGGAGTTTAAATCAATCGAATCCCTGGCACATGTGGCAGAGGAGCTTTTGGGTCAATTGCGGGACGGAAAACGATCCGTGGATCCGGAACTGGTCAATGGACTGCTTGAAATGGTTGATCTGCTCTCCACAATGATCGATACTCCTGATCTGGGCAAAGACACCGATATCTCCTCTGCCGTTGCGCTTGGCCACCACCTTCTCCAATCAACGGAAAAAGAGGCGCTTGACTGTCATCACCAGGGGACAGACCCTGAGCTGCTACCACTATGCAAAGAGTACATGAAGAAGGGGATGTGGTGCTACGCCATTTTTCTGGAACCCCGAAATCCCTCACTGGCCAATCTCAGTGATGAGGAATTTGTAAAAGCACTTCTGGGTGAACTTCAGGGCATTGGAGAGATCATTCACCGCTCCTCTGCCATTCATAATTCATCAGCTATCGATCAGCAAAATACCCTCTATATCGCATCTGTATTGGAACCGGCAATTTTTATACCCCAACTCTCCTGCTTGACCGAATCAGTCACGGTCATTGAGAACGATGAGTCCCCGATGAGTGCAGACCCACAAGTCGATACACTATCTGCTGCCCCTCCCCTCCCCTTTGCCGTCGTTACACCACCATCTGCTCCACCTTCCAACTCAACAATACCTGCACCTGCACCTGCAACCCAGACCATACGCATTGGCGTTGATGTGCTTGACCGTCTGCTGGACCATGTTGGTGAGGTGGTTTTGGGGAGAAACCAGTTTTTAAACAATCTCAGCGACACCGCCCCCTTTACCCCGCTTTCCCAGAGCATAACCAAGCTGCATCAGTTTGTTATCCAGACAAGAATGCAGCCGGTGGGGACGCTTTTTGAACGTTACAAGCGCACGGTCAGGGACTTATCCTCTAAGCTGGGTAAAAAGATAGACCTTCATGTGGAAGGAGCAGAAATCGGGCTCGACCGAACAATCCTCGAATCCCTTGCCGATCCATTGGTTCACCTCATACGAAATGCTGTTGATCATGGAATCGAAAGCAGTGAAGAGAGAGTTGCAAGGAGAAAGTCTGTTGTGGGTACCATCTACCTCAGGGCTCTCCATGAGAGCGGGCAGATTCTTATTGAAGTAGAGGATGACGGCAAAGGGATCGATCCGCAGGTTATCGCTAAAAAAGTGGTAGAAAAGGGTCTTGCCACGGAAGATGAGGTTAGCGCCTTAACCGAAAAGCAGCTAACGGAGTATATTTTTCACCCCGGTTTTTCAACCAAAAGTGAAGCCACGGAGATTTCCGGGCGTGGTGTGGGTATGGACGTTGTCAAAAGTAATTTCGAAAAAATCGGCTGCACGGTGGAAATCGTTTCACACAAGGATAAAGGTACCCTCGTATCAGCCCGTATTCCGCTTACAATGGCAGTTGCAAACTCTTCGGTGATCTCTGCTCTTATCATATCCATAAGCAACTATACCCTTGCCATTCCACAGCTGGCGGTCAATGAAGTGATCCGCCTCTCCCCTAGTGAGCAGGTCAAGCGGATTGAGAAGCTAAAGGGCGTTGAGGTGTTCAAACTGCGTGACAAAATTATCCCACTGGTGCACCTTGAAGACCTGCTCGACATTGAGCGCTCTTTCTACGACCCGATCCGTAAAGTGCGGGGCACCGACAAACGTGGTGATCTTGTTCACCAGGACCACTCCGTACAGGAGCGGCGCATTGCACCAATACTCTTTATTGTGCTTCAGTTCAAACAGAACCTTTTTGGGATTCTTGTTGACAAGATAGACGGCACCGAAGAGATTGTGGTAAAAAGACTCCCGTCAATACTGAGTGAGCGATCGGTTTTTGCCGGTACGACAATTCTTGGCAGTGCAACGGTGGCACCAATACTCGACATAAACGGAATGGTTGAAAAGGCAAAACTAGACTTCATGAAAAAACAGGATAATCACCTGCTGTTTCGCCGAAACACCATCGCTCCAGAGTACCAGAAAATAGTCGTTTTCAGCAATGCAGACTCTGAATACTTTGCTGTTCCGGTCAACTTGCTTTCGGAAGTTGACCGTTTCAACACCGATGAAATTCATCGCAACGGACCACGGGAATTTATCAGGAGGCATGGGGAGAGTATACCGCTGTTAAGACTTGAAAACGTTATTGATGTAAGTCCCATAGCTGCTCGGAAAACACAGATTGTTCTGGTCCCATCAAAAGTAAGTTATCCCACTGGAATTGTTGTAGGCCGTATACTGGGCACAACAGAACTCACTGAACAGATTAACACCAAGGAATCAAATGTTAAGGGTATTATGGGTTCGATTTACTACAACAATCACCTGGTCATGCTTCTTGATATCTTTTCCCTGCTTCAAAACAACGATCCGCAACGGTACAAATCAGAGTTAAGTGACAATATAGAAGATTGCAGAGTACTGCTGGTGGATGATCAGCTCTTTTTCCGGCAACTTGTGGCACAGTACTTCAGGGGACATGGGATAAAAAACATCTCTGTCACCAATGATGGCCAGGAAGCGCTCGATTTTCTTTATCAGAACCACGAACGTATTGATGTGGTAGTTGCCGACATAGAGATGCCCGTAATGAATGGCTACCAATTGGTTTCAAACGTAAAATCCAATCCGTTACTGTCAAGAATTCCGGTAATGGCTCTAACTACTCTTTGCGGTGAGGAGAATGTGCGCAAGGGTATTGAAGCTGGCTTTGATGCCTATGAGGTTAAAATTGACAAAGAGAATGTTCTCAAAGCCCTCTCTTCTCTCTACCAAAGTGCAGCCATTCAGAAGGGGTAATGTGATGGAATATCTTGTCTTTAGTGTAAACCATGAATTTTTTGGTATACCGGTACTCCTTGTACAGGAGCTATCACGGTTATACGACATTTACCCTGTTCCCGGACATGACATACGGATTGCCGGATTAGTAAACCTGCGGGGCAATGCAGTAACGGTCATAGACCTCTTTCACTCTCTTTTTCCCGGACAAAACCAAAACAGAACCGCCCAGCGGCAAAAACTCATAACACTTGAATCCAGTGGTACTCTCTCTGCCCAAGCCCTCCAGTATTCACTGCACACCTTTGCTGATCCGCTTCTGCTGCTTGTCGATAATCTTCACAGGGTTATAACCCTGCACGACAATGTTATTGAGCCGCCTCCCGCACATCTTCACGACTCATTCGTTGATGGTGTAATCAAGGACAATGAACAGCTGATAACAATGCTTTCAATTGAAAAACTCATCGATAGTATCTACACAGGAAACGGAGAACCAAATGGAGTCCCTTGAAAAAGTGCCGGTGAAATCATTTAGTATTTTTGACCCCTCCATTCGCTTTGATCATAAGGAATTTTATGAAAAAATTATCGGGGAACTTAACGGAATATTCCCTGTGTGTAATCAGGGCGAGTCGATGGCAGTGGATATTAGCGATAACGCCACCGAGCAGGAACAGATTACCGAGCTGATGAAGCGCATGGAAAACTTCTCCAGAGAGCTCCTTGATGTGACCAAGAAGCTTTTTGATCAGTACTATGTAGCAAAGGAGGCGCTACACCACTCAATTCTTACCACCACGTCTTACAACAAAATCAACACCCTGGACCGCAACCTTCTTGAACGCACCTGTGATGTCCGGTGGTGGGCTCTTGAAACGGCTTTCAGCGACTGTATTGGATACTACGATCAGGTGCGAAAAGAGGCGGTGTTTCTTGTCACGATGCTCAAACAGGAGATTACAACTCAGACCAACTCCGACGAATTATCAACCACTGGTCAAAATCCATTTGATGAACTCTATGAGATGGAGGATAAGGGACCAACCCCCGACTACATTATCAAGGTGCTTTCACATTTTCACCTGCTGTTGGGGTTTGGCAGACTCGAAGCTTTTACAAAGCAATTTGAGGACCCCGCAGCTATCGGGATGACAAATAATCAGAAGCTGATCAAATCATACACCGGATTCGCACAATCACTTAAAGAGTTGCAGAAGCTGATATCATTTGCCTGTGACCGGCTTGAAGATATCCGCGCATCCTACACATTATACAGGGATCTGGTTATTACCTCTGCCGATGGTTTCATTATTGCAAATTCCAACACTCAGCGACGTCCCAGCGTCCTTGGCCTGTGTGTTGACAGTGAACTTTGGTTTAAAAATGCACTCCAGACCAAGTGCGGGGCCGACTATTGTGCCCAGGACCTCTCCCCGTCTGTCGTTGAGGATACCCTTTCACTGGTCTATTCAACTGCAGTGAGGGAAAACAGCAATGAAAACGGGAACGCTATTGGAACGATGGGCGTCTTTTTTGATTTTCAGGGTGAAGCCAGTATTATTCTTGAAGAGTACATGCCCAGAGATCAACGGGCAATGATAGTTGATGGATGCTACTCAATGTTTACCAACAAGGACAATTGCATTATCGCATCCAATGACCAGGACATACTTGAGATCGGGAAAAATGCCCACATTCCACGGCGTAACAGAACACTTGAGCGCGGAGAAAAAGTGGGCAGTTACCTGGTCTTTGAGGGGGCTGATTCCGCTGTTTTTTCCGCAAAAACCGACGGATATCTGGAGTATGAGGGTCTGGAGTGGTGTTCGCATGTCATCATTCCAAAAGATCTGATCTTCAATGCCGACTATTCGCAGAGCCACGACAGTGTATCCATTGATAATCTCATGAACTCAAAAATTATCCCCGAAATCAACAAAAATACCTATCTCAAGGTTCAGGATGACAAGGAATCCATACAGTTTATATCGCTAAACGGCATTGTTTTTGCCTCCAAACTGGGCAAAAGAGGTGCCTCTCTTGGCCCTATTTTTAATCAGATCACCCAGTCGGGGGATTTTGTCACCTCACGAATGGAAGACCTGCTCAAGGAGATGGCTGTGGGGGAATTGTGTCTTAACCTTAAGGCTCTTGAGAACTTCTCCAAGCAGGCTGTTGATCTGATTGACCGAAATCTTTTTGAACGCTCTGCAGACATTCGATGGTGGGCCACCGATAAGTATCTTTGGCAGGCACTCATGAATCCAAGTGAAAAAAATTTTATCCGGGCCGCAGAACGGTTAAAGGTCATTAATTCAAGCTATACAATGTATAGAAACATCATCTTATCCAACTCCTCGGGAGATATCGTTGCCTGCTCTCATAACGAATTGAGAAACGAACTCGCCAAGATAAACGTTTCCGATCATCTCTGGTTTCAAAATGGTATGCGATCCGGCCACTCAACCGAATATGCTGTTCAGGATGTAGCCAAGTCACCCCTGGAGCGCAGCCGTGAGCAATCCCTTATATATTCGGGGGGGGTTAGAAAAGATGGCGTCCGCAGCGGAGATTCAATTGGTGTACTGGGAATTCTTTTTGACTGGGATACCGAGGCGCAAAAAATCCTCTCAGTCTGTTTGCCCAGGGACAATGACGGCCATATCGTTGAGGGCGCTATCGCGTATTATGCCAACAGAAAAAATGAGGTCATTGAAACGACCTCCCCTGAGGAACTACCGGTTGGTACAAAAATGTGCTTTGATAAAAGAATCGCTGATCTTCATTCGGGAGAAACTTCATCAGGGATATTTAATTACAATAACAGGGAGTATATCATCGGCTCCTCCAGAACAAAAGGGTACCGGGAGTATGAAGGGCTTGAGTGGTCTGCACATGTTATGAGGCCGCTGTACTGAGATCTGGGGCGGGATATGCAGCAACAGGGGCGGGATAAATCCCGCTGAAGGCGGTTCAGCCCGGTGAACCGGGCTGCGCAAACAGAGCGCCTGAGTCTGTAGCGGGAAATTCCCCTCCCCAACGGTTTTGCAGTGATGCCCAACTATTCGTTTAGAGCCCGAAAACAGGGGTCCCCAAAAACGGGCAGCAATGACCAAGACCGGGGGTTGAATCGGAATAACTGGCTGATTTTTCAGAGAGATACACTGGTCCGACCCCAGTGAAATCCAATCAGCTCACCCATTTCCTCAGCTCCTTAACCGTCTCCTGTTCAAGACCGGTAACACTGCTGATAGTTTCATCATCCATTCCATGATAAATCAGATTACGGGCAATTTCTTCTGTTTTGGCTTTGGCTACACTAATTCTCAGTTTTTCAGATTCTTTCCTTGCCTTTCCGGCCTCTTCCCTTGCCTTTCCGACCTCTTCCCTTGCCTTTCCGACCTCTTCCCTTGCCTTTCCGACCTCTTCCCTTGCCTTGCCGACCTCTTCCCTTGTCTTGCCGACCTCTTCCCTTGTCTTCTGCTCCAGCTCTTTTCTCAACTCTCTTTTGGCACTCTCAACCACATCAGGCATCAGCATCTCCAGAACCCTCCTATATTCACTCTCCTCATCCATATGCCCCTCCCTGAGAATACTCACTATAGAATCGATCTCATCGGGAACCGCAGATACTAAATACCGCAACATTGCTTCAAAACACTCCAGGGCATCCTCCTCATATTGCTGCTCCCTATATAATTCGATTACCCGTGGCATTATCTTTATGAGACCGGGAGTACGTACATATTTTAGGAGCAGAAAAAGCATCTTCAGCTTCGCAATGCCACGCATATGCTTATCCGGGGTTTTGTTCAGGTTAACGAAAACAAAACGGATGTCCGGCAGGAGTTCCCTGTAATCCCTGAAGAGAGAAATGGTACATAGCGGCTCGTCTGGCAGATTGGTATGGGAGAGGGAATGGGTAAGTCCCACCGCAACTATCACCGGTGGCTGGTGATCATCAGGATGCTGCCTGCGGTGATACATAAGAGCCATGGCGGTATTTTCCAGAAGCTGACTGCCAATGGCCCGGTCTTCGAAGCTCTTGTGCTCAAACAGAAGATAGGTATGCCCCTTTTGCCTATCCATGGATTTACTCACATAGAGAATATCGGTGAAATGCTCCCTCAGCTCGGGGATTATGTGGCTGTCCTTTACCGCCTCGAGAGTACCGGAACAGAACAGGCTGCGTTCGGCGGGGCAGAGATAATACCGAATAAAGCTTTGCACCACAGCGCTGGTGCTGAAGAGAAACTTGAAAATGGCATCATGGGGGTGCGCCGGTATTCTTTTCTCCATTGAGTCAATATAGTTTGGTGCGGCAAGGGGTGGGGCCGGGAAATGGTTGTTTTCGGAGAGCCTTAGTCTGTCGTGGGAGATTCCTCTGCCGAATGGTTTTGCAATGTTACCCCGCTATTCCCTTAGAGCCAGAAAACAGGGGGTTTGGACTGGGATAATCGGCTGATTTAATGGGGGATACGCTGGTCTGACCGGTCCAACCCCGTTTTGCAGTACACAACATCCAACAAACCCCCTCAAAAACGCGCAAAAAGGCCGATGGTTCATTTTCCAGAACCACCGGCCTTTGTAAACTTTCCAACCTTTGTAACTCTTTATTTTTCAGGAAGTTAAAAAAATCGGAGCGACTGGATTCGAACCAGCGACCACTTGAACCCCATTCAA
>SKJJ01000021.1 GCA_007115975.1 Chitinispirillum sp.
TTGGTTCGGCTACATTGATAGTTTACGTTCGGGGGGACCACCAGCGGTATTGCCGGTTAGGAAAGGAATGAGATGTTGATTCCAGTTTTTTTTAAGGGATTTGCAGAGAAAAACAAAACCAGTGCCCGTAAAAAATACTACTGAGCAAAACGCGCCAGATTCTATGGTAACTTGTGCTGGTCCTAAAAAAAAACTACCTTCTTTCTTAGATCAATTAAACCGTGGTCACAGAATAATGCGCCACAAAGAAAGGGAGGTAGTTGTGAACAGGAAGATGCAAGATTTCATCACTTAAGACAAGGACATTTTTATTTGACTTGAAGGTTCTTTGAAAAAGTGGAAATTGTGCTGCAGATCCAACAATGGGATTGTTCATGAAACAAGTATGCCAGCTGATTACCAGGTGTTGTTCGTTTTTTTAAAGAAATTTAAAAACTGCAAGAAGTGATGTACGAAGCCGGGTTTAAGGGATTCAATCTATATGACCGATTAACAGAAAAAAATATAGAGTGTGTGGTGCTGCCACCACATCTATATAGTAGAAGAGAAACATTCGAAGGTAAAAACGGATAAACACAATGCACGAAAATTAGCCAGGATGCTTGAAAGTGGTGACTACCCTGGTTGTAGTGTACCGGACAAAGAACGAAGAGATGACCGGCAGATATGCAGAACTCTCAACGCACTTGATAAAGAAATCAAATCTACAAGAAACCGAATTAGAAAGCTTCTTCAGTTTCATGGAGTTGAGACCAGAATTACAAAGAGTAACTGGCAGTCAGCGGTTCACTTAAAAAGTCCCTTGACGTTCTATTATCACTGCTTAAAACTCTTTGGGAACATCAAACTGAATTAAGAAAAGAGTTGAAGGCATTGGCAAAAAAGCAAAGATATAAAAAGACCTTTTTGATTGTTAAAAGTATACCTGGGATCGGTTGGTTTTCTACCCGAAACAGGATTTTATTTTCCATTTCGGGCAGAGTTTTTTTAAACTGGGAGCAGACCTATTTACAGTCCACTATTCACAGGCTGTAGCTTTTTCAAACAGAGAATCGGTGATTGTTGGGTTGCGATCTCCCTTGCCAGCCAGGTCTTCCCCACCTGTCGCGGCCCCACCAGAATCACCATCTTTTTTTCCAAATCCTTGAGAATGCGGGCACATTGCGATCTTTACATAATACTAATATATATTACATTAAAAACAGTCTAAAACTTGCTTGGGACTTTCAGTGATGTGCGGGTTTTAGAGCAGGTGAAATGACACTCAAAATCTACCACCAACTTGTGCCTTTACCTAGATCTGTCCAGCAGGAGGTCCTTGATTGCGTCCGATTCTTTTCTGCAAAAAACAGGAACAGGCTTCCGTGGCACAATAGCATCGTTTTTTCCTTTTTGACAATTTATAATCCGTGGCAGTCCCGGGTAGCGAAACCCGGTACTGGGGAGACGTAACCCCTTTGGGGTAAGGAGATTCAGAAAAAGAAGGATTTTATATACGGACAATGAACCGGAATACCCCTTCGGTATTTATTTTTTTAAATGAAGGAAGAGGATTCAACGGGTGGTACGGTAGTGTGATAATGTTTGCTGCACAAAATATTTCGAAAAAAACAGTTCCTTTTATGTAACGTTCTTAATTATAATACCTACTTCTGAGACCGCTGAGGATTAGGGCGCAGTAAAAGTGATCTCCGTGCAAAAACCGATGCTGAAGTATCTGCAAAAAGTTCCGATGTGAGAGGTGTTATCCATCAGCATGACCTGCTATGGGGAAGTGTTGGATTGGTGGAGCTACGAAACACAACACTCTGATGCTCCCAGCCCTGCTCTGAGACTGGGGTTAGTTAGGACAAAGGGAAGTTTGGTATTAAGCCCCCATCATATATACTCATAGACAGTAAAAACTTAGAATGCGAGTGTCTGGACAGAAATGCACCGGAAAGGAAAATATACTTGACAAACTATCGTAGAATAGAAGACGAATGCATTAAACAGAACGAATTGTCTAAAACCCTGCTGGATGATTTTCTTATCTACTACTGTACTAAACGTGAGAGAATCGATAAAGGTGTTGCCAAAAAACTTGGTCACTATCGGTCAATCATACAAGACATGCCTGAAGAGTGGCCGTTTTGGTTTATGTCCCAGTATGCTGCTTTTCGACTATTCCAAAAGAACGGGTTTGCCCGAAAATACGAAAATCATCCGGCGATTCTTTCCCGAAGTGACGATGAGAAGGCCTTTTTATCGTTTCAAACAGAACACCCCTGGAGATACTCATTCTGTTCAGTGAAGGGAAATCCGGCCCACCACTTTTTCGAAATGGCGGATGTTCTCACCAGTAAAGAGTTCCTTCTCTATTCTCCAGGACTTACAGAAATAGTTAAACAGCATGGCCCCATACGGATGCTCTTTTTCCTCCTTGGTTTCAATGGTTTGTGCTGGCAGACCTACGGACCTCACGCATATTTCAGGGGGCTTCTTGCATCGGATCTTCTCTTTTTTGCACAACAATTGAATCCCAACGTTGTGTTCATGGACCAAATACCCGAACTGATCAATCGTGACCCTATACCATGGGCATTACTTTGGAAAAATGGTGAGATACCTCTGACTTTTCACAAAGATGATATGGTGATTTTGAATTGCTCAGAATACCATGAGGAAAACTTCGAACCAGATGAATATGGGCATTCTTTCAAAATAGAGAGAAAATACCCTCTTTACAAGTTGTCCCTGAAACGATGGGACCGTTTTCCGCATTTTGCTTGCTGCTACTATCATAAAAAGAAAAACCGTCTGATAATTTCAGCTTTGACTGACCGTGGCTATGCCAAACTTTCAGAAGCATTAGGGATGATCGGATATGATTTGCCGGAGAGTCCTGAAAAACGGGTGACACTTGCTATGCTCCAGACAGTCAAGGAAATTCTTGGCAAAGACATACAACTGAATCCCTATGAAAAGTCATTCGAAGAGCCGGTAAAACAGGAAGATCCGCAGGAGCTGGAGAAAATCAACAAGTTCCTCAGATTCCTTATGGATGCTCATAATACCGGTCAGAAAATCGATATTGACAAATTTGCATCTTCAGCAGGAATTGATTCCGAAACAGCGCAAAGATTTGCGGAACAGGTAATGAAAAAGATTAACAGAATGCCAGGGAAGAGAAATTAGAAAAGCCGTGATCCCAATGACTTAACGGCAGAATCGTTGGATACATCGGTTAGAGGTTATTGATCTGTAACTTTATGTGTATAGTTGCATTAAAAAATTATGGAATATATACTACATAATTCAGACCGCTGAGCCCTGTGTTTAAACCTCTCTTTAGATTAAAAGTTCACATTGTTTAGGGGATAATGACACGGAATTAATGATTTCTGAGAAACAGAAATTCTCAATAAGGCAGCGCAATTATTCCGGAAGGAAGAGTTTGAAAATTGGAGATCACAAATTGTGATGTTCAAAGGTGATAGCCATCATGTTATAACAACCTGCGGGCGATCAGCAATTGACCAGCCGGGTAGTGGAATGTGATGCGGCTGATTGCCACTTATGACCCGTATGAGCCCTTGGGGGCGACTGACTATTTCGCAAAAATGTAGCGATCGTTCTGAGATGAGAACTCCCAGAAAATTACACTCCCTCCGTTTTTCTTTCTATGCCGCAGATGCTCCTATCCGAGTGGGAAAACGGGTACTTGGGAGTGATCTCCATAGTAAAACCAGAATTGCTTCAGGAGTTTTTTTTAGAAAAAACCTCAGCCTCATACTATCCTATTTTGGTATTACCACAGAGGAGACCACTTCTCCCCCCCTCCAGTTCAATTTCACCAAATGCAAACCGGAGGTAAGTTTTTTACCGAGTGCTATTTTCTGCATACCATCAGAGCTTAACAAAACAGACAAGACCATTTGCCCCCTAAGATTAAACACCTTAAGGGTCGAACTGGGCAGACTGTTATTTACGTACAATACCGAGTTGTTGATCTTCAGGCTGGGCGTTGCAATCCGCTTTGGTAATGATATCAAAGAGACATCACCTCCTGTGGTTGGCACAGTGATCGAACTGGCTTTGCCATCGTAGTGAGCCGTAAGGGTGTACTGCCCGTCAATACCGGTTCCTGCAACTGCAACCAGTGCTTTATCGCCACTGAGAATAAACTGAGGTATAAGAGAATCACCGACCGGCTTTGAACTTAATGCAAACCAGTCCAGTTTGAAATGTACTCCGGCTTCAATGCCTGGATCAAGCCGCACCCTTGATATCGCCGTTTTGGACTGCCAGTCAGCCGGTGCAGTCAGATTATACACATGCCATCCCTGCTTTACCGGGAAATTGAAATGGCTGGGCCCATCGGAGCAGAAGTGAAATAGCTGCCCCGTACCATCTTTGCCGGAATAGAGCCGAAGTGCAATATTGGTAAGTTTAGATCCATCAATTGCACTCGAAGTAAAAGTAAAGTGAGGGTCGTGATTTGATGCTATCCCGGCAAAATAGCCATTCTCAAATGTCGCATCATCGATGTTATTAATGCCGCTTATTTGGCCTGCACCACTCATGGACCAGAACCTCTCAATCGCTTCATGGTTTTCGGGTCTGGTATTGCAGGAAACACCCTCTCCCGTGAGTGTCAGGTCAATGGCGGGGAGAAGATTGGTGCTGTTTGGTGTATAGTGGAGTCTGATACCGGAAATGCTGCCAAACCAGCCCTGGGTAAGTGTGGGTTGTCCTTTGACCCTTATTGCAAATGATACGGAAGTAACATCTCCTGAAAAACCATGTGTTTTATTCCCGCGGCTGACCCCATGAACATTATTTTCCCAGATAATTTTATTTTTGTCATCAAGCATCACTAACGTCATCTGGTTATTGTTGTAGTTGCAATAGTAATCAAATTCGATCCCTTCCAGAAAGGCACCTTTTGGAGCAGTAAGGGTAACGATCTGGGCATTGCCGGAGGTAAACGACGAAGTCTCACTAATGGTCATTCTCAATGATCCGGAGCCGGGGAGATAGGCGTTGCGAATATCAGATGAAATAGTGGTGTGATTTTTGGAAACGTGCATAGTTGCATTTGCCGTATTCTGAGAAAAA